>JBIKKW010000016.1:0-30733 GCA_044360115.1 Bacteroidia bacterium
AACCACCGTAGGAATGCTTTCGCCATTGGTGCCGTTTAAAGCCCCTGGCTTCATAAATTGGTTATGAATTGCCAACAAGATCTCACTCGCAATGATCAGTGGATTAACATAATCTTGCGGCATGGCAGCATGTCCGCCTTTTCCATTTACAGTAATATAAAGTTCATCGGTGCTGGCCATATACATTCCCGGTCTAAATCCCACCTTACCGGTTTCCATGCTCGGAAAAACATGCTGTGCCATGGCCGTTTGCACTTTTGGGTTTTCAAGTATTCCCTCTTTCAGCATTAAGGAGGCACCTCCCGGCAATACCTCTTCGCCCGGCTGAAAAATAATTTTTATACTTCCTTCAAATTCGTTTTTTAACTGATCTAAAATAATAGCTGCCCCTAGCGCACAGGCTGTGTGTACATCGTGTCCGCATGCGTGCATCACACCTTTGTTTGCCGAAGCATAGTGCACTTTATTCTTTTCTTCAATTGGCAAGGCATCCATATCGGCGCGCAACAAAATCGTTTTCTTATCGGGATTTTTACCTTTAATAAGCGCAACAATTCCTGTATTTACAACACCTGCCGTAAATGCAATGTTGTGTTTTTTTAAAACACTTTGAATGAATTGTGAGGTTTGATGTTCCTGAAAAGATAGTTCCGGGTTTTGATGGATGTGTCTTCTGATGTTTTGTACTTCTGAAAAAATAGTTTCAGCAGCTTGTTTTATGGTTTCAACTGTTCTCATTATTTGTTCAGTAACATTTTTAAACCAATTAAAATAATGAACGCGCCAAACACTTGTTTAATGATTTTTGTATCGAGTGTTAACGCTGTTTTGCTGCCAAAATAACTGCCAATAATAAAGGTGATGCACATGATCAACGCGCTTTTCATATCAATTTGGCCTTGCTTGTAATAATTGTATACACCCAAAAAACCAATTGGTAATAAGAACATGAATAAGGTTGTTCCTTGCGCGGCTTTTTGGTTCATGTGCATAAAGTATACCAAAATAGGAACAATGACCACGCCACCACCTATGCCAATTAAACCGCTTAAAAATCCGGCCACTAAACCAACAGAAAGTAAAATTAAAACTGTATTCATTTTAAAAATCAGTTGCGAACGAAAGTCCGATCAGGCGTTTTTGCCATTTGAGTTTATCAACACCATAACCAATATCTAATCGCACAAAATAACCGTAAATACGTGAACGAATTCCCCAACCAAAACCGGCAACCATCGGGTCTTTATTATTTATTACCGTAATAATTGTAGGGCTTAATTCACTCCCTTGTAAATACGTATTCACGTTTTCGGTATTATCGCGACTTAATGGGTTAAAGCCATACCAAGCTGCGCCAACATCAGCAAAACCAATAACCTGCAAGTTGTTCAAGAAATCGGAACGCAATGGGCGATCAACAAAATATTTAATGAATGGAAAACGTAATTCAGAATTGAACACCACAAAATTATTTCCGTTACGGATATTTTGTGAGAAGCCTCTCATATTGGTTGCCAGTGTTTGAAACTGGTATTGATCGGGATTTACAATGTTGATCTCGTTATTGAATTTAGCATTGAACCAATTATCAACTCCACCTAAATAAAAAACTAACCTATCGGTACCTAATGAGTTTCCGCCGGCTAAACGATTGCACCAAGTGATCTGACGATGAATTTTTTGATAGTGTCTCAAGTCAAATCCTCCGGTGATTAGGTCGTGTCTGTCTTTTTTAATCAGTCGCCAATACTCTAACCAAATTTTTCCTCTAAAGCCATTTAAAATATTCAGCATCACATTTCGTGTATCATCATAGATCAATTCTACGCGTGCACCTGCGTAATTATCGTAGGTTGGGCGTTTTGGTAAAGAGACATCTCCCAATGAAAAATAATTGAACTGATCGTTACGATACAACACTGAACCTTTAACACCTAACACCTCTGAAATCGGTAATTTGGCGGTATATCTCACATCATGTATATGCGCACGTGCCGGACTGCCGTAAAAATTATCGATCTTCACAAAACTCTGGCGATGCAATACTACTTGGTGATCGATCTGTTTTTTACGGTATTCATATGAAAGCAAAAACTCATTATCCATTCCGCCAATGGTAAACAGATCGGAAATACCCGAGAAGCGATACGCACCAACAATACGATGGTCTTCAAACAGATCGCTAATACCAACTTTCGATAAAAAGTTCAATCCCGGATTTAAATAAACCGGAGAACCTGCGCCTGAAAAGCGTTGGTAGTTTGTTCCTAAATACGAATTATCAAACTGCGTAACAATGTAATCGCTATAGAACGAGGTGTAATAATTTTTTTGGATCGGGAAATTTAAAATGTTGTTTGTTTTTGGTTTGTTAGTTGAATCTTTTAGTGAAGTATTTGGCTGAGGTTTTACAACATCTTGTTTTTTTGTTTCGCCACTTAATTCGTAATTATCAAAATCTATGCCTTCTTGTTTTTTTGGTGTTTGATTGATGGAAGGCGACATTGTTTCGGGCTGAAAACGTTTTGCATTGTAAAAATAAGGATCGAGCAAAGCCGGTTTAATGGTCATTTTAAACCAGGTGTCTTTTATTTTTTGATCAATGTAATTGCCCGGTTTTGCAAGTGGCGTTACTGCCAAATAATCTTTGCCTTTATAAAAATAAACTTCGGCCGCATGGGTTGCATTAAAATTAATGTTCTGCTCTAAAATATTGCGATCGTAATTAGTGGCCAGTTTGCTGTTAAAGAAATAGCGGTAATGTTCCGTTGTATCTACAAAAGAAATGGAACTATCAAACTCGGCAACATAACGGTTGTAAATACCATTCTTTTCGCTGAGGTAGGTGATGTATTGGTTTGTAAAAGCTTGTGGCATGCGCTCATCTGTATCGGTGGTGTTGGTCACACGCACAAGTACAGGCGATTTAAATGGATACGATGCCATGAACAGATCCATGTGTTTATTGAACTTATAATAGAACTGTGCATCATCCTTGCCTTTTACGGTATCATTCACACGATTACTTTCAAACACGATCTGCTTTGATGATTTAACGAACACCGGATTATTATCATCCCAAATATCATTGGTTATTTGTTCTAAACCACTGTTGTTCAAAGTAAAAATAAAGATATCACTTTGTCCTTTTCCTTTTTTAACGCCACTCATGGCAAGCTTTTTACCATCATGACTAAAAGAAAAACTGTTTACCTTTTCAAATCCCGGGAGATTGCGGATCTTTTTTTCTTTTGTTTCAATATCGTAAGTATGAATTACAATTTGATCTTTTAATTCATAAACCAGCATCACAATTTTTCCGTTTGGATGCCAGTTGATCAATGGGTAATTGTAATCATCTATGCGTTCAATTTTTGGCCCGAATTTTAAAATGCGTTTTTGTTTTTTCTCTTCCAAATTGCGCACATAAACTTTAAACTGACCCAATTCATAAGTTGTATAGGCTACATGTTGCGCATCGTTGCTAATTCGTAATTGATAATAATGTTTGGTGTATTTGTATTTTTTTAAAACAGAGTTGTTGTTGATAGGTGAGGTACGCGCTGAATCTTTACTCATGTATAATCTACGGTTTTGCGCATCAACAAAATCATAGATCAGATTATCAAACGAAATACCTAATACAAAGAGGAACGCGTAATCGGGTGAACGGTTCACTTTGGTCATGTATAACAAGTGCGGGATGTAAGACTCGCCATGCATATCCACAATGTAATGCCAAATGGCGTGTCCTGCATTTATGGCTTGTTTACCATTCAGTTTATTGAACTTGTTGATCTTATCATCCTTCAAGGCATCATATAGAACATTATCGTAATAACTGTTCCAGCCTTCCGACAGATATTGCACCAAACCTTGCGTGTACCATGTAGGTAAATTAAGCATGGTGGAGTTGCGTACCATTTCGCGCGCATTACCGGCGTATAATATCTGATTGATCATTAATTCTGCTAAAGCCGCGCGAATTTGTTTGTCAAGATCGGCATGACTACCATTGAAGTATACAAATATCTTATCGCCAATGATCTTTGTGGTTCCGCCAATGTTCGACGATTCATCGTTATTTAAACCAATATTGCTTTGCTTAAAATCGTTTTGATTGTTGTAAACGATCACATTTATTTTGTCTTCAACCTGATATTCCAATCGTTTTTCAAGTATAGGCAATTGATTATTCACCGATACAGAAACGTACTTGGCAATTTCGGCACCGCCAGCATAGGAGTATACACGAAATCGCTCATAATCAAAATAGGTCCAATTAAAATCCTGGTACTGGATACGGTTTTTACCAAACTCCATTTGCATACCATAATAAAACTGGGCCTCAATTTTTAAGGCTGAACCAAAAAGTATGATTAGTATGAAGATCTTCGTTCTTTTCAACATATCCGGGACCAATAAAAGTAGTAAATAATCGTTTAGAAACAAAGTAAATAGGGCTTTAAAACCGGTATTTTAAACTCTTTTCACAATAAATTTGCTCTTAAACAAAATATTACCATCGGTTAACCAAATGATATACATTCCGTCATCCAGATCGCCAATATAAACCTCGCCTCTATCTTGTTGTATGGCAATGGTTAAAGTTTTCATTTTGATGCCTTGCTGATCATACAAAAAACCATTCACTTCTTTTCCAAAATAGTTGGAGAAGATCAATTTTAAGTAGCTCTCATTAAATGCTGGGTTTGGATAAACTTTTAAGTTTGATTGCGGTGCTTGTGCGCCAACAAAAATGCGCATGGCCGGTGAGGTTTCGTATCCGGGAATTGAAACTTTGTAATAGTTTACCATTTCGGGTAAAGGATTACCGTGCGTATGGCTAAAAGAAACTTCGCGGGTTTGATCGCCGCAAAGGCCGGCATAATTGTAAAATGGTAAGTAGTTAATGGAGTCGGTACAATGCAGTATTTCGTAACCCGGACATGCGGGCCCCGCAGTTAGTGAAAATCGAACGAGTACCTGTGAGGTAGTGCCTGTTTGGTTTTGCGAATTTACCAAACTCACGTTTGCATTAATGATTCGTTGAGCAAAGCTAAATACACTTGCTAACAGCATCAAATATGTATAAATGTATCTCAATTTATTCTTCTTGTATCCAAACGTAATAACTGCGGTTATTATTGTACAACATTAAAACATATGTCCCTTTGGTAAGTTTTAATTTTTTGAATTTAACCGTTAGATCGTTAACACCTTTTTTCAATTTTCCTTTATCGGTTACTTTAACTTCAAATGTGGGGTCGGTTGCTTTATAAAGGTAAGCACTGTATAGGCCGGTAGTATCGCTATTGAACAATACTTTTGTTTTTGAATTGTACACGAAAGGACTTGAATTATTAAAACTAATGGTGTTTTTGATTTGTGCATTTAGCAGATCATTTTCGCTGATGATAGCCGTGTACACACCTAATTTCTTGCCCTCATCCATTTGCATCCACATGGGCCTGATAACACCATTGTGTGCCGATATGCCAATGTAATCGCCAAAAAACACTTCTTTACTTGGACTAAAGGTTTTTTCGTTGATCTTTTGGTGCGAAAAGGTTTTACCGCCATCTCTACTTACAGACACAAACACATCGGTTAAGTTGCCATTTGCAAAATTTCGGCGATCGTAATATAAAAAATACAAGTAACCAGTTGTTTGGTCAATTGTAAAATGCGGCATAAATTGTTGTTTGTGATTTGGATAAAAGGTTACCAAAATGCGATCACTCCATGTTTCACCTTTATCATCGCTGTAGGTTAAAAATACATCTTTGTTTTTCTCACCAAATTTAGCATCGCTCCAGCAAATATAAATACGGCCTTTGTTGGCGCCTTTGCTGTTATCGCATGCCGTAAAAGGCATGCCGTTTGCTCTGAAAAGCCCGTCTATTTTATAATCCCAGCCACCGGGTATACTATCTATTATTTTTTCAATTGGCCACCATGTATTACCGTTATCTAATGAGCGGTTAAACACCAGGCCTTTTGGTCCGGCCCAGGCAATATAAACTTCACTGTTTGGTCCTACACAAGGCACTGCACCTTCAACGGTGTTGTCGCTATCAATACAATCGCCGGTGTAATAACTTATTTTTTTTGGTTCGAGCCAAGTTTCCCCGCCATCTATTGAGCGCGTATAACGTATGATCGACGAGTCTTTCGGATCCTTGCTTTCGTATTTATCAAACTGTGTCCAGCTTACGTGAATGTGATTGGTTTTAGGATCAACCACAGCCCAATGCTTGTCTTGTACTTTTTTGTTGTTTTTTCCAAAGGCATAACACGCGTTGTAGGTTTCGCCCATATCGGTTGATTTATTGAGCACGATACGATCTATCCAACTGCCATCGGGTGTTATTTTTGGATTTGGGAACGATAAATGCATGTAGTAGGCGTTTTGTAAGGTATCCCAAAACAACATCGGATCACCGTAAACATTGTATTTTTCGCATTTCAAAACCTTGCGTGTCCAGGTAAGGCCCGCGTCTTTACTATAATAATAACTTGCCAAATTTGCCCCGGCAATAATTTGGTTGGTATTTTTTGGGTTAATGGCAATGCTAACTTCCTCGGGTTCCATTTGAGTACTAATTAAAACATTCTTGAACTGAGCATTAGATGCCGAGTAAATGAGGCAGAAAGCTAAAAGGTGCAAATATTGTTTGAACATGCTTTTATTAAAACAATTAAAAACATAAATTTACGACTTATTTAAGTTTATGGAAAGAAATACAATTACCAATTACATTGGCAGCAATAAGGATCGTATGTTGAACGAGTTACTTGAACTATTAAGAATTCCTTCGATAAGTGCCGATACAAAATATAAAGATGATGTTTTAAGAACGGCAGAGGCTGTTAAAACACGTTTGATTGAAGCAGGAGCTGATAAAGTTGAGATCTGCAAAACAAAAGGTTTTCCGGTGGTTTATGGTGAAAAGATCATTGACCCTTCAAAACCAACTGTAATTGTTTACGGGCATTATGATGTGCAACCTGCAGATCCATTGAACTTGTGGGATTCGCCACCATTTGAGCCGGTGATCAAAAAAACAGAGATACATCCTGATGGTGCTATTTTTGCGCGTGGTTCGTGTGATGATAAAGGGCAAATGTACATGCACGTGAAAGCATTTGAAATAATGATGCGCACAAACACATTGCCTTGTAATGTAAAGTTCATGATCGAAGGTGAAGAAGAAGTTGGTTCGCCAAGCCTTGGGCCATGGATCATGGAGAACAAAGAAAAATTAAAAGGCGATATTATTTTAATTTCAGATACATCATTAATTGCAAACGATACACCAAGTATTGATACAGGTTTAAGAGGTTTAGCTTACATGGAAGTTGAAGTAGTTGGTGCTAACCGCGATCTGCACAGTGGTGTGTATGGCGGTGCAGTTGCTAACCCGATCAATGTGTTATGTAAGATCATTGCATCTTGTCATGATGAGAATAAGCATATCACTATTCCGGGCTTTTATGAAGATGTTTTGGAATTATCTGATGCGGAAAGAAAGGAAATGGCAAAGGCACCATTTAGTTTGGATGCGTATAAAAAAGATCTTGATATTGATGATGTTTATGGAGAGGCCGGTTATTCAACCATTGAACGTGCCGGTATTCGTCCGACCCTGGATGTAAATGGTATATGGGGTGGATATACCGGAGAAGGAGCAAAAACGGTTTTACCAAGCAAAGCATTCGCGAAAATAAGCATGCGTTTGGTTCCAAATCAAAACTCTGATAAGATCAGTGCAATCTTCCAAAAATATTTTGAAAGTGTTGCGCCAAAAGGTGTGAAGATCACCGTTAAGCCACATCATGGTGGTGAGCCTTTTGTGGTAAGTCCGGAGAACCCTGCTTACAAAGCTGCTAGCGCTGCTATGGAAGAAACATACGGTAAAAAGCCGGTTCCTACTCGTGGTGGTGGAAGTATTCCTATTGTAGCATTGTTTAAAAAAGAATTAGGTTTGGATAGTATCTTATTTGGTTTTGGATTAGACAGTGATGCATTGCATTCGCCAAATGAGCATTATGGATTATTTAATTACTATAAGGGTATTGAAACTATTCCTTTGTTCTATAAGCACTATTCACAACTATACAGTAAATAATGGATATCAGCAGTTGGATCGGTTCGGCAGGTGTAACCTTATTGCTGTTGGCTTTTGTATTGAACTTGTTGAATAAACTCAGACCGGATAGCGTTGCCTATTTGTTGTTGAATATTGCAGGAGCAGGCCTGGCAGGTGTTTCGAGTTTTTTAATTTCGTTTTGGCCATTTGTTATATTAGAAAGTGTTTGGGTATTGGCATCCTTAGTGCCGTTGATAAAAAAATTAAAGCATGAAAAATAGTTTACTTGCCATAATCATAGGTTTGTTTTTATTTTCCTGTAAAAGTTTTAAGGAGGCCGAATGCACCGGGGTAAAAGGCTTTAAAGTGAATAGCGTGAATACGAGTGGAATTGATGCCGATGTGGTATTAGGAATTAAAAACCCAAACACCATTGGGTTTTCCATTTATCCAAGTGAATTTGATGTAGTTTTATCCGGTATTCAATTAGGAAAAGCAAAAATGAAAAAGCGTGTTCACATTGCCGCAAACGATGAAAGAGAATACAGTTTTAATTTAAAAAGCAGCTTTAAAGATATGAATGTGGCCGATGTGATGAAGTTGATGAGCTCACAAAGTTTTGGCGCTATTCATGTAAAGGGAGATCTAAAAGCAGGGAAATTCTATTTGAAAAAGAAAATCCCTGTTAATGTGAAACAATCCTTAAGATAGGATTAGCCTTTTTTACCTTTTTCTTCATTTCCTCCGCCACCCGCTTCGTTGGCAGATGCTAAGGCTTCCAAATCACGATCAAAGAAATACAATCCGCCTTTATCGTCGCCAATCAATTTTAATTTATCTACGATCTGGCGCGCTAAAGCTTCCTCTTCAATTTGTTCGCTTACGTACCACTGAAGGAAATTATGCGTTGTATAATCTTTTTCTTTTAATGTAATATCTACTAAATTATTGATCTCGTTAGTTACTTTCATTTCGTGTTTTAATATTTCTTCGAAAACCGATTTAACCGATTTGAAAGTTACAGGAGGTTGTTTTAAAGCCGGCACAACACCATGTCCGCCACGCTCGTTCACAAACTTGATCAATTTCATCATGTGCATACGCTCTTCATCGGCGTGCCCGTATAAAAAAGTTGAAATACCATTTAAGCCTTGTGTTTCGGCCCAGCTGGCCATTGCCAAATAATATTGCGATGATGAAGCTTCTAATTCAATTTGCGTATTTAACGCTTTGCTAACTTTTGCTGATAACATATGTTTTTTTTACAAAGGTAATAATTTTACCATGCAAGAAAACCAAAGTACAGAGGAAAAATAGTTGCCCAAAAAAGGCAACTATTTTAATATGGTAACATGTCCGGTTTTTGTGTGATTTTTACCATCTAGGGTTGTGAATTTAACCTGGTAAACATACACATCATCTTTTACATTAACACCTTTGTAAGTACCGTCCCATCCTTTTTGAGCATCGGTTGTAGTAAATAACTTTTCGCCCCAACGATCAAATACAATGATCTCAACTTTATTGAAGCCTGTACCATACACCTGAAAAAGATCGTTATTACCATCACTATTCGGTGTAAAGCTGTTTGGAATGTATAAGTTGTAATTTGCAGTAACCTCAATACAAACATCATCATACGCTTTACAACCAAATTCATTTACGGCTTGTATCTTATAACAACCGCCTTTATTGGTGGTTAATTGGGTATTCGGACAAGAATGACAAAGTATACCGTCGCCCGATATCCAGGTTAAAGTTCCATTACCAATTGCGTTTAAATACATTGGTTCATCTAAATTAAACGTACCGCCAATACCTGCATCAACCGTTGGTTGCGGACGAACAGTAACCATTACTGTACCCGTTGAACCACAAAAACCTTGGTTGGATACAATTACCTGATAAATGGTTGTTGATTTAGGACTCGCATAAGGATTATTAACTGAAGGATCACTTAAACCAAGAGTAGGGGTCCATACATACATATTGCTTCCTGATGCTAACAACATGGTGCTTTCACCTTCACATATAGAAACATTTCCGCTAACCGCTGTTGTTACTTGTGGCACAACCTCAATTAGAATTTCACGTGTTACACTACATTGCAATGTGCCTGCTGTGTTGTAAGCAGTAACTGTGTAATTAGTGCTTTCTGAAGGATTAACGGAAGCCGTGTTTGGTCCAACTAAGTTAATGCTTTGTATTGGTGACCAATTGAAATTTTGTGAACCGCTTGCAAAAATTGTAGTGCTGGTTCCTTTACAAATTTTGTTTGAATTGGTGCTCAGTAATAATTCAGGACGAGGCACCACATTGATCTGTACCACAGCAGTTCCGGTACAAGCACCGTTATTACCCATTACAGTATAAATGGTAGTTTGTTCAGGTGATGCAACAACAACGTTTGAGTTTGGATTATTTAAACCGGCTGTTGGCGACCATTGATAATTGAAAGCACCATTGGCAACTAAATTGGCAACACCACCATAACAAATTGTGGTTTTATCTGCCGCCATTTGTAAAGTTGGTAATGGTATTACAGTTACTTCTTGCACCGCAGTTGAGGTACAAGTATTCAATTCACCAACTAAGGTATATTGTGTGTTAGTTAAAGGCGAAACAATTGGATTGTTAATGTTTATATTGCTAATGGCAACATTCGGATACCATGTGTACGAAAATGCACCATTACCAATTAAAGTCATACCTGAACCATAACAAACGGTTGGCGTACCCGATGAAATAAACACAGTTGGGTTTGGAACAACAGTAGCAGTTATAAAATGATTATCACTATTACATCCTAAAGCGCTACCAATAACTGTGTATGTTGTATTAACCAAAGGACTTGCAGTTACTAATGAGCCGGTGGTTGTATTGAGTGTATTGCCCGAAGCCCAAACATAACTTGCAGCGCCACTCACACTAATGGTAGCTGTTTTACCATAACACAATGTTGGTTGTGCCGGTGCAAAGGTTAATACCGGATTTGGTAATACCGTTAAGTTATATACTGCCTGAGCTGTACAGCCCAAAGCACCGGTTGCTGTTACGGTAACATTATCAATTGAAGGGATCAAAACCACTGGAGCTGTAACATTAAAGTTTGCACCATTTCCGGTAGGAGGCATGTAACCTGCAGGGTTTGCCCATGTGTAGGTGTTTGCACCTGAAACCGATAAAGCAACGGTATTTGTTGATCCATTAAAGCTTTGAGAGCACATGGTGTTTGTTCCTAAGATAGAAAGTGTTGGAACAGGCGCCACACTTGCTTGCGATACGGCAGATGCTGTACAACCATTGGCTCCGGTTACGATCACCGTATAATTACCTGCATTGCTTACCTGTGCATTTGTTAATGTTGGATTTTGAACGGCTGAGTTATAAGCGCTTGGGCCGGTCCATGTATAAGCTGTACCGCCATTAGCAGTGAACAACAGATCACTTCCAACACAAGCTGTTGGGTTATTTACTACAGGCACAGGAGGTGTATTTAAAACTACCTGCACCGTTTGAGTTCCTGCACAAGTAGAAGATGCAGCAGCACCTTGCACTGTGTAAACAGTAGTTGCTGTTGGGCTAACCGCAACGTTACTTCCTGTAATATTCATTGGAAGCCATGTGTAGGTTCCGCCTGCACCTGCACCTGTTACTGTTAATGTAGTTAACTGACCAGGACAAACTGCCGAAGGTGTAGCACCTGCAGTTAATGAAGGAGAAGCACAACAATTAGGATTTAAAATAACAATACCATTACCGGATTGAAACTGACCGGTTAATGTTGGTGTAGAAGCAGGAAGACCATAACTACTTCCACCGGCACCACTGGCACCAGCCCAAGTACTTGGGCAACCAGTACCATTCGTGCAATTTGGTCCGGCTAAACCAACTAAACCCCCTGCATGTCCACCGGCACAGCCAGGATTATTTGCCGCTTGATTATTACAACCACCTAAATTACCACCATTACCACCTAAGCCAAAAGCACCGGCTGCACCAGGTTGAGGCGCTAAAGGACAACCGCAACATGAAGCACCACCGTTACCGCCGGCAACTTGTGTTCCACCTTGACCGGGTGAACCACCATAAGCTCCGCCGCCGCCGCCGCCATACCAGCCGCCGCCGCCGCCGCCACCACAACCGGGCGAACAAGCTTGAATACGATTCCCTCCGGTACCGCCACCGCCGCCACCAACAGCCACGCGATTTGCTAAACCGTAAGGTGCAACACGAATATCAGATGCGCCACCACCACCGCCACCGCGAGAGTTAGGACAACATGCAACCGATCCGCCATTAGCACCACCATTAAAACCACCAATGTTAGTAGCAATACCACCGCCACCAACACGAATTTCTAAAACCTGACCAGGAGTTACGGCTAAAACGCCCATTACACGGCCACCTAAACCACCTAGCATACTGTTTTGGCCATTACCCATACCTTGAGCACCGCAAACTGTGTAACATAAACCGGTTACACCGGGCGGCACAACGTATTGTTGCATGGCACCGGTAAAATTAAAAGTTACAGATTGCGCAAGTAGTAAGTTTAAACTGCTTAGCAAAATGATAGCTGAAATATAAATTCGTTTTTTCATGAGTACAATTTTCGTTTTTGAAAGAGTCGTTTTATTTTTTACTAGTGTCAAAGCTTGAGCCAACAATTGTTTCAAAATCATTTGCGTTCACGCCATAATCACTTAGCTTAATTTTTAATTCGCTTTGTTTTCCTTTGCAGGTGCCGATGTTTTCGGCGTTTGCACCAAGTGTAACCGTAGTAAGTTTTGAATTACCATATAATTCTTTTCCATCCTTTGTTTTGATCACGTTTATCCAATGTGCTTTAACAGAGTAGGTATTTGTATTGTTTAATTTTAAAAGCAAAACATCATCGTTACCGCATTTAATAAGCTGGTAATTTAATTCAACACCGTTATAGGAATTTGTTCCATCCATGCTAATAAGCACAGGGGTCCAGGCAGTATTGGTCTGAGCTTTGGTAAAGCCGATCAAAAAAATAAATAAAGCCGAAAATAGGAGTGATCTATATTTCATATGAATAAGTTGTTTTGTTTAACACATGCCAATTAATTGGCTGCATTTCACAAAGATACAACTTATATGATTTCGAAAACCATATCTTTAATAAGAGGAGCCCGAAGTATACTCTTTTAAAAGTTGATTTCACTCAAAATACGTGTTTTAACATTTGATTGAAACACGAGAATGAAAATGTTCGATTAGCTTAATTTTGATAAAGCCGCTCTTAGCTTATCTATAGCCTCATTCACATCTTCGAGTTTGCAAGTGCCTACCGAAAGGCGATACCATGATGAATTATCGGAAGTTCCGAAGGCATAAAAAGGCACAATGGCCATTTTAGCTTCATCTAAAATATATTTGGTAATATCTTTTGTGGTGGCCAGCGTTTTTCCATCTGCCGTTTTTTTACCGTGCAATGCAAATTGTACCGTTAAGTAAATTGCTGCTTGTGGTGTAATGGCATTTACGGCATGTCCTTCATTCTTTAACTGCGTGAAACCTTTGTAAAAGCCATCTAAACGCGCGCTAATTTTGTTTTTTTGCTCGTCAAGAAATTTAGTGTAGTTCGTTAGATCCGATAAATATTTTGCTGTTGCTACTTGTTCTGCCTTTGGCGCCCAGGCTCCAATATGCGTGAGTATAGCTTTCATTTTATCTATAATAAATTGAGGACCCATGCTCCATCCCACGCGAACACCTGTAGCAGCAAGCGATTTAGAGATGCCATCAACAAACACGGTGTACTCTTTCATAGCAGGATCAAGTGTTACAGGGTTGTAATGTTTGATATCGCCATAGGTTAATTCCCAATAAATTTGATCGTACATTAAGTAAACCGGCTTTGCATCTTTACCACGGCGTTTGTTTTCACTTAAGATAAGATCACAAATTTCTTTCAATCCCTCTTTGGTGAAAACAGTTCCTGTTGGATTTTGCGGTGAGCATAATGCAACTAACGAAGCTTTTTGAATATGAGGTGCAATATCTTTGGCCGAAGGCATAAAATTATTTTCAGGTAAGGCCTCAATAACAACCATATTGGCATCATTTAAATAAGAGTAATGATTGTTGTTCCATGACGGTACAGCAAAGATCACAGTATCTCCTTTATCAACCAATGTTCTGAAAATGCTGTAAATAATAGGACGCGCGCCACCGGCAATTAAAATTTCGGTTGGTGAATAATTTAAGGCACAACGCTTATTCAATAAATTGCTTACTGCAGTTCGCAATTCAAGCATACCATCTGCAGGCGGATAATTGGTTTGGTTTGCGTTATATTCGTCAACGATCAGATCTTTAAGTTCGGTAGGAATAGGAAACACATTCGGATTAAAATCGCCAATGGTTAAATTGTATATCTTTTCACCTTGTTTTATTTTTTCGTTTACTTCTCCTGCCAGTTTAATGATCTCTGAACCAATAATGTTTTCAGCCAGTTTAGATACTTTCATGATGGTGTTTTTTGATTTTGCGCCGCTAACTTAATTCTTTTATCCTCAACCTCGCTTAAATGTTAAAAAGTGGTAGCTTTTTCTTGTTAAAATCTAAAACCATTTAATTTTAGACTACAGATTTAGCCAATTCGTCTAAATCCATTTAATTTTTAGAAACCTTTGTTGAATTTTAAAGTAGAAGAAGTATATATATACATTTGAATTATGAAAAGATTACAATTAGAAGACCTGTCGAGAGAGTTGGGCTATTCAAAAACACTTATTTCAATGGTGTTAAATGGCAAAGGAAATCAATACGGCATTAGCAAAAAAACACAAGCAGCCGTTTTAGATGCCGTTGCACAAATGGATTATTCGCCCAATAAATTTGCCCGCGCCCTTAGAACCGGTAAAAGTTTTTTCATAGGATTAATTGTTGCAGATATTGGAAATCCTTTCTATTCTAAAATTGCTAAAAACATTGAAACTGTATTGTTTAGTAAAGGATATAATTTAATGGTTTGTAGTACCGAAGAAAATGTTGAGAAAGAAAAAAAGTTGGTTGATATGATGATCAATCAGCAAGGTGTTGATGGTTTGATCATCGCTTCTTCATGCGACAATGCCGATTTTTATAATAGTCCGCGTTTTAGCAAAACACCAATTGTTTTTATTGACCGTGTTATTCCTTTATTTAACGCTAATTATATTGTGATTGATAATTACGGCGGATCAATGGAAGTTGTAAATAAATTGATTGACGAGGGTTGCAAGAGTATTGCCTGTTTAAGTATCACACCTTCTTACATCAGTACCATCGAAGATCGTTTGAATGGCTATAAAGGTGCTTTGCAAAAAAACAAGTTGGCCTTAGATCAAAACTTGATCGTGAATGTGAATTTTGATAACATTTATGAGGATGTGGTTAGCGCCCTTAGAAAATACATGAATGCGAATACAAAAATTGACGCTATTTATTCGTTGAATAACCACTTGGCTGTTGCCGCATTAAAAGCGGTTAAAGAAAACAAGGACCTGCGTTCGTATTTTGATAAAACTAAAATGGCTTGTTTTGATGATGTGGAATTATTTAACCTTATTGATAAGCCTGTATTATCGGTTTCACAGCCAATTGAATCTATTGGTCAAAATGCATCCAATTTAGTAATGGATATTATTGATGGCAAACACAGTGGTCACTCCAATATTGTGTTACCTACAAATTTGATCCAGCGTTAACACTTTCAAAGATCTCTACTTCAGTAAGAGAGTTGAACAAGTATATCTGGCCTGTGCTTATTTCAACACACCTAAAGCGTGTGCGAATTTTTTCTCCTTTTTGAAATAATCGCTGACCGTTATACATAAAAACTGTTTTGTGCGGCAAGTATTCTAAAAAAATTTTGTCTGCATCCTGTTCATCATAAAGCTTTAATGTTCTTAAAAGTGTTTTATCTGAGCAGCTTGATGCACCAGGATTTTGCATGTATTTACGAACGGCATACAACACATCTACCGGAAAAACATCTGAATTCATAAAAGGCTGCATTAATTCGGCGAATGCTTTTTTCCATTCGATACCATGTGGCAACACCCTGTTCTTGTATTGATTAAAGGTAACCAAGTGTGCCACTTCATGCACCAACGTAATTAAGAACGAATATTTATTTAAATTGTAATTAATGGTTATTAAATGATTACTGCCATTGCGTGGCGATGAATAATCACCTAAACGCGTGCTGCGTTCTTTTTTGATCTTTAATTTAAAATCAAACTGTACGATCCATTGCGCCATTAATTCAACGGCAGGCTCCGGAATATATTTCCGCAAGATCTCACTGTTTCGTTGCAATTGTAAAGTACGCGCATCCATATTTTAAAATTAATAAATGTTTACTTTTCGCTTACCCAATTTTATTTAGTTTACTAACAATTTTTGTTAACTTTAACTCATTATGAATTGCGAAAAAGTAAAGCAACATATTGTGAAATGGTTGAGCGATTATTCGGCCAACTCACGCACTAACGGTTTTGTTATTGGCATTAGCGGCGGTATTGATAGCGCTGTAACATCAACACTTTGCGCTTTAACCGGCATGCGCACCGTTGTGATCACTATGCCGATCAGACAATTTAAAGCAGAGCACGACAGAAGCTTAGAGCACATCAATTGGTTAAAGGCCAATTTTAAAAATGTTGAATCACACGAGGTAGAACTCAGTCCGGTTTTAGACGCGTTTGAAAACTGTTTTCCGAAAGACATTCAGGATTTTTTATCGATGGCTAACACCCGTTCGCGTATTCGCATGACCACCTTATTCGCCTTTGCATCACATCATAAATTAATTGTTGCCGGAACCGGAAATAAAGTGGAAGATTTTGGTGTTGGATTTTATACCAAGTATGGTGATGGTGGTGTGGATGTGAGTCCGATCGCTGACCTTTACAAAACACAAGTGTACGAATTGGCAAGGCATATGGGCGTGGTGGCAAGTATTTGTAATGCCAAACCAACAGATGGTTTATTTGCCGATGGGCGCACAGACGAAGATCAAATTGGCGCATCCTATCCGGAATTAGAGTGGGCTATGGAGTATATTGCAAATATGGAAACGCGCGAATTAAGCGAAAGAGAAAAAGAAGTGATGAAAATTTATACAAGCAGACATAATGCAAACAAACACAAAATGGAACCGATACCTGTTTGCATGATACCAAAAGAATATTTTAAATGAAAAAACTTTTATTCATTCTCATAATTAGTTTTAGTTCAACTTTTGCTCAGGAGCATACAGGTGAATACAAAAAAAAGTTAACTTTTTCCGACACATTTTTTGGGAATGAAGAAACCTATCAAGTGTGTTATCCGAAAGAACATCGCACATTTTTTTATGGCATATTTTTCGCTTCTGCTACTGCCATTACTTTATTTATTGTTGTCCTTTACATCAAATCAAAACACAACAAAACGTTAACATGGGCCAATAAGGAGATCAGCGAAAAGAATAAAGAGATCTTAGATAGTATTCGTTATGCGAAGCGAATTCAAGAGTCAATATTACCAACTGCTTCACACATTTCATCTGTATCAGAAAATATTGCGGTAATGTATAAACCACGCGATATTGTGAGTGGCGATCTGTATTGGATACACAAATGCAAGCAAGGAATTTATTTGGCGGTGATCGATTGCACGGGACATGGTGTTCCGGGTGCATTTTTATCGTTGTTGGCGCACAATGCGATTGAACAAGCTGTAATTGAAAAAGGATTAATTTCTCCAAAGGAAATATTAGATAGTATGAATTCATTTATTAAAGGTGTTTTAAATCAAAAAAGTGCCGAAGAAATAAGTGACGGCATGGAAGTGGGATTGTGTTTGGTAAAAGGAACAAACGTTATTTATGCAGGAGCTAATATTAAATTAAAATATTTTTCAAATGGGGTTTTAAATGAATTAAAAGGTGCCAAATGTACGGTTGGATCAGTACAACAAAATGAAGTTGAATTGCCTAAAGACCATGAATTAAATTTGAAAAAGGGCGACAGATTGTTTATGCATTCAGATGGGATCGTTGATCAGTTTGGCGGACCGGCATTAAAAAAATTCACAAGCAAAAGCGTAAACAAATTATTGGAAGAAACCAGCAATAGCAAATTAAGCGCACAAAATGAAAAAGTAATAGAGGTATTTGAGAACTGGAAAGGTAAAGTTGAGCAAACAGATGATGTGCTTTTGTTGATGTATGAAGTTTAAATAAAAAGAATATGTTCGGAAAATTTGGTGACATGATGGGCAAGCTTCAGGAAATGAAGCAAAAGGCCGATGAAGCAAAGGAAAAATTAGATGCTACTTTATTGGTAGTTGAAGGCGCCGGTGGCGATATTAAAGTTGAAATAACCGGAAACCGCGAAATAAAAAAACTAAGTATTGCACCCGGGTTACAGCATAGTGGTAAGGAGGAATTGGAAGAACAACTCATAGTTACATTAAATAAAGCCATTGAACAAGCCAATACGCTTAACGAAGCTGAAATGAAAAAGGCGGCTTCGGGATTGTTACCCGGTTTAACGTAATTTAAAATGCCAAGTACATGTAGTAGTTGGGATTACTATGTGTTTCACTGATCTTAAAGGAAGTATCGCCGGCGTTTACAAAGCCATGTTTTTCATAGAACTTGATGGCGCGGTAATTTTCTGTCCATACAAACAGCCACATGCCTTTTTGATCATGGGTTTTGGCTACTTGCACATTCACATCAAATAATTTTTTACCTATTCCTTTATCGTAAACATCCTTTAATACATAAAGTCTGTCTAGCTTACAAACTTGTTTTTCGTTGATCACCTGTAAGCTTGTGTTTAAACGTAATTTCGAATAACCAACCGGTACTTTATTTAACAAAACCAAATAATAAATATTCGTGGGATCAGATAGTTCTTTTTCAAAGATCTGTTCATTGAAATGCATGGATACGTAATTCTGAATATCTTTTTCAGAAGCACTGTGTCCATGCGACTCCATAAAACTTTTTCCTCCAATTTCTGAAAGAACAGAAGCGTGCTGTATGCTTGGTTGAATGATCTCGATCATACTTTAATTTATATTTTTATTCCGATCACCAAAACATCATCGGTTTGCTCTCGGTCTTGTTTCCAGTTATTCAACGCATAATCTATAAAGCCTTCCTGTTCATCCATAGGCATTTCAGCTAACGATCTTAACAGATCCTTAAAATTGCGCTTGTTGAATTTTTTATTCGCTTCACCGCCAAATTGATCGGCATAACCATCTGAAAATAAAAAGAACTCATCACCTTCTTCCAGCAAAATAACTTGTTCTTCAAACACTTTATCAATATCGCTGTAAAAGCCAAGCGGATAGCGGTTAGCTTTAAACTCGATCACATTTGTATTTCTGATAATGAGCAGCGAACGGTATGCGCCGGCAAAGTGCAGACGACTTGTTTTTTTATTCACACAAACCACCGCGGCATCCATACCATCGTTACTGATCTCATTATTGTACGAGTTTATGCTTTTAAATAATTCTTTATCCAACTCATACAAAATTTGTGATGGCGCTTTTATTTTTTTGTTGAGCAACACTTCTTTTATGATGGAGTTAGCTACCATGCTCATCATGGCACCCGGAACACCATGTCCGGTACAGTCTACCGCAATAACGTACTTGTGCGTTTCATCTTCATGAAAAAAGTAAAAATCGCCGCTCACCAGATCTTTTGGTTTGTAATACACAAAATGCTGCTTGAATATTTTTGTGATGTACTCAGGCGACTGCAAAATGTTTTGCTGTATGCGTTTGGCATAACGTATACTGCTGGTAATTTCTTTATGCTGTTCGTGCAAGCGATTACTTTTTTCAAGCAACTCTTTTTCTTTTTGTTTTTTATCGGTCACATCCATACCAATACCAACCAGCTTATCTTCGCTGAGGTATGATACGTTCCAACTGAACCATTTTTGATTACCAAACGATGTTTTTAATAAGTGCTCAAAATGCTGCACGGAGTTTGACTTATTATTGAACAAACTCATCAGTTTAGCTTTTACTTCTTCGCCTTCCGGTTTCGAAAAACGCGTAGCCTCCCACCAGTTGTTTCCCAACAGATCATTAGGGTTGTAGCCTAAGATGCTTTGTGCCGAGCGGCTTACAAATTCAATATCACCGTTGTTGTTCAAAACAACAATTAAGGTGTTTAATTTGTCGAGGATCAGGTCCTGTACATCCAATGTTTCCATGGCGTTTTGTTTTTTGTTTGATTAAAAAGGGAGAAAAATTAAAATACTAAGAGTGCACAAATAGGTGATTTACCAGCAAATAATATTGCAGTATGTAAATCGCATTCGATTAATATAATTAATATGTGCGGTGTATTTCAACGAGGCAAATGTATAAAGAGTTTTTTATTTGGCAAAAAATAGTTTAATTATTTCACTGCCATTACCGAGATCTCCACATGTGCGCCTTTTGGCAAAGCACTTACCTGAACGGTTTCGCGGGCCGGCGGGGCATTTACAAAGTAGGTTTTGTAAACCTCGTTAATTCTGTTAAAGTTTTTGAGGTCGGTGGTGTAAATGGTTGTTTTAACTACTTGTTCCATGCGCATATTGGCCGATTCAACAATGGCCTTGATGTTTTCCATTACTTGCTTGCACTCTGTTTCAATGGAGCTTGTATCCATTTTACCATCCGTAGTCAATGCTATTTGTCCGGATACAAAAAGCATATCATCGGTTTTAATGGCCTGGCTATACGGACCAATTGGCGCAGGTGCTTGTTTGCTTAAAACAACTTCATGTTTACTTTTTGTAACAAAAGCAACCATTACCACGCTTAAGCAAATGATCATTCCAATATTTTGAATTTTACTTTCCAATTGGAGGCATTGAGCTGGCAATATCTGTTAATCCTTTCACCAATAAATTGAGGTCGTACATATTGGTATATACATTTGGTGTTACACGTATGCCATTTATCTTTTCTAAAACAATGGATGTGGTGTGTATCTTTTGTTTTTCATATAATCGGGCCTCAATTTCGTTGGCTTTCCAGCTTTCGAAACCAATGTTGCCAATGGCGCATGAATACTGAGGTTTTAAAGAAGTACAAACCTGCGCATTCTTTAACTTAATGGCTTTTTCTAACCAATAATTCTTTAAATAACGCAAACGCGCTTCTTTACGCTTAATGCCTATCACATTATGAAAATCAACAGCCGCGCCAATGGCCATTTCGGCAGCCATGTTGCGTGTACCTAAATTCTCAAATTTACGGATGTCGTCGCTATCGGGTTGCGGAGCAGATAAAAGTGCCCACACATTTTTGATCTTATCTTTTTTAATGTACAACATACCACTGCCTAATGGTGCGCCCAACCATTTGTGTAAAGATGTTGCCAAATAATCGGCGCCGGTATCGGCCAGGTTAAATTCAAACTGAGCAAACGAATGCGCTGCATCAACAATTACTTCGCAACCTTTAGCGTGAGCCATATCGGCAATGGCTTTTACCGGAACAATATTGCCACTCCAGTTGATCATGTGTGTTACATGAACAATTTTTGTTTTAGAAGTGATGGCTTTTGCATACAGATCTATAATGGTCTTATCGTCTTCGGTGGGTTGCGGAATATCTATCCAAACCAATTTAATGCCATCGCGCTTCTCGCGTTGTTTCCAGGCATTCATCATGTTTGGGTAATCGTATTTACTTAATACCACTTCATCGCCGGCCTTTAAGTTCAAACCAAAAATTACGGTATTCAATCCTTCGGTAGCGTTGCGGTTAATACAAATTTCTTCTGCAGATACACCTGCTATATCAGCGAGTTTCTGACGCAAACCTTCACGCCCCTGATCTAAGATACGCCACATGAAATAAGATGGCGCTTCGTTGCAATATTGATAAAAACGAATGTGCGCATCCTGCACCACTTTTGGTTGCGGACTCACACCACCATTATTAAAATTAATGATGTTTGGTGATACCGTATAACTTTCGCGCACCCATCCCCAAAAATCCTCGTCGGCCGCTGCTGCATCAATACTCATGTTCTCAACGCGGTTAACCTGACTTTCTAACTCGGCAGCAAATACCTTGTTAACGCCGGCCAGCAAACTTAAACTTCCGGCGGCACCGGCAGATGTGAATAAAAAACGACGACGATCCATATCATTAAATTTTATTAAAGATAAGAAAATGGATGGAAAGAAAAAATGATGAAGCGATAAGGGTTTTAGTCCAGTTTATTATTGAAATTATTCACGTATTACGCTAATAAACAAACCTTGATCTTTATACTCTTTAAAACCCTTTGCGTCCATTACAATTGTGTCTTGTGAATAAGAGTTTTTGCTTTTAACAGCAGTTAATCCTAAAAGGCTTTCCGCTTGGTAATTACTAACTAATAATTTGAACTCATTATTCTTAATTGAAACTAGCTTATAAACGACATATTGATTGTCAAATAATAATTTGCCATTATAATAATCTCCAACTTTAGGATTATTGAATAGGTCATTTTGTTCTTTTTCGTGGTTTGAATTTGAAACTGTAAGAACAACTATTAATGTTACAAAAAGGAAAAGCCCTATAAATGTCCATTTTGGAATTGGCGCTTCTTTTTTTGCAAGATCGAACTCGCTTATTAATTCAGCAGGAGCTTCTTTCTTTTCTAGAGCAAGTTTACAATGAGTACAATGCATTATCCCAATTTTATAAATGGGGATGAAAGGTATCCAAAATAAATGACCATATTTTTGGTAAACCTGTATTCCTAATGTTTGATTACCACAATTCGGGCATTTACCTTCTATTTTTTTAAAAAGAGTTTTCGTTGTTTTATTACCACCGATTAACATAAGTTTCTGCGAATTTTAATAAGATTTAGTTTATAAAATTAAACGATTTTTTAAAGAAAGCAATATCATGGTTTTATTCTTTTCAGCCAGTAATGATCTAATGCCTGTTTTATTGTATTATTATTCTCGTCTTGTAACAACTTCCAACGTAAATATGCTACAACAGCATTTACTTGTTCCTTATTAATTTCATCAAAGCATTTTTTTGCTCGCTCTCCAATTGTTCCGCTACCAAATACTTTTGCAATTTTTTGGTTCTCTGTTTGAGGTGTTACGGCCCAACATAAACGGATACTTGGATCGTTAAAATTCAATTGTTCATTTATATCGGCGATCATAAATGCCGGCAAATAAAAACGAAAAGCAACATCCGATAAAAACGAAATGGCCCCATCAAGGTCAAGAAATTGAGGCGTTAAATTTTCCCAATCGCTTTGTCCATAAAAATGAGCTCTTACCAATTCCGGTTCTTCTCCATAGGATGGCGCCACTATGTTTTCATTCCCAGGAAATTTTCCATCAGAAAAAGCAGTACTTATTTTTTGAATCAATTCGGTGTTAGACATTTTGATGTTGATCTTTTTTATGGTTGGAATTTATTTTAAATCTTCAGTAACGATGACCGATTTTCCACCAGTGGCTTATGACCTTTCTTGATAAGACGTTTTGTTATAAATGTACAAATGTATATTCAAGTGTCTGTTTGGTGGTATCCAAATAAGCTGTAACTGGTTCACTTGTTTTCCCATAGTCAACAAATTCAAATCCAATATTATTTCTTTTCCAAAGCCCGCGTCGATTGATGTCCTTTAAAAGTTTTGTGTAGTCACTGTTAACGCCATTAATTGCTGGTCTATTGAAATAAGGTGAAGATATTATTTGTCTTGTTAAATTGTCAAGATTGTTTTTGTCAAGCTTAAGAATAATATTTATAGTAAAGTCAGGGCCGGCTTCGTCAACTTCATTTTTGATTTCTGTATAATTTTCGGAAGGAATATTAATATTTAGTTCTTGACACATTCCTTTTATTCTCATTTTGTTACTGGAACAAGAAATAAATAAAAAGGTAGAAATAAACAATAAATCTCTAATTATCTTCATGAAATGCTTTATAATTATTAAATACCTTTCAATTGAATCGGTTTGACATTTTAAAGATACATCTAATCATCAAATTCGCATCCTCCTTTTTAAAATAAAAAACGCCTCAATTACGAGGCGTTTCATTTTTATTTCCAAAAGCAATTTTACATGCCAATGTATTTGAATAATTCTTGTCTGGTAATTTCATTTTCAAATTTGCCGCCGTAAAAAGAGGTAACGGTTGCCGAGCTGTTGTCTTGCACACCACGAGATGATACACATAAATGTTTCGCATCAATGATCACAGCCACATCTTCGGTTTGCAAAACCTTTTGAAGTTCTTTGGCAATTTGCATGGTCATGCGCTCTTGTACTTGCGGACGTTTACCAAAATATTGCACAATGCGGTTCAGTTTACTTAAACCAATTACTTTACCGTTTGAAATATAAGCTACATGTGCTTTTCCGTAAATTGGCACAAAGTGGTGTTCGCAATTGCTGTAAAAGGTAATGTCTTTTTCAACCAGCATTTGGTTGTATTTGTATTTATTTTCAAATAGTGCAACCTTTGGTTTATTTGCAGGATCTAGTCCGTTAAAAATTTCCTGCACATACATTTTCGCAACACGTTTTGGTGTGCCTTTTAAGCTATCGTCTGTTAGGTCTAAACCCAAAGTTTCCATAATAGCTTTAAAATGATGCTCTATCTTATCCATCTTTTCCTGCTCGCTCATTTTAAAAGCATCGGCGCGTAAAGGCGTATCCACACCGGTGTGCGCATGCTCATCACCTATCTCTTCTTCCGATAAATGCGCTAAACTTATTTTATCATCCTTAAGCAGGGAATTCAACAAAATTTCTTTCTGTTTCATACAAGGTAATTTTTAGTTCGTATTGGCTATCAATTTGTTTTCGCAGAATGTTGTAGATAACCATTACAATATTCTCGGCGGTTGGGTTCAGGTCTTTAAACTCCGCCACATCCAAATTCAAGTTCTTATGATCAAAACGTTCAACCACATGTTTTTTAATAATGTCGCTCAACACTTTCATATCATACACATAACCGGTCTTCGGATCAATATCTCCAACCAGTTTTACAATGAGTTCGTAATTATGACCGTGGTAATTGGGCAGGTTGCATTTACCAAACAAAATGGCATTTTCTGCATCGCTTAAATTAGCGTTGTGCAAACGGTGCGCAGCATTAAAATGCTCTTTGCGATAAACAGCAACTTTATTCATTTTCTTTTTTATTTAATCAGGATCAGTTGGTTAGGCTTATCGTGATTACGCTTTTGAGGTACTGCGCCGGAAGTTTGCCGGTCAAGTGTCCTCGTTCAAGGATACAAACAAAGGCAAAGGCCTATTGTTTAAACTTAGAGTAAAATTAGTGAATTTTATTGAAATTGGAAAAGGAGGCAAGTTTAGCCACGAATCCGAGACCTTTTTAGCCTAGAATGGTTTAATTGTCATAGAGATGTCATGCTGAGCGGAGTCGAAGCATATTATTCAATAAGGATCTGTAACGGAAATTGCCCTTCGACTCCGCTCAGGGTGACTTTTGACCAATAATTACATTTAGTTTTATATCAAGCCAATCAAGGCTATTAGCAACACAAAGGTTTTTGAAATTAGTGCGAATTAGTGGCTTTTAAACAACTACTTCCCGTAATATTCCACACCAATGCGCGGGGTTTCGTAAAGCTTAATGCAGTGCAGTTTCACGTTTTTTGGGAGATGCGGCTCTAACTGTTCCCAAATGGCAATGGCCACGTTTTCGGTACTTGGTAATTTATCTTTTAAAAAGGGTACATCTAAATTCAGATTCTTGTGATCGAGCTGTTCGGTTATGTGTTCGGTGATCAATTGGCTTAATAATTTCGCATCAATAATGAAGCCGGTTTCGGGATCTACCTCACCTTTAACAGTAACCATTAATTCGTAATTATGGCCATGCCAGTTCTCATTGGCGCATTTGCCAAATATGGCGTCGTTCTTTTCTTTGGTCCAGCTCGGATTATATAATTTATGCGCGGCGTTAAAGTGCTCGTGACGTGTTAAATATACCATGGCAGCAAAGATAGGAAGTTTTTTACAGTTGATGCAACAGAGATAGCCACGAATCCGCCAAGGTGGAAACGAATTAATGCTAATTGCAGCAAAGTTTAGTGACTATTTAGTTAGCCACGAATTAATCTAATTAGGCTAATTGTAACATACAGATCAGTGAAATTTGCGCGAATTAGTGGCTATCTAAATAGCCACTAATTAAACGAATTAACAATAATTGCAGAGTAGTGAAATTAGTGGCATTATTATTTAGCCATGAAGGTTTTAAGTGTCATAGAGCTGTCATGCTGAGCGGAGTCGAAGCACATTATTTAAAAAAGATCTTTAACGGAAATTGCCCTTCGACTCCGCTCAGGGTGACCTCTGAACAGTTACTACTTTTTGTTTTACAACTTGCTAATAAAGGCTTTGATCAACACACAGATCAGTGAAATTTGTGCAAATTAGTGGCTGTAAATTGAACCACGAATGACACGAAGTTAGCATCACTAAACGAGTTATGATTATAATCCGTAAATTTGAATTGTAAAAATATTACATGTCACACATCCTCATTGTATCGGCTACGCCTTTTGAAATTCAACCGCTGTTGGAAAAATATTCCATTATTGTAACCAGCGATGGTATATATGAATGCATGATCACCGAAAAGAAAAAACTTTCGGTTTTAATTACCGGTGTTGGCATGGTAAATACAGCCTATCATTTGGGTCGCGTTTCAGAGACCATGTTTGATTTTGTGATCAATGCCGGCATTTGTGGCACCTTTCAAAACCATCATCAATTAGGTGATGTGGTGCGTATTGTGCAAGATGAATTGATAGAGATGGGCGCTGAGAATGGCAATGATTTTATTTATTATAAGGATCTGGGATTAGGCGGTACCAATGTGTATAAAGAGAATTGGTTCTCAAAACTAAAAAGCATTGATGCCTTAGCAAAAGTAAAAGGTGTTACGGTAAATACAGTTCACGGCAATTCTGCCACCATCGAACAAACACAATTGATCTTTAAACCCGATGTGGAAAGTATGGAAGGTGCCGCGTTCTTTGCGGGATGCCGACGATTCAATAATTTCATTCAAGTACGTTCTGTTTCTAATCGTGTAGAAAAACGTGATAAGAGTAAGTGGAACATACCTTTTGCCATTGATAGTTTAAATGAAGTTTTACTCAATACAATAGACGAAATTTTTAGTGCATCTTAAGATCGGATATTCACCCTGCCCAAACGATTGTTTTATTTTTGATGCCCTGGTGCATCAAAAAATAGACACCGGCAAATACACCTTTGAACCTGTTTTGGAAGATGTGGAAACCCTTAACCAGTGGGCTGTTGAGGGTAAGTTGCCTATCACTAAATTAAGCTATCATGCTTTTGCTTATGTGTTAGATAAATATGCTTTACTTAAAAGCGGCAGTGCATTGGGCTTTAATTGCGGACCATTACTCATCTCTAAAAAACAAATTAATGATCCCTTAACGGAGATCAAAACCATTGCCATTCCCGGAAAATTAACTACGGCTAATTTTTTATTGAGCATTGCCTACCCAACATTACAAAATAAAAAAGTGATGTTGTTCAGCGATATTGAAGATGCGGTTTTAAAAGGCGAAGTAGATGCAGGCTTGATCATTCACGAGAACCGATTTACCTACGAACAAAAAGGTTTAAAGAAAGTACGTGATCTGGGAGAATTTTGGGATAGTTTGATACATGCGCCAATTCCATTAGGTGGCATTGTTGCAAGAAGAGACATGAGTCAGGATACAAGAAATGAGATCGACAATCTTATCAGAAAAAGTGTTGAGTATGCTTTTGCGGATCCCGAAAGCAGCATGCCTTATGTGCGCGCGCATGCTCAGGAAATGAGTGAAGAGGTGATGAAAAAGCACATTCAATTATACGTGAACGATTTTTCGCGCGACCTTGGAGAGCTTGGTATTAATGCCGTTAAGCTGATGTTTGATAAGGCCATGCAAAGCGGCTTGATCAAAGAACTACCAAATACAATCTTTTAAAAAGTAAAAAAGCCAATGTAAAAATAACATTGGCTTTTTTATTTATATCACACAGCTCTTGTCTCTTGCTGTCTTGTCTCTTGCTTCTTACAACGTTCCTCTCAGCGCTTGTTCTCTTTCTATACTTTCAAACAAGGCTTTAAAGTTACCTGCACCAAAACCGGTTGCGCCCATACGTTGAATGATCTCGTAAAATAAAGTTGGACGATCTTCAACAGGCTTCGTGAAAATTTGCAACAAGTAGCCATCTTCATCGGCATCCACCAAAATAGATAGCTTTTGCAATTGTGCAATATCTTCTTTCATCATATCACGGTGTACACCCAAACGTTTTGGTATCTCATCGTAATACGCTTGCGGCGGCGGTGGTAAAAATTCAACACCACGTGCTTTTAATTCACTTACGGTTTTAATGATATCATCTGTTGCTAATGCTAAATGCTGCACACCTGCTCCTTCATAAAACTCAATGTACTCTTCGATCTGCGATTTTTTGTTTCCTTTTGCAGGCTCGTTAATAGGGAATTTGATACGGCCATTTCCGTTACTCATTACCTTACTCATTAAGGCAGAGTATTCGGTGTGAATTTGCTTATCATCAAAACTTAAAAAGTTCACAAAGCCCATAACATCTTCATACCACTTTACAGTTGGGTTCATTTGATTCCAATCAACATTACCAACCATGTGATCAACGAACTTCAAACCAACAGGCGTTGGGTTGTAATCGCTCTTCCACTCTTTAAAGCCAGGTAAAAAAGTTCCTTTGTAATTTTTACGCTCAACAAACATGTGAACGGTTTCGCCATAGGTATAAATACCTGCACGCACCACTTCGCCATTTTCATCTTTCTCAACGGTTGGCTCCATGTATGGTTTAGCACCACGTTTCACGGTCTCTTCAAATGATTTACGCGCATCTTCAACCCAAAGTGCAATTACCTTTACACCATCACCGTGTTTTTTTACATGCTCACCAATTGGCGAATCGCTTTTTAATGCGGTGGTTAAAATAATTTTAATTTTATCTTGTTTCAATACGTAAGAGGTACGGTCTTTTAAACCGGTCTCTAAACCTGCATACGCAAACGATTGAAAACCGAAAGCTGTTTTGTAAAAGTGAGCCGATTGTTTGGCGTTACCCACATAAAATTCTACATAATCGGTCCCTAATAATGGAAGGAAATCCTGCGCTCCTTCAAATATTTTTTCTAAACCGTATTCTACATTCTTTACTTCTTTTGCCATGATGTTGATTAGCTAGTTTTTTTTAAATTATTGTTTTATAATTCTTTATTCTTTTCGTCAACCCTTCGACTCCGCTCAGGGTGACAAGTTAATTCATGTCATGCTGAGCGGAGTCGAAGCATGATATAATTGTTTCAAGACCACATTGCCATGGTAAGTGATCGCAGTTCTAATTTGTTTTTTAATAATTTCGATACCATTTATTAATTATCTAATCATCACATTATCTAATCAGCTAATCATTCCACCCAGCTCTTGTAATACTGTCCATCATCAATGCCCATCGCATCTTCGGTTACCATTAATGGTCTGAATGTATCAACCATTACTGCTAACTCCTGAGTTTCTTTTTGCCCGATACTGCGCTCCATAGCTCCGGGTGCCGGACCATGAGGAATACCTTTTGGATGCAACGTAATATGACCTTGTTTGATATTATTACGGCTCATGAAATCGCCATCTACATAATACAGCACTTCATCACTATCAATATTACTGTGATTATATGGTGCAGGTATAGCTTGCGGATGGTAATCGTATAAACGCGGACAGAATGAACACACCACAAAAGTTGATGTTTCAAATGTTTGATGCACCGGAGGTGGTTGATGCACGCGGCCTGTTATAGGCTCAAAGTTATGAATAGAAAAACCCCAAGGGAAATTGTATCCATCCCAACCAACAACATCAAACGGATGTGTAGCATAAAGCACATCGTGCATCATGCCTTCTTTTTTTATCTTAATTAAAAAATCGCCTTTTTCATCATGTGTTTCTAATACACTCGGCAATTTAAAATCACGCTCACAAAACGGCGAATGTTCTAATAACTGACCACTTGAATTCTTATAACGTTTTGGTGTATAGAACGGGGCAAAACTTTCTACATAAAACAAACGGTTATCGCTCGTTTCAAAATCCATTTGATAGATCATACCACGCGGAATGATCAAATAATCGCCATACTCAAACGGTATGTTTCCCATAAATGTGCGAAGTGTTCCCTTGCCTTTATGTATGAAGATCATTTCATCTGCATCAGCATTTTTGTAGAAATAATTTTTCATACTGTGTTGCGGTGCAGCTAAACCTATTTGGCAATCGCCATTCATTAAAACCGTTTTTCTGCTTTCTAAAAAGTCAGATGTTGGTTTAATATCAAAGCCTTTTAATAATAATGCTTTAATGTTTTTTTCAATGGCCACTTTTGGTGTTACATCATAACTGCGTAAAATTTCTTTTACCTGAGTTGGGCGATGCACATGATAAAGTAATGATGAAAAACCACTGAAGCCTTCGGTACCGAATAATTGCTCGTAACGATGTTTGTTTTCTTTCGATTGAA
>JBIKKW010000104.1:0-9279 GCA_044360115.1 Bacteroidia bacterium
ATGATCTCTTTTTTCCATACTTGATAAACTTCTGCAGTTATAACATCACCAACTTTTTCTTTGTATTTGTTATAGATCTCGCTCTTCTCTAATTCAAGGATCTTTTGAACTAAGTTCTGACGAACGGCAAGTACTGCGCGGCGACCAAAATATTCAAGGTCCACTTTTTCAGAAACGTCTTCACCGATCTCAAAATCAGGCTCAATTTTTTTAGCCTCACTTAAACTAATGTGTTTGTTCTCATCATAATCAAAAGAGTCTTCAGCAAATTCGTCGTCAACAATTTGTCTGTTCTTATAGATCTCAACGTCACCCTTATCCGGGTTAACAATGATGTCAAAGTTCTTATCTGAACTGTATTTTTTGATCAACATATTTCTGAATACATCTTCAATAATGCTCATTAATGTAGCACGGTCGATGTTCTTTGTTTCTTTAAATTCCGAAAACGATTCGATCAGATTTAAGCTTTCCATGGCTTTGTTTTTTTTAAAATTTAAGTTTGATTTTTGATTCTTTTATGCTGTTAAATGGTATTTTCTCTTGTTTTTCAACGGTAATTTTTCCTTTACCAATTGGTTTATTTTCGCGTACACTATATTTTATTGTGAGTTCCTGTTCATTGAATTCTATCAATTCACCTTCGTGCTTGGTATTGTCGTTCAATTTTATTTCAAAGGTTTTACCCAAATGCTTTTTGTATTGTCTGAAATTAACCAGCGGATTTGCGGCACCATGCGAACTCACTTCCAATGAAAAATCTTCCTTCTCTCTATCCAAACTTTTTTCAATATGTCTGCTCAGATCAACACAATCACTTATAGTAACTGCTGTTTCACCGTCAATAAACACTTCAATGTGATTACCGGTGCTAACGTTCACTTTGGTAACAAATTTGTCTGTACCCTTAAAGTGCTCATCCGCTAAAGCAAATATTTGTTCTTTTGTTATCAAAATTCCGTTCAATAAAAGAGGGGACTTTTGTCCCCTCTCAAATCAGTTATCTATTTCAACGGATCAAATTTAGGCAAATTTTTCTTAATAAAAAAATTTATTTGACTCAACCTTTGGAACACTTATTGCGTTAATATGTATAGAAAAGGGAAACAACGTAATGTATAACATAAAAATTAAAGTTATGGAAAAGCGTAAAAACAAAGTATTATCGGGCTTAATGATATTGGGCCTGGTAATGAGCAGCCTGCAAAGTTACGCAGGTGTTGGTGAAAAATTCAATAAATTCATTGGCAGCGAGTTCACAAATATCAGCGGCTTGTATATCATTTTAGGAGTAATTGCTGCGGGTATTATTGGTAAGGTGTTGCATCACTTTTTTATAAAAGAAGAGGAAAAAGCACCTTCAAACGTTAAAATTGGTCAACATGTTCATCACAGACACCACCGACCAAGACCAATAGTTAAAAAAACTTCTTAACACAAAACCGCCGAAAGGCGGTTTTTTTATTTGTTCATAATCAAACAGTTAAAAATTAAGTGTTTTTTGAAGGGTGTTTATTTGTTAAAAAACAGAAGTCTTATTTTGTATAATATTTTGATTTATAGCGGATATAATTAATTTTGTGCCAAATTTAAAAACAATTAAAATGTCAGACATTTCAAACAAAGTAAAATCGATCATCGTTGATAAATTAGGCGTTGATGAGAAAGAGGTTACCCCAACAGCAAGTTTTACAAACGATCTAGGAGCTGATTCTTTAGATACAGTTGAGTTGATCATGGAATTTGAAAAAGAATTCAATATCGCTATTCCTGATGAGCAAGCAGAAAAAATTAGCACCGTTGGTGACGCTATTGCTTACATTGAATCGAACGCTAAAAACTAATTTTATATGCAATTGAAACGTGTAGTAGTTACAGGGCTTGGTGCCATTACTCCTTTAGGTAATAATGTAAACGACTATTGGAATAACTTAATTAATGGTGTTAGTGGCGCTGCACCTATTACACGTTTTGATGCATCAAAATTTAAAACCCGCTTTGCCTGTGAGGTAAAAGGGTTTAATCCTGAACTTTATTTTGAAAAGAAAGAAGCTCGGAAATTAGATGCGTTTTCTTGGTACGGTATAGCAGCAAGTGTTGAAGCATTTGCAGATAGTGGCTTAGATGCTGAAGGTATTGATAAGAATGAGATCGGTGTGATCTGGGGAAGTGGTATCGGTGGTTTAGATACGTTCCAAGCCGAAACCTTTGCTTTTGCAAAAGGCGATGGTACACCTCGTTTCAATCCATTCTTTATTCCAAAAATGATCGCTGATATTTGCAGTGGTCATATTTCAATGCGTTTTGGTTTACGCGGCCCTAACTTCACAACTGTTTCTGCCTGTGCTTCATCAACCAATGCCCTAATTGATGCATTCAATTACATCCGAATGGGTAAAGCCAATGCTATTATTACCGGTGGTAGCGAAGCAGCAATTAACGAAAGTGGTGTTGGTGGTTTTAATGCCGTTCAGGCAATGAGTACCCGTAATGATGATCCTACAACTGCTTCTCGTCCTTATGATAAGGATAGAGATGGTTTTGTTTTAGGTGAAGGTTCGGGCGCAATTGTTTTGGAAGAATTGGAGCACGCTTTAAAACGCGGTGCAAAAATTTATGCTGAGATCATTGGTGGTGGTATGAGTGCCGATGCGCATCACATCACGGCGCCACATCCGGAAGGCTTAGGTGCAAAATTGGTAATGCAACGTGCTTTAAAAGATGCAGGTATCAGTGCCGATGAGATCGATTACATTAATACACACGGAACCAGCACGCCTTTAGGTGATACTGCAGAGTTAAAAGCAATTAAAGATGTTTTTGGAGCTAACGCATACAAAATGAACATCTCTTCTACAAAAAGTATGACCGGCCACTTATTAGGAGCAGCCGGAGCTATTGAAGGTATCGCAACCATCTTAGCGGTAAAGAATAACATCATTCCGCCAACGATCAATGTTCAAAATCTTGATCCGGAAATTGATGCCAACTTAAATTTAACAGCAAATAAATTGCAACAACGCGAGGTAAAAGCCGCCATTAGCAATACATTTGGTTTTGGCGGGCACAATGCAGCCATTGTTATAAAAAAATACAATTAAATCTTAAAGGTTGATCAGGCGTTTAATACCTTTTATTCAGTTTAAAACGGTTAACGATAAAAACCTCATTCTTTCTCTCAAAAACATTACGGGTTATAAACCTGTAAACATTAATCTATACAAGCAAGCATTTATTCACAGCAGTAAAACGGTAAAGAACGATTCGGTTAAATACAATAACGAGCGTTTAGAGTTTTTAGGTGATGCTTTATTAGGCGCCATTATTGGTGAATACCTTTTTAAAAAATATCCTAATAAAAACGAGGGTTTTTTAACGCAATTAAGAAGCAAGATCGTTAATCGTCAAAACCTGCATCAAATGGCCATAAAGTTTGGTTTGGATCAATTGCTTAAGATCAACTTATCTAAAACGGATAAATTGCGATCAAGCGCTTATGGCGATGCTTTTGAAGCGTTGATAGGTGCTATGTATCTTGATCTGGGATATGAACGAACTAAAAAGTTTGTGATAAATAAGATCGTAAAACTTCATATTGATCTGGATGAATTAGTAAATTTAGATACAGATTATAAAAGTCAGTTACAGATCTATTGTCAGAAAAACAAGTTTGAACTATCCTATATTGCCACTGAATCAGGAGCCGGAAACAGAGGTAAGATCTATAAGGTACATGCATTAGTAAACTACACGGCTTACGAATCTTTTGAGCACTATAGTAAAAAAATTGCCGAGCAAAAAGCAGCACAATTGGCACTGGATGTAATAAACAATGGCAAAACACATACTACATAACGATGTTGATCTTTTTGATTTTGTTTTGTTAGGGATATCAAGCCCCGAGAACCAGTATGTGATCATTAATAATCTTAATCTTCATCTTAATATTAACTTAAGCCTTTCTCAAAACCTGCAGTTTGTTTTAAAAAAGCAAGACATGTTTGAGTTTTCCTTGTATCATTATATGGATGAGGAATTGGGACTAGAATATGATGTTGTGCCCAACAAAAGCAATCACCGGCCAAAGCAAAATCAAGGCGCTGGGTATGATCTGTTTGCAAATACCGATGAGGTAATTGAAGAATCGGCATTGCTTATTAGTGAATTACCGCATACCAATTACTTTTTGTTGTTAAAAGGCGATAGCGCTATCCATGAGCAATACAACGTGTTCAAACTTTTAAAGAATATTCCATGTATTCGTCAGGTGCACGAGATAATCCCTGAAAAATTATCAAGTAAAAACAACCTTATCTTTTAATTAACATTTTATCCTGCCAAACTCCCCTATAATCTAAAAAATACTATATTTGTTAGTTTACCAGTGGTCATGAAAAAATTAGTGTTTATTTTATTGAGCTTGATTTTTATTCAGGTTCAAGCTCAAGAAAAACCTGACGGTTCATATAAAGGATATGTACAGGAAGGTAATTATTTGTTCTTAGAAGAGAACTATTACCTTGCTTTGGAAAATTTTGATAAAGCCTATAGAATTGATTCAACAAGTGGGTTATTGAACTTTAATATTGGAATGTGTTACCTGAATACACTTGCCAATAAAATGAAAGCCGAACCTTACTTTGCTCGAGCGATAAAAAAAGTTGATAAAAATTGTAATATTGATAACCCACTCGAAAAATCGGCACCGCCATTAGCACATTATTATTACGGGCAAGCGCTTCACATGAACTATAAATTTGAAGAAGAGGCACAGCAATACGTTTTATTCGAAAAATACATTAGTGCAAAAGATAAAGAATGGAAAAAAACCTTAGCACGCGATAAAGAAGTTTGTGCGTTTGCCATTGAAAATATTAATGCACCATTAAATGTTCAAATAGTTGGTTTGGGCGATAGCATCAATAGTTCTTACCCTGATTACAGCCCGGTGCTAAGTGCAGATGAACGAATGCTGATCTATACAACTCGTCGCCCAAATACTACAGGTGGAATTAAAGATGATAACGGTAATTACAACGAAGATGTTGTTGTTTCTTACAAGAATGATAAAGGTGAATGGAGTAAGCCGGTGCCATTATCTCAAAATATCAACGGTGTTGGAATGGAAGCTTCCATCAATCTTTCAGCAGATGGGCAAACCCTTATCGTTTATCGTGATGGCGGTGATGGTATGGGTGGAAATATTTACTACAGTACATTTGATGGTAATGATTGGAGTCCGTTAAAAGATTTTGGTTCGGATGTGAATACAAAATATTGGGAATCTCATGCCTGTTTAAGTTCAGATGGTAACACCCTGATATTTGTTTCAAACCGTCCGGGTGGATTTGGTGGACGTGATATTTACCGCTGTGTAAAGTTGCCAACCGGTGCATGGAGCAAAGCCTTGAATATGGGTGCAACCATTAACACCGAGTACGACGAAGATGGTGCGTTTATACATCCCGACGGACAAACATTCTTTTTCATTTCAAACGGTCATAAAACCATGGGTGGATTTGACATCATGTTTGCTACGCTTGATGAGAATAACCAGTTTTCTAATGTTTCAAACATGGGTTATCCTATCAACACGCCAGATGATGATGCGTTTTACGTAACATCTCCTGATGGACGCAGAGGCTATTTTTCTTCTGCTAAAGAAGGAGGTAATGGCGAAAAAGATATTTACATGGTTTCGATGCCTGAAGCTAAAGAAAAACCACTTGCTTTATTCAAAGGAAGAATCATTGCATCTGATGGTGAAACGGTACCTGAAGATCTTATCATTTTAGTGAAAGATAAAATAACCGGTGAAATTGTTGGTACATATCGCCCAAAATTAAACAACGGAACCTTCACTACCATTTTACCGCCGGGTCGTGAGTATACTTTCTCTTATCAAGCACCAAAAGGAAATGAATTTTACAGCGAAGATGTTTTTGTAAGCAGCGATCTATCTTACACCGAGATCAACAGAGAAGTAGCGCTGGAACCGGTAAAATTACTTGGTGTTATCAAAGCTAAAAACTTTAATCTGGCTTTAAATACAGTTGTTTTAGAAAATTCAAAATCAAAACGCCCAATTGAAAGTGCAAAAGTGTTGATATCAGACGCTGAAGGTAAAACAAAGGAATATGTAAGTAATGCCAGTGGCCGTCATGATGGAATTATATTAAATCCTGAAACAACATATTATTTGGTTGCTGAAAAGGATGGTAAAAAAAGTGAGACCATAACCTTTAGCACAAAGGGTTTAAAGCCGCCTAAAATACTTTCGCAAATTTTGTATTTAGAAAAGCAATCGTCATCAATTACTCAAGGCCAATTAACTTTAGAAGTGCTTGTTAGAAATAGAAAGAAAAAACCTATTAAAAATGCAAGTGTTACCTTGGTTGATGCCAATGGTTATAAATACGAAGGAAGTACTGATGAAAATGGATCGCTTAAAGGCGTTCCTTTAGAATCAGATCTGAAATATGAGCTATCAGCATTGATAGATGATAATGTATCAGAAAAAATTGCGTTTAATACCAAGAAACTAAAACCAAATACCATTGTTAAGAAAACTTTAGTAATTGATCAAAGCACTACAGGTGCTGTAACAGCTGCCGATAATTTGCTGGCGGAAGGTGAATATCAGTTTTATTTTAAATACAACCGAAGCAAAATTGATGAGAACGAAGAATCATGGAAAAATTTCATCAATAAAATTGCCGAGTTAAGTAAACAAAAATCTGTAACAGTTGATGTGTATTCAAGTGCTTCACGCGTGCCAACTCGTGTTTACAAAAACAACAAGCAATTGGCCGCTTCACGTGCAAAGAAAACAGTTGAAAAGATCTCAGAAGCAGCAACAACGCAAGGTGCTAATATGAGCAATGTTAATTTCAAACGTCGTTCAAAAGTAAACGGACCAAAATACAATAACGATCCGCGTAAGCGCAAAAAATACGAGCCGCACCAATATGTGAAGGCAAAAGTGTATTAAAATTTATAACACTTAAACACCAGGTAAATGAGCCTGGTGTTTTTGTTTTTTAGTAACTTTATGGTCCAAAAATTAAAAAATTGAACAGCAATATGCATAATGAAAGAAATGAAGGGGAGTGGTTCGCTAATTGGTTCAATTCACCATTTTATCACAAACTGTATGCGAACCGTGATTATAACGAAGCCGATTTTTTTATTGGAAATTTAGTTTCGCATCTCAATTTAAGTGAACACGCAAGCATTTGGGACCTTGCTTGTGGTAAAGGAAGGCATTCCATTAAAATGAATGCGCTGGGCTATAATGTAGTTGGAACCGATCTGTCTGAAAACAGTATTGCCGAAGCTTCTAAGTTTTCAAATAACAACTTAGATTTTTTTGTTCACGATATGCGAACACCTTTTCGCATCAATTACTTTAATGCTGTTTTTAATTTATTTACCAGTATTGGCTATTTTGATAATGAATCAGATAACTTTAAGGTATTTGAGAATGTTTATCACGCGTTAAAGCCTGATGGCGTTTTTGTAATTGATTATTTAAATGCAAAAAAGGTAAGCAATTGCTTGGTATTAAAAGATGTGGTGAAGCGTGAGGATGTTGAGTTTAAGATCACAAAAAGAATTGAGAACAACAGAGTAATAAAACGTATTGAATTTGAAACGGAAGCTAAGTTGAATTTTTTTGAGGAAAAGGTTTTTTTGTATCAATTGGATTCGTTCTTGAAATTTGCCGATAAATGTGGATTCAAATTAGTTGAAACCTTTGGAGATTATTTGCTTCAACCGTTTAATGAGACAGATTCTGACAGATTAATAATGATCTTTAAAAAGTAACGTGGATATATTTATTTCTATACTTGCCCTTTCTTTACCTGTTGTAATTACAGGTTTATTTGCATTGTATTTTAAGCTAAATCAACATGTTTTTAAATTGGTTTTGGCATTTAGCGCGGCTTATTTGTTCTCTACCACCATTATGCATTTACTGCCTGAGGTATACGCGATCAATAATTTTAAACTGGTTGGATTATTTATTGTTGTTGGTTTTTCGGCACAGCTCCTTATCGAAAATTTAAGTACAGGTTTAGAGCATGGTCATAGCCATCATCATTCTGATACGTGTAAAAAACATTTCCCTTATGGCATCATTATCGGTTTATTGATCCATTCTTTTTTAGAGGGTTTGCCGGTTTATCAATCAGGTAACCATATACATGCACATAATGGCTCGCACACCAATCACCAGCTTGTTTTTGGCCTCATTGTACATAATATTCCTATCTCTTTTTTGTTTGTTGCATTGCTAAAAGATCATTCGGTAAAATGGTTCAGCATCATCATTTTCCTAATCCTCTTCTCATTAATGGCCCCACTGGGTTATTTATTTAGTTATAGCATTCATTCATTTGAAGCTGCCGGATTAATGAAATACCAATTCGTTGCAGATGCTATTGTTATTGGTATATTCTTGTACATTTCAACCGCTATCTTATTTGAAACGAGTGAAGATCATAAGTATTCACCTTCCAAGATCATATCCATGTTAATTGGAATTGGCTTGGCATTTATTTTAAGTTAATTCGGTGGTAACCTTATTTGTTGATGTCATAGTTCCGCTTAGTGTTCCCAATAAATTTACATATAGGGTACCAACGCTTTTAAATGAAGAAGTAGAAGTTGGTAAGCGTGTTTTAGTGCAGTTTGGTAAATCAAAGATTTATACCGGAATCGTTTATCACATTCATGAAACCGCGCCGATAGGTTATCAGGCAAAATACATCGAATCGGTTTTAGATGACGCGCCGGTTGTTACAAAGCAACAGTTGGAGTTTTGGGATTGGATGGCATTTTATTATTGCGCTAATCCCGGAGATGTAATGAATGCAGCGCTGCCATCAGGTTTAAAACTGAGCAGCAGTTCACATGTACAGATCAATCCAAATTTCAACTTCGAAGAAATAGATCACGATTTTTTTACGGAAACCGAGCATAAGGTCATTGAGATTCTGCACGCAAATCCAAATGTGAGTATGGATGAGTTGGCCGACTTTTTAAAACTAAAAAGCGTTCAATCGCTCATCAGTAAACTCATTAAAAAAAATGCCGTTGAGGTTTATGAAGAGGTTAAGGATAAATACAAACCAAAAATAGTTTCCTTCATCCGTTTAAATGATCACTACAAAAACGAACAAGCTTTAAAGGAATTGTTTGATGTGTTAGATAAAAAGGCCTTTAAACAGTCAGAAGCGCTATTGGCATTTATTCAAGTATCAAAAAAGGAACAGG
>JBIKKW010000105.1:0-9257 GCA_044360115.1 Bacteroidia bacterium
CATCGCCGGCATACAAGATCATTTTAGCGGCCCGATCTGGTTTATTTTTACCGTTCACAAATTTAGGTTTGATCGTTATTGATGAAGAGCACGATTATTCGTTTAAACAACATTCGCCCGCGCCTCGCTACCATGCAAGAGATTCTGCCATTTATTTAGCAGGCATGTGCGGTGCTAATGTGTTATTAGGTTCGGCCACACCAACGCTTGAAACATACTATAACGCGCAGCACGATAAATTTGCTTTGGTTGAATTAAAAGATCCGTTTGTGAATACGGGTAATACCGATATACATATTTGTGATGTAAAAGAATTTGAGAAAAAGCAGAACATGAAAGGCATATTAACCCCACCCATGTTTGATGCAATTACGCAGGCGCTCTCAAAAAAACAACAGATCATTTTATTTCAAAACCGAAGGGGTTTTGCGCCCTATACACAATGTCATACATGTGCAACTGTACCTTATTGTAAAAACTGCGATGTGCCACTTATTTATCACAAGTATGCGAATAAATTAATATGCCACTATTGCGGCTATAACACCGATGTGCCAAAATCCTGTGAGGCATGTGGTAGCAATGATCTGCGATTTAAAGGTGCGGGTACAGAGAAGATCGAAGAAGATATTGAATTGCTGTTTCCGGATGCGAAGATCGCGCGTATGGATTTGGATACCACACGAAGCAAGTACGCGCATAAACAATTGATAGATGATTTTGAAAGTGGCGCCATTGATATTTTAATTGGCACGCAAATGGTTACCAAAGGATTGGATTTTGAGAATGTAAGTATTGTTGGTATCATTCAGGTTGATTCGGTTTTAAATTTCCCTGATTTCAGAAGTTTTGAAAGGGCTTTTCAATTGATAACACAATTAAAAGGAAGAGCCGGCAGAAAAAAACATAAAGGAACTATTTATATTCAAACCTCACAGCCGCAACATCCGGTTCTGTTGAATCTGTTAAAGAATGATCAGCAACATTTTTACACCAACCAGTTGCAGGAACGCGATCAGTTTAATTATCCGCCGTTCTATCGCCTCATCGAATTAAATGTGATATCGCGTGATAAGGATGAGTTGGATGCTTTGGCAAATGAATTGGTTGCTTTATTGCGTCCGCATTTGCATGATAAGATATTAGGACCTGAATACCCACTCATTCCGCGCATCAAGAATAATTATTACAAACGTGTCCTTTTGAAGTTAGATAAAAAAACCTCGGCGAAATGGATACGTGAACTCATTCAACATGTTATCCAACACATGCAATCTGAACATAAAAAATGGAAATTCACAATTCAGGTGAATGTTGATCCGTTCTAATGTTAGAAAATTTCTGTTTTTTTGAGTAAATAGAACAAAGCACAAAGGATCAAAAGCGTTAAAAAAATATTGGAAAGCCTTACACTTCTTAAATTAAAAAAGAATTCACCAATAAAAAAGGATAATGGGATCGAATAAAGGATGAATATGCTTTCATATGTTATACCTGAACTGAATAGAGTAGGTACAAGTATGAGCATCAACCATAAAAAAATACTTTTAGCCTTTTGTTTTTTAACGGTATTTCCAAATCCATCGGCCATCACTTGCAGTATGCTCAGCACAAACAACAGAACGGTAATTGCAATTACAGGTAAAAAATAAATATTAAATACCGGAAGTTGTAAACCATGAAAGATCTCGCCAATACTTTCAAAAACATACCATTGATTAAAATTAAATAGGTAGCTTAAACATTCGTAAATAAAAATAGGACTTGCAAACCCAATTAAAGCCACCGCGTATTCGCGCCAGTTGAACGAACGAAGGATAGCTAGGCAAATAAAAATGAACGGAAAAATTAAAATATTTGCGATGTTAAGGTATAATGTAAAGGATATCCAAAAGCAAGCATTGTAAATGTTACTCAGCGCGCGCTCTTGCCTGTAACTATTAAATATTTTATAAATGGCATATAAAACAGCAATGTTGCCAACTAAAAAAAGCGAGACCTGCTCTTTGTTTATTATGATCGTATTTAAAAGTAAGAAAATGTATACCGGAAAATAGTTCAGCTTATCAACGATCTCTTCATTGGAAACGATATATGCCACCAATGAGATACCGGCTAAAAGTAAAATGTGATTGATGATCAAAATAAGAAAAGGCGATTGGATCTGTGAAGTGAAGTAGTTAAAAAACAGGTTCGGAAAATGATAGTTACCTAAGTTCGAACGAATAAAAAAACTGGCAATAAGGATCAGTAAATACGTAATTAAAATGCCAGTAAAACTCCCTCTAAAACCCCTATTTAAGCTATTACTAAGCACAATTTTTTTAATTAAAATCTTTTCCTATATTTGTTGCTGTAAACTTACAAATTAAAAATTTTATATACCTATTTATTATTACACCATGAAGACATTAATTATCACTTGGACAGATGTTTTTGAAGGAATCGGCGATTTTTTCGGATGGATTTTTAAAGGCATGAAGGCAATGGGCCACTTACCTAATGTTTTCATTTCAGCTTTCGTTATTTTCTTGTTAGCATATTGGACCCTTCGTTTAATGCGTTACAGAAAAGAATCACAACGTAATGGTACTTTAGAGTAATCAATACAGTTTAATATTTTAACCCTTTGTGAAAACAAAGGGTTTTTTTATTTGTAAAATTTGAAACGCGTTATACTATATTTAATGATCGTTTTTGCGATCACAACATTAAGCTCGTGCTTTTCGCGTTATCTTTATTCCGATAAGGAAATAGAAGAATATTACAGGCATAAGAATTACAAGCCAATTTCACATTTTGTATGTTACAACGATAGGCCTTTGCATTTTGTTGAATTTGGCGATACTACAAAACCCTTGCTGATATTAATTCACGGCGCACCCGGTGCCTGGTATACCTGGATGAATTTTGTGGATATCGATTCGCTACGAGAAAACTTTCATTTATTAATTGTGGATAGGCCGGGTTACGGAAAAAGTAATTACGGCAAGGTGAATAAAAACATTAACGATCAAATTTGTTCGATACAAGCAGTAATTGATCATTATCCAAATAAGGAAATTGTTTTAGCCGGAAGATCATACGGCGCTCCAATTGCTGCAGCATTAGCTGCAATAAACCAATCCCGTTGTCAAAATTTGATATTGTATTCGCCGGTGTTATCGCCTTATAAAGAAAAAACCTATTGGTTCTCGGGCTTAGGAAAATTTTTTCTGGTTCAATGGATGTTGCCAAAAGCTTTAAATGTTGCTACCGCCGAAAAGTTTGCCCATGTAACACAAATGAAACAGATCCTTTCTTATTACCCTCAAATAAAAGCCAATACTACAATTGTTTCCGGTAAACAAGATTGGGTGGCGCACTCAAGCAATCATCGTATTTGTGATTCGCTCATTAAAGTTGAAAATAAACGCGAACTGTTACTTGGTAACGCCGGTCATTTTTTAACGTTTGAATGCCCAAATACAATGGCAAGTTTAATTTACAAGCCTTTTGAACCTTTGGAATTGAAGCAAGTTGAGCTGAAAGTAGCGGAAGAAATGGCCAAAACGACCAAAAAACAACGCAAATAGTAAATTATTGGCTATCAGACTGTTTTATTTATTGCTTGAATGAAATAAATCACTTATATTTGCATCCCTTTTTTAAAGGAAATGGGCAAAACGAAGTACATAATCAATACAGGAGGTTTGTCTGTTGGTAATCACGAATTTGAATTTGAAGTTACCGGTAAGTTCTTTGTAGAGCAAGAGTCTTCTGAAGTAAGCAATGCGAATGTAAAAGTTAAAGCAATGTTACTTAAACAGAACAACGTTTTGCAGTTGGAATTCGATCTTTCAGGTACTGTAGCATTAGATTGCGACAGGTGCTTAAAAGAGTTTGATTTTCCGATCGCCGGACAGGAAAAGTTGTTGGTTAAATACGGTAGTCCCGAAAACAGTACGGATGAAGTGTTGATGATACCGGAGGGCGAAACACAATTAAATGTTACTCAAAATATTTACGAGTACATTTTAACAGCAATTCCGGCAAGGCGAGTGCCTTGTGAAATTGATAAAAAGCGTTTTAAATGCGACACTGAAATGTTGCAAAAACTAAACGAAAGCAGCACGTCGGTTGAAAGCACTGATGAAAATAACCCCATGTGGGAAAAACTAAATAAAATTAAGTTAAATAAGAATTAAAATTAGAAATCATGCCAAATCCCAAACGAAAACTATCCAGATCGCGTAGAAATTCTCGTCGCGCAACTTACAAAGCTCCTAGCATGACTATCGCTAAGGATTCAGTTACCGGTGAAGCTCATTTGATGCACCGCGCATACTGGTTCGAAGGAAAGTTATATTACAAAGGAAAAGTTGTAATGGAAAAAGCAAATGCTTAATATTCAAAAAGCGGTCATTTAGGCCGCTTTTTTTATTTAATAAATGCCCTAAACAGTTAATAACAATTAGTACGTTTTTTAAAGGATAATTATTACTTTTCGCCTTTAAATTAGTAATCCCAAAGGGTGCTTTGCATCCATATTATTAAAGAAAAAGTATAGATTTAAAATATGAAAATTGGATTAGATATTATGGGTGGTGATTTTGCTCCAAAAAATTGTTTGGATGGGGCAATTCAAGCGCTTGAAGTTCTTCCATCTACTGTGAAGATCGTATTGATCGGTGATAAAAATGTTGCCTTAAAGTATTTTGAAGAGAACAATATTGATGCAAACATCTTTGAGTATGTGCATACTGCTGAGGTAATTGAAATGGGAGAACACCCAACCAAAGCTTTTTCGCAAAAACCAAACAGTAGCATTTCCATTGGTTTTAAGATGCTAAAAGAACAGCAATTAGATGCCTTTGCCAGTGCCGGAAATACAGGCGCTATGCTTGTTGGTTCAATGTTCTCAGTAAAGGCTATTCCGGGTGTTATTCGTCCGTGTATCGCTAATCCTATTCCAAAGTTAAATGGTGGATGGGGAATAATTTTAGATGTTGGTACTAATGCCGATTGTAAGCCCGATGTATTATATCAATTCGCCATCTTAGGATCTGTTTACGCGAAAGAAGTTTATAAGATCGATAATCCGAAAGTAGGTTTGTTAAATATTGGTGAAGAGCCTGAAAAAGGAAACCTGGTTTCACAAGCTGCTCACAACCTCATGAAAGGCACTAAAGATTTTAATTTTATTGGTAACGTGGAAGGTCGTGATCTGTTTGGTGATAAGGTGGATGTGATCGTTTGTGAAGGATTTGTTGGTAACGTTGTTTTAAAAACCGCTGAAGCATTTTACAGAACCATGATGAAGCGTAAAATCAAAGACGAATATTTTGATAAGTTCAATTACGAATTATACGGCGGCACACCAATATTGGGGATCAACTCAACTGTAATGGTGTTGCACGGAATTTCTAGTCCACTTGCATTTAAAAACATGTTATCTTTAACTAAAGATATTGTTGATGCGCGATTAAATGAAAAAATAAATACAATCTTTAACTGATTATGAGCAAAGCTGCGATAACCGCCGTTGGTGGATTTCTTCCAAAAAATATTGTTACCAACTTTGATCTTGAAAAGATCATTGATACCACCGATGAATGGATAACTACTCGTACCGGCATCAAACAGCGCCATATCGAAAATGATCCAAATAAGGCAACTTCTGATATGTGTGTTGAGGCAGTTAAAGAACTTTGTGCCAAACGCGGTATTTCGCCTGAAGAAATTGATATGCTTATTTGTGGAACAGTTACACCTGATATGGTTTTTCCTTCCACATCTAACGTTATTTGTGCTAAGATAGGTGCAAAGAACGCATGGGGTTACGATCTTTCAGCTGCTTGTTCAGGTTTTATTTACGGCTTAGCAACAGGCGCACAATTTATTGAAACAGGAAAGTATAAAAAGGTTGTGGTGGTAGGCGCAGATATGATGAGCCGAATAATTGATTATACCGATAGAACTACATGTGTGATATTTGGAGATGGTGCCGGTGCTGTTTTGTTGGAGCCTAGCGCAGATGAAAATGGTATTCAGGATTTTATTTTGCATTCAGATGGTAACGGCGCTCAGTATTTGCATATGAAAGCAGGTGGTTCCCAAAAGCCTGCATCACATGATACAGTTGATCAAAAAATGCATTTTGTACATCAGGAAGGCCAAGCTGTATTTAAACACGCCGTATACAATATGGCTGAGGTAAGTGCGGCCATCATGGATAAAAATAAATTAACGGCTAATGATATAAAGTGGTTAGTGGCACATCAGGCCAACAAGCGTATTATTGATGCAACCGCTTCACGCATGGGTATTGGTATTGAGAAGGTGATGATGAATATTGAAAAGTATGGTAATACCACCGCAGGTACCTTGCCTCTTTTATTATGGGATTATGAAAAACAATTAAAACCCGGGGATAATTTAATACTTTCGGCATTTGGCGGGGGATTTACATGGGGCTCGATGTTCATTAAGTGGTCTTACGACGGCGCTAAATACGCAAAATAAGTTAAAAAATAGTAATTCTGTGAGTTTAGCATGAGGTTTGAAAAGGATCTAACAAACAATTAAAACATAAAAGCATGAGATCAATTTTATCAATCGCATTCCTTTCAGCCTTTTTAGGAATTAAAGCTCAAAACAACATGGTTGTTTTTTCGGAAAATGGCGAAAAATTCTTTTTAGTAGTAAATGGTGTTAAGCAAAATTTGGAAGCTGAAACCAATGTTAAAGTTACGGACCTCATACAACCACAATATAAAGTAAAAGTGGTATTTGAAGACAAATCAAAAGGTGTTGTCGATCAAAACATTTACCTTATGAATGGGGGAGAACCGGTTAAGAATTATGAGTTTGTTTATGGTATTAAAATGACCAAAAAGGCAAGCTATAAGATCCGTCCAATAAGCGCTGTAAGCACTTCGGAGGTAAAGGCAGACCCATCTCAAACCGTTGTTCATTACAGTACTACTGAACCTACTGCTACAAACAACAATGTGATCAGCGAGTCAAACGAGGTTACAACTTCTACTCAAGTAAATAATGGTGGCAACGTTTCAATTAATACGAATGTAAATGGTAATGGTGGTGTCAATACCACAACCAGCGACGGTAATGGCGCAAGTATGAATACCAATGTGCAAATAACTGAAACAAAAACACAAACCAATAATGGTGGTGCAAATGGCGCAAACGTTGGTGTAAATATTGGCGGAATGGGTGTGAACATTAATATTAATGATAATATGGGTGGTATGGGTAACAGCACCACTGTAACATCTCAAACAATTACAACTACTACGTCTTCGTCAAGTTCAGGTAATGTAAGTACGCAACAAACTACCAGTTCTAATTCTTCAGCCAGCACAAGTATGTCTGGTCCTTCAAAAACAAAAACAACCACTTCTACAAAGCCAAAAGTTGATCCATTGCCGGGTTACACCGGAGCGGTAGGATGCGCTGCACCAATCAATGCAACTGAATTTGCAAGTGTTAAAAAAACAATTGATACGAAGACTTTTGAGGATTCAAAGATCAAAATTGCAAAGCAGGTTATTGATAATAATTGTTTGATGTCAAGTCAGGTTAAGGAGATCATGATGTTGTTCACTTTCGAAGAAACACGTTTAGATCTTGCTAAATATGCATACGGACATACTTACGATATCGGAAATTACTACAAATTGAATGATGCGTTTAAGTTTGAAGCTTCTATTGATGAACTGGATGAGTATATTAAATCCAACAAAAGCACAAAGTGATAAAAATCATTTTTCACGTATAAGTCTTAAAAGCCCTGTTAAATCAGGGCTTTTTTATTTTTAAAAAGATCATTACGCTATTGTCATGACAATTGCATGACAGTTAAAAATAGATGTTTTCCTACTTTTGCATTCAGTTGAATAACTTCAAAGTCATATCCTTCAATCATCAGCATTTGCCATTAGAAACCATTGGTAAATTGCATCTCGACGAGGATTCGCAAACCAATAATTTGGGTGCGGTAAAAATGAATTTTCAGTTTGATGAGTTGATGTTCTTAAGCACGTGTAACCGTGTTGAATTATACATTGTTACCGAAAGTGAGATCACCATTGAAAAAGCGGCGCAGATCGTACAGTTCATTAATTCAACTGTTTCTATTTCTGAATTAAAGGAATTAAGCACAAAAGCACAATTGTTTGAAGGTGATGCGGCTGTAACGCATGTTTTTAAAGTAGCCTCATCACTAAACTCTTTGGTTGTTGGCGAGCGTGAGATCATTACGCAATTGCGCAAGGCCTATGATTTTTGCAATATGCTTGGTTTAACCGGCGATTTTATCCGCTTGTTAATGAAGCAAACCATTGAAACAGCTAAACAAGTTTTTACCGATACCAATATTGCTAAAAACCCTGTTTCTGTTGTATCGCTTGCTTACCGCCAATTGCGCGACCTTGGTATTAAGAACGAGGCGCGTATTTTAATTGTTGGCGCTGGTGATACAAATTCAAAAATGGCAAACTACTTGCAAAAACATAAGTTCGCCAACTTTACTGTTTTCAATAGAACATTAAGTAAAGCACAGGAACTGGCAAAGGTTTTAAAAGGCAATGCTTTGGGTTTAGAAGCACTTTCTTCATTTGATAAAGGCTTTGATGTGTTGATCGTTTGTACTGCCGCTAATCAAGCAATTGTTACTCCTGAAATTTACAAACAACTCTTACAGGGCGATAAAACTAAAAAGGTTTTGATTGATCTTTCTATTCCTGCAAACATTTCTGCTGAGGTTGTTTCATCTCATCCGGTTTTTTATATCGATATCAATTCTTTGAAACAACAAGCCGAGCAAAACATGCATTTGCGTTTATCGGAAATGACCAAATGTGAGGAGATCATTAAGAATAAATTAGATGAGTTCCGTTGGTTAAGAAAAGAGCGTCGTGTTGAGTTGGCCTTTGGTGAAATTCCACGTCAGGTAAAGGCTATAAAAGATGTTGCAATAACGGAGGTGTTTGCCAAAGAGATCAGTGAATTGGACCCGAGCAGTAAAGAGGTTTTAGATAAGGTGATCGGTTACATCGAAAAGAAATATAATGCCGTAGCCATGAAAACAGCAAAAGATGTTTTCTTAAAGGATGAATAATTTCTTGATATCATCTTTTTCAAATTCCCCATTTAAGTTTTAATTTGCACGCGTTTATGAGAAAAGTAATAATAGGTACCAGAGGTAGCGATCTTGCATTGTGGCAAGCAAATTATACAAAAGAATTATTGGAAGA
>JBIKKW010000017.1:0-30583 GCA_044360115.1 Bacteroidia bacterium
ATCGTCTATGTAGGTAAATGTGCGTGTTTGTGATCCATCACCGTAAAGTGTAATATCCTCATTTTTTAATGCCGATGCTAAAAACTTGGCAACAACAAAATCGGTACTCTGACCAGGGCCATAGGTGTTAAAGAAACGAAAGATGGTGTAAGGTAATTTATATTCCTGATAATAACTTCTGAAATAGCATTCACCTAAATTTTTTACAACAGCATAAGGTACGCGTGAATTTAAGGGTGTTCGATGTTCGTTTTGTGGTAACTCAACAGGCTCGCCATAAACCTCCGATGATGAGGAGTAATAAACATGCTTCACCGATGAGTTCTTTGATAAACTCAAAATATTTTTAATGCCATCAATATCATTTAAAACACTTATTGGATTTTCTTGTGTGCGGTTAACGCCAACTACCGCTGCTAAATGAAATACGTAATCAAAATTAAACGAATAAAATACCGGAGCGATCTCATTGAAGTTATTCACGTTTGCTTTTATGAATTTTAGCTCGTCAATTTGAGCATCCGGTAATTTAAAAAGGTTTCCGGTGCTAAGATCATCAATAACAACTACAAAATTTTGTGGATTCAGTAAAAGTTTTTTCAAAAGGGCACTTCCAATATTACCTGCACCACCGGTTATAAGTATTTTGGTTTTATTTTGCATAAGCGAGTTTTAAAATGCTCTCTTTCCAAATTTGAGGCGTAATGTTTTTCGATAATTCAACACTCTTCCTGCTCATTTTTACAAGGGCATCATCAGTTAAAGATACTATTTTTTTTAAAGCGTTTTTTAGTTCAGGTTTATTATCCGGTGTTATCAAATAACCATTTTGAGCGTCCTTTAAAAATTGCTCGGTTGCCCCAACTTTTATTGTGCTGATCATAGGGTAACCGGCAGAGGCAAATTCATGTATTACAACGCCCCAGGGTTCAAAATTACTTGGCAAAACAAATACACCGGTTTGTTCTATAATGGGTAAAAAATCATTTGGTTGAATAAATCCTAAATGGTTGATCTTGGGATGTGAAACTGGTTCTAAATTGCCTTTTCCAATACACCACAACTCCCATTCGTTAGGATCTTCATTTTGTAATTCAATGAACGATTCCCAAAGTATATCCAATCCCTTTTCTTTCACATAACGCCCTACAAATAAAAATCGTTTTGGTAGGTTGTTTTGTTTTTTATCTAATGTTTTTTGATAGTAGGAAGAATATAAAGGTTGATCGCAGCAGTATACGTTTTTAGAAATGAGCTGATCTTTAAAACCTAGTTTTTTAGCAAATGTAACTTGTAGTTCACCGGGTACAAAGGCTGCTTTGAAATGCTTTTTTAAAAAAAGTTTAAAATAAATGGCACCTAATTGTTGCTTGATGGAACCGGTGTATTGATTATCAAATCCAATGATCACATTCTGCAATTTCAAGGTGCGGATGTATTGCAAATAAGGTTTGTGTATCCATCCTGAAATATAGGTAAAGTCTGGCTTAAACTTTTTTATCTCATTCATGATCTCATCATCTGTGAAGTGTTCGCGTTCTTTGATGATGATATTTTTGTGGGCATTTTTGAAATCAAAGGGTGCTACCGAATTTACTTTTTTCATGAAAAGCAATATTTCACACGATTCAGTTTCTGCCAAATGATTAAGGCAGGTTAAAAAATAAGTGGCTAACTCTTCATATAACACCAAAAATCTCATGTGATTGTGGAGGTTTTGGTTTCTAAATCAAATAATATTAACTTCTCTTTCAAGCATCACGCCAAACTTGGCGTTTACTGTATTTAAAACGTGTTCCGATAATTTGTATACATCTTTACCGGTTGTTTGATGTTTATTTACCAAAACCAAAGCTTGTTTATTATGTACACCGGCACCATTCATTTCATAGCCTTTTAATCCACTTTGCTCAATAAGCCATCCTGCGGCTAATTTATAATTCCCGTTTTCTAAAGGATAGGCCACCAGATTGTCAAATTCGTTTTTTAGCGCAAGGTATTTTTCTTTTGAAACTTCCGGATTTTTGAAAAAACTTCCGGCGTTGCCCATTTCTTTTGGGTTAGGCAATTTACTTTGTCTGATAGCGATCACGGCGTTCGAAACATCTTTAATGCCCGGTTCAACAATACCCATTTGCTTTAGCTCGTCGTTAATTGCGCCGTAATGTGTGCTTAAGTTCGGTTTTTTTGAAAGTTTAAATGATACTTCAGTGATGATGTATTTATCTTTAACTTTTCGTTTAAAGATACTTTCGCGGTAACCAAATTCGCATTGTGTTTTATTAAACGTAACTAAATTACCGGTGGCTATTTCCAGAGCTTTTAATTCATGAAAAACATCTTTTATCTCTACACCATAGGCACCAATGTTTTGCATTGGACTGGCTCCAACACATCCAGGAATAAGTGAAAGATTCTCTAACCCACCAAACCCATTGTTTATGCAATACATCACAAACTCATGCCAAACCTCACCGGCGCCGGCTTTCACAATAACCTCGTCGTTCTTCTCTTCAATTAGTTCTATTCCTTTAATGTTATTCTTGATCACCAATCCATCAAAGTTTTGCGTGAACAATATATTACTTCCGCCACCAATAACCAGTTTGTTATTTTCATTGAATAATGGTTCTTGAAGCAATAATTTTAATTCATCAACGTTTTTTACTTCAGTAAAATAACGCGATGTAACCTCCAAGCCAAAGGTGTTATAGGGTTTTAAGTTCTTGTTTTCTTCAAAATGGATCATCAATCAAAAATATAAAATTATTACGGCTATAATTTTCTATCTTTACTCCAATATCAACAAATCTTTTGTTTACAACTCCAAATAAACGAGCCGTAGTTAGTGTTATCAATGATCTTGTAAGTGATGTGCGGGTAAAAAAAACATGCGACGAACTCACGCTTTTAGGCTTTGATGTGTTACTTATTGGAAGAAAACTGCCTTCATCATTGGATGTCCCAAATTGGAATTTCAAAACAAAACGGATGCATTTAATTTTTAAAAAAGGTGTACTGTTTTATTTGTTTTTCAATATCAGATTGTTTTTTATCTTGATTGTAAAAAAAGCTGATCTGCTTGTTGCCAATGATCTGGATACACTTTTACCAAATTATTTAATGAGCAAAATAAAAGGTGTACCATTGATCTATGATAGTCATGAGATATTTTGTGAAGTACCCGAATTGCAAAACTCACCTAGCAAGAAAAAAATTTGGCAAGCGCTGGAGTCGTTCATTGTTCCAAAACTAAAGTACGCTATAACGGTTAACGAGAGCATTGCAAATTATTTTGAGAATAAATACCAAACCAAATTTACGGTTGTAAGAAACATACCTCCGCATCTTGTAACAGATCAAAATAGATCAAAAAGTGATTTGGGTATACCTGATAATAAACGGATGATCATTTTGCAGGGAGCCGGAATAAATATTGAAAGGGGCGCAGAAGAATTGATTGATGCGATGACCTATTTGGATAATGTTGTTTTGTATATCATTGGCTCTGGCGATGTTTGGTCACTGTTGGAAAAGAAGGTTAGTGAACTGAAATTACAGGAGAAGGTTAAACTCATTAAAAAGTTGCCAAAGGTAGAGTTGATAAATTATACCATTCATGCTGATCTGGGATTAAGCATAGATAAGCCAACTAATTTGAACTATCAGTTAAGTTTACCAAATAAGGTTTTTGATTATATTGATGCAGAGGTTCCGATATTGGCAACGCGTTTAAAAGAAATTGAAGCCTTGATCATTAAATATAAAATTGGTGCTTTTATTGAATCGCATGATCCAAAACATATAGCCAATGCCATCAATAATGCTTTGAACTCAGCGAGTATAAAGGCTTGGAAGGAAAACACAAAACTTGCTAAAAAAGTTTTAAATTGGGAAGAGGAAAGAAAAGTATTGATTAATTTAGTGAAGTCTATCAACGGATAAAATGGAGTTTTCTGCGCAACAAATAGCATCGTTATTAAATGGTGAAGTTGATGGTGACGAAAATGTTACCGTTAATAATCTGTCAAAAATAGAAGAGGGTAAACCTAAAACACTTTCGTTTTTGGGTAACGAAAAATACGAGCAATATATTTATACAACCGACGCAAGTATTGTTATTGTTTATAAGACCTTTAAGCCCGAAAAACCACTAAAAGAAACCTGTACACTTATTCGTGTGAATGATCCCCGTGAGAGTTTTGCAAAACTTTTAGAATTATATGATCAAATGCAAAACAACAAGGTTGGTATTGAACAGCCTGCGTATATTTCAAACTCTGCGAAGATGGGCGAGGGCTGTTATATTGGCGCCTTTGTTTATTTAGGCGATAAGGTAGTTATTGGTAATAATGTAAAGATCTATCCGAATACCGTCATTGGCGATCAAACTGTAATTGGCGACAATACATTGATCTATGCGGGCGTCAAAATTTATGCCGGCACTAAGATCGGATCAAATTGCACTATACATGCCGGTGCTGTTATTGGCAGTGATGGTTTTGGTTTTACACCGAATAGCGAAAATAATTACAGTAAGGTTCCTCAAATTGGTAATGTGATATTGGAAGATAATGTGGAAGTTGGTGCCAATACGGCAATTGATAGAGCTACATTGGGTTCAACCATCATCAGAAGGGGCGTTAAATTAGATAATTTGATTCAAATTGCGCACAATGTTGAAGTAGGGGAGAATACTGTAATAGCAGGGCAAGCAGCCATTGCAGGATCAACAAAGGTTGGTAAGAATTGTATGATCGGCGGTCAGGTTGGAATTGTAGGACATATACGAATTGCTGATGGCGTTAAAATTGCAGCACAAAGCGGTATTGCACAAACCATCGAAAAAGAAAATGAAATTGTTCAAGGCTCTCCGGCCTTTGGTATTGGAGATTACAGAAGAAGTTATGTTTTATTTAGAAGCTTACCAAAACTGAACGATAAGCTAAACGACCTTTTAAAAAACACAAAAAAATGAAGATAGATATTTTGGCCATTGGCATCCATCCTGATGATGTTGAATTATCGTGTAGCGGCACTATTTTAAAGCATATTGCTTTAGGGAAAAAAGTTGGGATCCTGGATCTGTCTTTAGGAGAATTAGGAACAAGAGGTAATGCCACCTTAAGATCAAAAGAAGCGGAAGCAGCTGCGAAAGTATTAGGTGTTAGCTTTAGAAAACAATTGAATTTAAAGGACGGATTTTTTGAGAATAACGAAGCCTCACAACGCGCTATAATTGAAGTATTGCGATTGCATCAACCTGAAATTGTACTTTGTAACGCCATTTCTGATCGCCATCCCGATCATGGCAGAAGCGCTCAATTAGCGGCTGATGCGTGTTTTTATTCGGGTTTAGTTAAAATTGAGACTATTCATAATGGCGAGTTGCAACAATGTTGGCGACCAAAAGCCGTTTACCATTACATACAAGATCATTTTATAAAACCCGATTTTGTGATCGATGTAAGCGATTTTATTCAAAAGAAAAAGGAATCGATCTTGGCTTATTCATCACAGTTTTATGACCCAAATTCGAAAGAGCCTGAAACACCCATTTCAAGTAAAGATTTTATGGAAAGTGTGGAGGCTAAAATGCGAATTTATGGTAGACAAATTGGTGTATCATTTGCAGAAGGTTTTACCTCTTCCAGATACATTGGTGTAAAAAGTTTGTTTGATCTGATCTAAGCAAACAGGCTTTTATTCAAACGATAGCCTTTGCCTTTTTGTGATTGAATAATGCGTTTTCCTAAAATTTTTCGGATGTTATAGATGTGTACATCTATTGTTCGCTTCTTAGCAATTGTTTCATCGTTCCAAATATTGATCGCTAATTCTTCTTTACTGAAAAATTTATTTTGGTCGTTGTGAAGCAACATTAATATTCGGAATTCCTTTTTAGGTAATTCAATTTTTTTATTGTTTTTAATTACCAGGTATTCCTCTTCGTTAATGAACCAGTTATTGGAAACAGCAGGCAACACATTGTTTTGTTTCACACGCTTAAGTAAAGCTTTAAATAACAGCTCCATTAATGTAGGGTTTGTGTGAATATTTACAAATGCGTCTACACCACTATTGTAAGCTAGTTCAACAATAAAATCATCTTGCTTTGTAGAATACATGATAATAAATGGACGATCTTCTTCTTTGATGGATAGTGTTTCTTTAGCAACAACAATACCATCAGTTGGCTCAACATCTAAACTGATCACGATCAAGTCAAAGTTATTTTCTTTGATCTGTTCAAAATACTGGTATTCATCTTTTACAACTGTAAGATGAGAAAACATTTTTTTTAGGTGATCAATAGTTTTGAAAACCGATGATAAATTTGTATCGTAAAAAAGAATAGGATTATTTAAAGTATTCGCCAAGGTGCTTTGTTAAAGCGAAGTTCAAGCAAGTGATTTAAGCGAACGCTATTACAATGTTAATTAAATATTATACTTTCAATTATTTGCTCAAATTGGTTTTTATCTTCACTGCACTCATATTTAAGAGTTGAATTACATGAAGGGTTTTGTTGGCAAATTTAGTAGGGTTTTTTGCAATTTTACTTTGAGGATCACTTATAAAAATCTGGTACTTAGCATACCATTTCAAAATTTGTTTGAAGGTTTTCTTTTCAATTATTTTCTTGGTTTCAGGCTTAGTCCTAGTCATTCTAAGTAAACCTTCAACTTGTTTTATAGGGTAAAGTGGCTTACGAAGCGGTTTTCGCTTAAAGATTCGGTAATGTGAATTTAACACCAAATTATCAATTATGGTTTTACTGCTCCTAAAAGCGCGGCTAAAGTCCTTGTTTTCAATGGAATCTTTTATTTTACCAATGCCGGTTAATGTTCTCTTGTCTGTCATAAAATAAAAAACGTCCGCTAATATAAGCGGACGTTTCTTCAGACAGAAATTAAGATTAGTGATTAACTACTAATTTAACAGTTTCTTTACTTAAACCATGGGTTAATGTTACAAAGTAAATACCGTTTGTTAACGATTGAGTATCTACTGTAATATAGTTAGAACCAATATTTAACGATTGTGCTACTGCAGGAGTAAGAACAACTTTACCGGTAATATCAATTACATTAACAGTTAAATTACCATCTACTTTTGAATTAACATAAAGTGTAGATGAACCCTTAGTTGGGTTTGGATACAAGTTAATTGTTAAGAAGCTTTCTTTAGTTGTGTTAACTAAATTTGTAAAACCACCTGAGAAAGTAGTGTTAGTAAATGAAGCACCAGCAGAGGCTGTAGATGCTGAATTTAAACGGTAATCAGGAGTTGTATTTAAAGCAGTTGGGAAACCATTTACGAAGTTGATTTGTGCAGCTGTTTTAGTAGTATCAATGTTTCTTGCAGTTGCATAAGTTTGCATAACTGAATAAGTTTGACCAGTAAATGAACGAGGAACGTCATCAGAAATGATCAAGTTTTCCATATCAGCAGTGTCAGGAGAGTTTAAATAGTTATCAGCAGTTGTAGCACCATTGATCTCTAAACCTTTTTCCCAACCAACAAAAATTGAATTGTGGATAGAAATTGCAGTATTTCTACGTGCAAAAATAGCTCTTTCAAACTTTTCAGTTGGAGGTAAAGCTACAGAACCATCTCTTTTTGGACCAATTGAAGTAATGTTAGAGAACACACCTTGAGTTAAAGGTAAACGACCTAAACCAGGGCTAAAGTTGTCAGATTCAAAACCGTTAGAATCACCTGCAGCATCAGAAATATCTTTATCACGTACAATTAAACCAAATTGTACACGACCTTGCCATCCGAAATCAGTATCAAAATCATCATCTAAACAACGGAAAGCTACTAAATATTTAGCGTCAACATTTCCACCAAACCATTCAAATGCGTCATCACCAACAAATGAACATTGTACGTGATCAATTTTTGTGCCTTGACCAACACCACCCATTGTTAAACCATTTAACTCAGAGTTTGGAGTTGCTGATAAAGCCACACCACAAAATTCAATACGAACGTAAGAGAATACACCAGAACTTTCGTTGTTGTTAGTTCCACCATAAAGGATCTCAGGGAAGTTTGTTGTAAATCCTTCTACATAGTTCTCTTTGAAAGGTTGAACTGTACAAGAAGTACAAGCTGTATTAATAACACCATTACCTAAAATAACAATTCCACCCCAATCGCCAGGAGCACGACCGTTTGAAACACTTTCATTTGAAGTAAAAATAATAGGTGCAGTAGCAGTACCTTGAGCCATGATCTTAGCACCACGAGTAATAATTAAACAACTCTTAGTTGCTTTATCACCTCTGATAATTGTACCAGGTAAAATAGTTAATGTTGCATTATTTGTAACCGCAACATTGTTAATTAAATGAACTACACCGCTTAAAGTTGTACTTGTTGCAATGTTAGCCGAAATTGTAGTAGTTGTTGCAGGGTAGGTAGTGTTCTCAGGATCCCAGTTGCACCAGCTGTTTGTCCAGTTTGTAGCTGGAGTATTATCTGTTACAGGAAACGCTCCCTTGTAAGACGTTGCCGTCCAAAATGCTTGCGCGCTAAGCATTGAACTTGCTACTAACGCGATTGCTGATAAATAAATTTTTTTCATTTTTTAGTTTTTAAAATTATGCCACAAAGCTAGGTTTAGCACTTGCCTTTAGCGTTAACATATAATTATCACTTGTTTATGCTTATATTAACCAAAAGTTAATAAAAAAAGGCCGGGGTTAACCCAGCCTTAACATAGAATTGTATTGCGTTTTAAAATTTGTAAGATATCGAAAAAGAAATAGTAGGGGCATTATTTGTATTAAGCATGATGTTGTCATATTTAGAATTATGTGTTAACCCTTTATTTGCATCTTCAGAGCCTTTATCTAACTTACCATTCTTATTAAGGTCTTGATAAAAAATAAGGTTTTGCGCGAAAAGATCTCTAACATTTAATTTTAACTCAAGTCTTTCTTTAAATGTTTTCACCACTTGCAGATCCAAAATATGTCTTGGGTTTTCCCAATACGTTGGTTCATCAGTTGATCCAACTATAAAAATACGTCTACCAACAAGATTGTATGAAACACTTGCTCCGAAACCATTATCGCTGTTCAAATATTGTAAACCGGCGTTAATAATAAATGGCGATTGCCCTTGTAAAGGTCTCACATCTGATTCTGAACCAACAACAGCACCGGTAACATCAACTTTAGATTGGATGTAAGCGAAGTTAGAGAAGAAGGTTGTACTGTTTAAAAAGCTTGAAGAATCATTTCTGAAAATTGTACTTAATTTAAATCTGTATTCTAATTCGGCTCCAATATTGGTTGCTCCTTTAGCATTGGCATAGTATAAAGATCTGATAGCGGATGCTGTACTGCTTACTTGTTCAATTGGATTTTCAATTTGCTTATAAAAACCTGAAACCGATATGATCTGTCCGGCACCTGGATACCATTCAAAACGCACATCATAATTGTTAATTAAGCTTCTAACCAAAGTTGGTTCTCCCGATAAAGAAAAATCGGTAATAAAGTCGTAAAAATTGAATGGTGCTAATTCTCTGAATTCCGGACGGCAAACAGTGCGGTAATAAGCTGCACGAATATTAATTTTATCAGTTAACGAATAAACGGCATTAACGGATGGTAAAATATCAGTGTTAGTTGTATCTCTAACAATTGGTTCGCCTAATGGATTTTTTGTTCTTAATTCCTGATGATAAGATTCAACACGAGCACCATAAATGAAACGTAATTTTTCAAAGAAACGCGAATCAAGCATAGCATAACCCGCGTGTAATATAGAGGTAGCCCCATAACTGTCTTGTTCGGTAGTAGCTTCAGAAAGCTTAAAGCCGCCATCATATTTATCCGGACCATCAACAACGCCCATGTTTTGAGCCGCAAAAATTTCGTTTTCCGGTAATAAACTTAACTCATAATTAAATAAAATTTGTGATCCTTTTTTGTATTGTGTAAAACCCATTAAACGAGAAGTAAACTCACGATCTCTGATCTGATGGAAACCTCCAATTTTAACCTCATGTTTTGATGATAAGATCGAAAATGGCTTGCTGATGTCGTAGCGAACACTTTTAATGTTTTCGTTATTGTTCGCAAAAAACATCGACCCGGCGCTGTTTGGATAAACTGTGTTCTCAAACAAAAGAGCAGCATAAGGTACACTATCATTTTCAAGTGACGATGATTTTTGATAAACCATTTTTCTCAAGTTAGGTATTGAACGAACAATATCGCTATAACCACCAACCCATTTAATGGTGATCTTTGGTTTAGCAATTAAATGTTCACCTGATAATTGTCCTGAATAAATACGGTTTTGAGTGAACCATCTCACGTTAGAGCGTTCCCAAATTGGACCTGTTCCATCAAATAAACCTTTTCTTAAAACAACTTTATCATCTGTATTCACACTCAATAAATTTTTAAAGCCAATTTGGTTGTTTGGTGTTATTTTATAAGATAAATTCCACATTACACTGGCTAAAATATTGTTGTTGTATACAGTATCTTGGTAATCTTTGATCTTTTGAATGGTGTCACCTTGCTCTTCAAATTCTCTTCTGTTATTAAATAAAGTGCTGTTGGTGTTGTTATACGTAATTGCAAAAACACTTCCTGCATCACGTTTAAAAATTTGGCCTACATTAGCCATCGCATATTGGAAGTTAACATTTGGCATTGCGGTTTTATTTTGCAAACCCCAATCGTAATTCACTTTTTTAGCTTGCTCAATTTTATCAAGGTTACTAAGCGCCGAAAAATCTTTTGTTGACGGAATATCGCCCGGAATTTCACGCGCCCCATCATCAATACCTAACCAATCGGTTTTACCACCTTTGTAGGTTTTAAAATCTTTAAAGGTTGTTTGTGTGTTATAACCACCACTTAATGAAACGTTATAGTAGTTCTTATCAGGTATACTTTTTGTATTGATCTGAATAACACCACCGGCAAAATCGCCCGGTAGATCAGGAGTTGCTGTTTTTAAGATCACAATATTATCCAATAAGTTTGCCGGAAAAATATCAAACGAAAACGCTTTTCTATCGCTTTCAGAACTCGGTAATGGCGCACCATTCAAATAAGCTGTATTGTAACGGTCGTTCATACCTCTGATGATCGCAAATTTATTATCCTGTATTGTGGCACCACTTACACGCTTAATAACATCACTCGTATTTCTATCCGGCGTTTTTTTAATGGTTTCAGAACTAATACCATCACTCACACTGGCATTGTTTTTTTGTTGTAAAACTAAAGCCGTATTATTTTCTTTATTTAAAGTTACAACAACTTCTACCTCTTGAAGTTCTTTAGAAGTTGAGGGGCTTAAAAGCACATTAACATCCGTTACATCACCTGCTTTAACTTCAATGTCGGTTATTTTTTTTGAGTCATAAGAAATGTAGGAAACGATCAATGTAACTTTACCCGGTGTAATTCCTGTTATAATAAATTTCCCATCAAAATCGGCAATGGCTCCTTTGCCTGTACCTTCTATAGTAGCCATGGCTCCAGGTAATGTTTCACCTGTTTTAGAATCTAATATGGTTCCTGAAACTTTTCCGTTTTGAGAGAAAACTAGCTTAATTGAAATGATTAAAATTGCAAGTAAAAAGTGCTTATTCATATTTATAAATTTGCCACAAAGAAAATATCCTCAAATTATTTGCACTTAAATTATATGTTACCAAAACATTAACTATTGAAACATACCATTATAATTAATTTAATGATTTGTTAACTTTATTAAGCTAAATAGATAGTAACTTAGGTGCCGAATTAATACTATGAGTACTGTGAATTATAAAATACTGTTAGTTGACGATGAGCCCGATATTGTTGAGTTTTTAAGTTACAATTTAAAGAAAGAAGGATACACTGTTTTTTTTGCAAATAATGGTAAAGATGCCATCGAAATAGCAAAAAAAGAGCATCCGCATTTGATCATTTTAGATGTGATGATGCCTGATATGGATGGTATTGAAACATGTAGAGAAATTCGCGAAGTTAAAGATCTTAAAGATGTATTGATTGCCTTTTTAACTGCACGTAGCGAAGATTATACACAAATTGCAGGATTTGAAGTTGGTGCAGATGATTATATTACAAAGCCAATTAAGCCGCGTGTATTTATTAGCAGAGTTAAAGCATTATTGCGCCGTTTACAAACCAGTGTTTCTGATGAAACCAGTTTAGTGTTTGGTAATATTAGAATTGATAAAGACAAACACATGATCTACAAAGGCGAAGACGAGATCAACTTGCCTAAAAAAGAATTCAAATTATTTGCATTATTAAGCAGTAAACCCGGTAAAGTATTTACCCGTGAATATATTTTAGAACAGGTTTGGGGTGATGAAGTGGTGGTAGGTGACAGAACAATTGATGTTCATATTCGTAAACTGCGTGAGAAGATCGGTGAAGACCACTTTAAAACGGTAAAAGGAGTAGGTTACAAATTCGATTTTTAAGATCACATCAGCTGATCGCGTTTTACTAAACTTTCGTATACATTTTTATGAAGATCGTCGCGCAACTTTTTTAAGTGCGATGGTTTTATTCCCTTTAATTTTAGTATTTCTTCGTCTCCATCATTATAAGTAATAATAAACGAACCGTTTTGAGGTTCACTTACTTTTTTAATATCATTGAAATACCAAATTTTATTACTGAATAAATTCTTTTTCACTTCCATTTTATCCTTATAAAGCAAGGCGTAGGGGTTTAGTATATAAACCAGCGATTGAAAACTGGAGTAAAGTGCCGGAGGTATCAATATCAGTGCCCATCCATGCATGTAAAAATCCTGATACATGAATAAATACAGGCATGAGCCCACTAAAGCAATGGTTAAAGCTAATGAGATGATCAATATCAGAGGGTGTCTTTCGTAGTAACTCTCGGCAATTTCTATTTCTTCCTTGTTTTTCACATCGCAAAGTTAAAAATTAAAAAATGCATTGTTGCCTACAATTGGTAAATTTTAAGATATTGTGACTTGATTGTTTGAAATTAAAACGCTAAATATGTAACCAATTTAAAGATTGGGCGTTTAATCAATTAAAGAACACATTTGATCAGTAAGAAGATGGTTTCACTAGCTAAAATACGAATTACACTGTTTTTAATGTTGGGCGTTTCTTTTATGGGGGCTCAAACCATTAATGCAGATGATCCAATTGCGGCATTATTAGATAGTTTGGCAAATCAAAAAATGTTCGAAAAGGCCTTTAGTAAGCCGGTTATCCCTAAATCCAATAAATACCATTTTACTCCTGATAGCGTACCCCGTTATGATGATTATACTTTCCAGTCGCGCATTGCAAAATTAGATGTGAATTCGCCTTTCGATCTGGTTTATAACGAACATGTTAAAGGCTTTATTAATTTATATACTGTTCGCAAACGTGAAAGTGTTAGTCGTATGATGGGCGTGGCTCAATTGTACTATCCTATGTTTGAAGAGGTGTTCGACAGATACAATATTCCACTTGAATTAAAACATTTGGCGGTTATCGAAAGTGCGCTTATTCCTTATGCTAAGTCGCGCGCCGGTGCCATGGGTTTATGGCAGTTTATGTATCCAACCGGTAAAATGTATGGCTTAAATGTATCATCTTATATTGATGAACGATGCGACCCATATAAAGCAACCGTTGCCGCTGCCGAATATTTGAAGAGTTTGTATTCTATGTTCAACGATTGGCAAATGGTTTTAGCAGCATACAATGCCGGTCCGGGAACAATTAGCAAGGCCATTCGCAGAAGCGGCGGCAAAAAAACATATTGGGAGATCAGGCCCTATTTACCAACCGAAACACAAGGATATGTACCTGCATTTATTGCGGCTAATTATGTAATGAGCTATGGAGCCGAGCATAATTTGTATCCTGCCGTGCCTCGCAAAACCTATTTTGAGGTGGATACAGTTGTTGTTAAAGAACAAATGTCATTTGATCAATTATCACAAGCCTTGGATATTTCTGTTGAAGAGATACAGTATTTTAACCCGCAATACCGTAAAAATGTAATTCCATCGGGTGGAAACGCCATGTGTTTGCCAAAAGCAAAAATTGGTATGTTCTTAACCAATGAAAAAGATATTTATTTGGCCATTCAGGCGCAGCAAACCATGCAAGATATGGTGCCTACAACTTACAAAGAAGTTAAAAAGACCCACACCGTTAAGTCGGGCGAAAAGTTAAGCACCATTGCAAGAAAGTACGGTGTTTCGGTGGCTGACCTAAAAACATGGAATTACATTGGAAAAAAAGGCTTACGTCCGGGTAAAAAATTGGTGATCTATGTTCCTGAAAAAATTGATCCTCAGGTGAAATTGGTTGCCGTTTCTGATAAAAAATCGGGAGAAGGGTTGGCTCATGCAGACAGTACAAGCGCGCCAACAGAACGCATTGTTGCATCAAAGGCAAAATCAGAATTTATTTGGCATAAAGTAAAAAAGGGTGAATCTATTTATAGTGTAGCTAAACGATTTAATACCGATATTGAGACCATTAAAGAGTTGAATTCTTTAAAAAGTAATGCTTTAAAGTCTGGCCAATTATTAAAGGTTGGTAAAACAAAATGATCGCGTTAGAATAGATTTTTTCTAACTTTATTTCCTCAAACAAACAATCATGATCTTATCTGCAATTGTTGCAACCGATATTAAAAATGCCATTGGCTTAAATAACCAATTATTATGGCATTTACCGGCCGATCTTAAATTTTTTAAAACTACCACCATGGGTTGCCCAATTATCATGGGCAGAAAAACATACGAATCAATAGGTAGATTATTGCCGGGCAGACGAAATATCATCATAACACGAAATACAGATTATAAGGTAGAAGGCGCCGATGTTTATTACAATATTGAGGAAGCAATTATGGCTTGCAAAAATGAAGAGAAGGTTTTTATAATTGGAGGCGCCGAAATATATAAGCAATCATTGGAACATGTTGATGAACTTTATCGCACCTTAGTGAAACATCAATTTGAAGCCGATGTTTTTTTTCCTGAAATTGACCCAAAGAAATTTAAAAAGGAATGGCAAGAAGATCATTTGCCTGATGAAAAGAACAAATACGAATACAGTTTTGAAAAATACGTAAAGATCTAATTCTCCTTAAGGATCAAGTAGCTGAGTTCGTTTTCTCCCAAAGCAATTTTTAGCTCATCAATAAATTTCATTCCGTATTTTGAAATGTACATACTTACATTATCAAAACGTTCTTGCGGAATGTTTTCAGGAAATAATTTAGTGCGAATGGTTTTGATCTGATTGATCTCCGTTTCTAATCGCTGTTTTAAAGCTTTGTTCAGTTTTGCTTCAATGGCTGCCAACCCATTTAAGGCTTTTTGCGCCTCGGCTTTAACCGAACTTTCTAAGGTTTTATCAATGGAAGTTGCTTTCGCAGTTAGCTCATCAAAATACAATTGAAGTCCTTCTTTTTCTTTTTTAAGCTCAATTACAGAACCTTTTGTGATAGCCAAGGTATCAATGATCTCTTTTTCGTTTTTAAAAAAGGTATCTGTTGTTAGCTCAAGTTTGGTTATTTTTTGTTGCACACCTTTATCCAATAACATTACAAAATGGCGCGGTTGTAAAATAGGGAAGTGTATGTTGAATTCATCAAACATGGTTTTGTATTGCAGCCAATAGTGTAATTCGCCCGGTCCGCCAACATAGGCAATGTTTGGTAAAATATGTTGCTGATATAACGGTCGTAAAACCACATTCAAACTGATCTTTGCTATATCTGTATCAACAATATGTTCAATTTCCTTTTCTGAAAAAAAATGATCGGTGTTTACAACTTTGTATTGGTCATTTTGTTTTTCAATGCGATTCCGTTTTTGATCTTCCATGTAAAAACAGTTGATCTCACGCGGATTTACCTGTGCTGTGTAATTGTGCTTGTGCAAATAGTCGATCGTTTCCGAAACTTTTTTAAATGGTATATTTTCTTTCAGATCTTTCAATATCACCGATCGGAACGTTTGTTTAAGTTCGGCATTATTACCATCTACCACCACTAAGCCATATTTTCCAAAAAGCTCATTAACAATGTATCGCGTAGCTTCGCTCAGATTTTTGAATTCATTATAGGCTTTGCTAAAAACTTGCAACAATTGTGTTGTGTTTTCATTTTCTCCTATTATTTGTTTTAAGTCTTCAATTGCAGCTTCAATACCTTCGGTTTTAAAATCACCAACGGCGCCGGTTTGTGTGCTACTCCATGTTATCTTTTTGCCAAATACATAGGCATGATCGATCTCTTCAAAATCGTGATCCTCACTTGCCATCCAATATACGGGCACAAATTGCTTATTAGGATATTGCATACTTAACCATTCACATTGGTTAATTACAGAAAGGATCTTGTAAATAAAATACATTGGTCCCGTAAATAAACATAATTGATGCCCGGTAGTAACCGTAAATGTATTTTGGTTAAGCAGTAAATTAATGTTATTTAAAGTTTGGTCAGAGGTGTTGTTAACAGTTATGGCCTGTTGCGATAAGCTATTTACCAATAATTTACGATCAAGGTTGGCGTATAAGCCTTGAGCATTTATCGCCGTATCATATCCTTCCTTGTTTGGAAAATTTGTATAAAGAGGAACAACTTCTTTTTTCTTTAAAAGATAATCGCTCACTAATTTGTTTAAGGAGCCTGTAGTGCTGAAAGGGAGAAGTTGCTTGGTGAACATGAATTACAATTTTACGCCAAAGGCAAGATCTCCGGCATCACCCAAGCCCGGAACAATATACGAATGCGCCGTTAACTCATCATCAATTGCACCGCACCAAATGGTACATTCGGTTGGATTTAAGTTTGCTTTCACATGATTTACCCCTTGTTTACTTGCTACTGCCGAAACAATATGAGTGTGTTTTGGTTTGCTGCGTGCCATTAACGAATTGTAAGTTAATAGCAGAGATGAACCAGAAGCAAGCATAGGATCACAAAGAATCAAGGTTTTATTTGTTAGATCAGGACTAGCTAAATATTCTAAAGCCACATCAAATGAATTATCTTTATGATGACGACGATAAGCACCAATAAAGGCATTTTCTGCTTTATCGAAATAATTTAAAATACCAATATGTAAAGGTAAACCGGCTCGTAAAATTGTTGCAATTACGGGTTGATGCTTTATTTTTGCGCTATGAGCAATACCGAGCGGCGTTTGCGTATCAGTTATTTCAAATTCAAGTGTTTTACTTATTTCGTAAGCAAATATTTCACCCATACGCTCTAAATTCTTTCTAAAGCGCATGCTGTCTTTTTGAATATTTACATCTCTTATTTCAGATAAGAATTCTGAAAATATAGAGTTTTGTTGTGCGATATGATGTACCATAACTTATTTTTTTAATTCGATATATAAATTCACTTCTGTTTGATACGATGATTTATCAAGTACTTGAATGGGTAATTTGTATTCTTTAAAATCAGGGGCTTCGCAAATAAGCGTGTATTTTCCGGGAGGTAAAATAATTAAGAATCTTCCGTTCTCTGGGTTAGGTATATAATTTCCTACAATTTCATTTGAAATATTGTTGTTTACGGTTAACAATGTGTTTCTGAAATCAACTTTAATGCTCGTATCCTTAGGAATAATGTTGCCAATTAAAATGGTATAGTCATTCTCCACTTCATTAAAGGTTACTCTGTAAATATCAAAGTCACCAATTCCGCCACCGCGCAATGAAGCAACATAGCCGTACCTTCCATTTTTTGAGATCCTGAAATTAAGATCGTCGTATGACGTGTTAACAGGATAACCCATGTTTATTGGTTTGCTAAAGTTTTTTGTTTCATTATCAAAATTAGCTTTAAAAATATCGTAACCGCCCATACTGCTGCTACCTTTACTACTGAAGAAAAATGTTTTTTCATCAGGTGAAAGGTTTGGAAAATCCTCATCGTATTTGGTATTAATGTCTGGCCCCATATTTTTAGCAAGACTCCATTTTCCGGTAGGAAGTTTATTACAGTAATAAAGATCGGTTCCGCCTAATCCATCTTTTCTTACGCTGGCAAAGTAAATGGTTGTTGCATCATTATTTATACAGGCAGATATCACTTCGCCGGTTCCATTTATTTCATCGGGCAATGGTTCCAATTTACTAAAGGACCCGTTTGCGTTCATTCTGCTAAAATAAAGTTTGCCCATTCCTTTTAAGTTACTTTTGTAAATGATCAAAATATCGCCCTTCGCGTTCATGCCAATAACTTCTTCACCCGAATTACCTTTACAAATGGGTTCGCCAATGATATCACTTTCGGTGTATTCGCCATTGATCACTTTTGATATATAAATGGAGTTCATAAATTGCCCATTCTCAAGCTTAATTTCATTCTTGTCTTTTGGGCGTTTGCTGTTATATACCATGTAAGCCTCATTTTCGGTAACAAAGGGATAGTAATCCGCGTATTCCGAATTGATGTTCTTTCCCAGGTTTTGAAAGGTGATATTTAAAGGATATTTTATGAGTTCATTACCGTTAATGCAATGTTGTACTTCCAATTCTACCTCACTTAAAAGTTCATCATCTTTTTTTGCTTTCAATTTAAATTTTTCAAAAGAACTAATGGCATCATCAAAACGGTTAGCATATTGGTATGCTCTTCCCAATAAAAAATCTGCCTTCGGGTTGTAATTATCTTGTCGTACCAAAATTTCCAAATAAGGAATGGCTTTAGCTTTATTGATGTTGGAGTTTAAATAACAAACCCCTAGATTGTAATTAAAATTTTGATTTTTTGGATCCTCCGATACAAGCTGAAGGTAATCTTCTAAAGCATCTTCGTAATTTTCGGTTTTAAATTTTGCATTTGCCGAGTTAATAAGCGATTTGGTATCCTTGTTGCTTTGTGATAAGCAAACATCAACGCATAAAATTAAAATGAAGATAAGGGTTTTTACAGATTTCATGAGTTGTTAGATCGCAAGAACGAAATTACAAAAACAATTGAAACGAAGTGTAGTGTACTGATAAAAATCGTATTTTTAACAAGTGGTTGACAAACGAAATAACGCAACATCTATTATTGCACTCAGCCTGATCAATGCCGCTTTGATCACTATTGCTGTGTTTTTAATTTCTTATTTGCGTAGTTACCAGATAAATATTGACCTGATTTTACTCAGTTTATTCGCATCATTCTTAGGCAGTTTTGCTGTAATGTACTTTTTTTATTACAATATTATTAATAGTAGGATTAACAAGCTTTCAGAAAAGATACGAACTGCTTTTTTAAGTAAAGAACTGCCAATAAAGCAAAATCAGTTGGAGGAGGTTGATAGTATTTCTCAGTTGAAGGATCGTGTGGATATGCTTATTGATGTGCGCGAAAAAGAAAAGAAACAATTTGAGAATTTGGATAGTTACCGTAAGGAGTATTTAGGTAATGTTTCTCATGAATTAAAAACACCCATTTTTAATATTCAGGGATACGTTGATACGCTTATAAATGGAGGTATAAACGACCCCGATATCAATCTTGAATATTTGCAACGAGCAGAAAAAAGTGTAGATCGTTTGATCAATATTATTGATGATCTTGAAACCATTACACAGCTGGAAAGTGGAGATATGCATCTTGAGATGGAAAAATTTGATCTTGCAGCTTTAGTAAAAGATATTTACCGCCAATTAGAATTGATCGCGTCTAAAAAAAACATCTCCTTACTTTTAGCAAAAAAATACGACAAGCCAATTTATGTTGTTGCCGATAAGTTTAGGATACGTCAGGTTTTAGTTAATTTGATAACCAACAGCGTGAAGTATGGATTGGAGAACGGTAAAACAACTATACATATTAGTTCTTATGATGAGGATGTGATCGTTGAAGTATCTGATGATGGTGTTGGAATAGCAGAAAAGCATTTGCCGCGATTATTCGAACGTTTTTATCGAATAGATAAAGGCCGTAGCAGAGAGCAGGGGGGTACCGGACTTGGTTTGGCAATTGTGAAGCATATTTTGGAGGCGCATCACAAATCAATTACTGTTGAAAGTAAAGTTGGCATAGGTACTAAATTTACCTTTGCTTTAAAAGCAGCGGAATGATCACAGCTTAAAAAAAAGTTTTACGAGATCGCTAATGGTGATATACGTATTCTTTAAAACCACCGACCTGATCTCTTCCTCATTCATCCATTTTACTTCCTCAATATGCTCTTCGGTTTGCGGCTTTAATGGTTTGTTGTAGCTTGTTTGCATGTGGTACCAATATGTAACTTTTAATGCAAAACTATTTTTAAAACCATAAATGTGATAGGTGTTAGGTAAAGCTTTTTTGATCACCAGGTCTTTAACAGCACATTCTTCTTCACATTCTCTTACAGCGGCCAATTCGGGTGTTTCATCTTCATCTAATTTTCCTTTTGGTAGATCCCATTTGCCTAAACGTTTGATGAAAAGAAACTGATCATCTTTTTGGATCAATCCTCCTGCAGCTTCAATAAAATAAAATTCCTTTTTTAAAGCTTTAAATGTTTTTGAAACATCTGAAGAAACTATAAAAAGGTCGTTCGCATCTGTTTCATTTAAAAATTGCTTTAAGGAATCTTTTAACTTTTTTTCAGTAAGATCTCGCCAATTTACAATAACTTGATTATGTGTGTTTTCAGTTACAATTTCTCCAATTTGAAGACATTTGTTGTTATAATAAATATGTTTGTTCATAATTTCACTTCAATTGTATAGGCTATTCCTGTAATTTTGCAGCATGACTTCTTTTGACGAAACTTCTTATAAAGTTGCTGAATTTTTACTTCAAATTAAAGCAATTAAATTACAACCAGAAAATCCATTTACATGGGCAAGTGGATGGAAATCGCCCATTTATTGTGATAACCGTAAAACCTTATCTTATCCGGCCATCAGAACGTATATCAGACAGCAATTTGTTAATGCGATCAATCAAGATTTTGCCAAACCCGATGTGATAGCCGGTGTAGCAACAGGTGGAATAGCTCAAGGTGCCTTGGTTGCTCAGGAAATGGGATTACCTTTTGTTTATGTGCGTAGTGAAGCAAAAAAACATGGCTTAACTAATATGATTGAGGGTGATATTGAAAATGGACAAAGCGTGGTTGTGATCGAAGATCTAATTAGCACCGGCGGAAGTAGCTTAAAGGCAGTTGAAGCATTACGCGAGAAGGGTTGCAACGTAAAAGGGATGGCCGCAATTTTTACTTATGGATTTGATGTAGCGGAGAATAATTTTAAAAAGGCAGATTGTAAAGTAGTAACCTTAACAAATTATACAACTTTAATTAATGTGGCATTAGATAAAGGTTACGTTTCTGAAAAAGATATTGCAAGTTTAACCGAATGGCGAAGCAATCCGGATACGTGGATGCAATCAACAACAATAAAAAAGTAAAATGAGAAGGTCGTTTTTTTTAACCCTAAGTTTATTTACTGCATTGGCAATTAACTCGATTTTTGCACAGCAGATTGATACACGTAATTTTATAGAAGTAACCGGAACCAGTGAAACAGAAATTGTTCCAGACGAGATCTTTGTTACTATTATTTTAAAAGAACGATTTGATGGAAAGGATAAGATAACTATTGAAAAACAAGAGGGCGATCTTAAAGCTGGATTAACAGAACTGAATATAGCTTTATCCAATTTAACTTTAAATGATGCCAATGCTGATTACAGAAAAGTTAAGGCAGGAAAGAAGGATCTGATCGCTATGAAAAGTTTTTTATTAAAATTAACGGATGTAGGCACACTTGATAAAGTATATAAAAAACTGGATGCTCAAAACGTTGAAGATGCTTACATCTCAAAACTTAATCACACCAAATTGCAGGAATTTGCAAAAGAAAACCGTATTAAAGCAATAAAAGCAGCAAAAGATAAAGTTGATTATTTATTAGCTGCTGTTGGGCAACAGGCCGGGAAACCATTATTGATCAACGAGGTAGAAAATTCGGTTTTTAACAACCCATACCAACACAACGCCTATTATGGTGGTTATCATGGTGGAAGTCGCGGCAGAATGAGTAATGTAGCTCAAAGTTTAAGTTCTGCCGATGCAAGTACAGAAGATCCTTATGAAATTTCTTTTACAAAGATCAAGTTAAAGTCATCTTACTTCGTTAAATACGAGATCTTAGCTAAATAAATCATGGCTTATTTTTTAATTCCAAGTGCCGAACTTAAGGCAAATTCAACCAATAAGCTGCTATTCGAATTCTTAACGGATTTTAGAAATTTCAAATCTATTTTACCAGAAGATAAAGCAGAGAACTTTTCGTGTGATGAAAGATCTTGTTCTTTTGACATTAAAGGCATTACGCCTATGAAAGTGGTTTTAGCCGCCAAACAGCCTTATTCTAAAATACTGTTTAATAGTGAGGGATTAGGAAAATTCAATTTTAATTTGGAGGTGAATTTCACGGGTACTGAAAACGAAGTAGGTATGTGTAAGATCGACTTATCGGGCGATCTAAACCCCTTTATAAAAACAATGGCCGAAAAGCCACTTACTGCTTTAGTTAATTCAATGAACGAAAAATTAGCCGCTTTAACCTTATAAATAAATTCTATGCAGATCAATGTTGCTATTCAATTATTGCCGTTTGGAAATGATAATGAAAAATACCAGATCATTGATGCGGCGATCGCGTTGATTCAAAAAAGTGGCATGCCGTATAAGGTTTGTCCGTTTGAAACAGTTGTTGAAGGCGAACCACAAAAGATATATCAGTTAATTGACGAAATACGTTCAGAAAGTTTAAAGCGTTGTTCGGACGTGATCATCAACATGAAAATGCATGCGGCTAATCGCGATCTTGAGTTTGAAGAAAAGTTAGAGAAGTATTAAACGGTAAGCGTTACATACTAAAACATCTTGTACATTTTTTTCTTTTGTATTTTCCAAGCATTGCAGCACTCTTAATGTTCTTAATTTCTGTTGAGCATTTGTTTAATCCGCCACAACTACTGCGTTTGTGGTAATACTTATCTTTTTCACTGGTACACACATACACATTTATTTCTTTAGGAGCAGCTTTCTTTTTTGTGCTGGTGGTAGTTTTTTTTGCAGTTGTTCTCGGCTTGGTTTGCGAATAAATCTGACCTTGTAAAAAGAAACAAATTAAGATGAGTAATAGTGTTTTCATATGATCTAATTTAGTAAAAAATAACTAAAATCCTAACATGAGATCCAATAAAAAAGGAGAGAACCGACCGATCCTCTCCGTTTAATTTTAATTCGAACAAGTTTAATGTTCCTTTTTCGCCACTTCTTTTTGTGTTGTAAATCTATCGTCGGTTAAACTCAATAAAAAATTCTCAAGGTCTTTTTTCTCTTCTTCCGTAAGGCCCAAAGGCTTATTCATCAATGTATCGCGGTTAATACTGTTGTTTACGAATTTATCAGGCTCGTTATAATAATCAATTACTTCATTTAATGTTTTATGCATGCCGTTATGCATGTAAGGTCCGGTTAAAGCAATGTTACGTAAGCCCGGAACTTTAAATTTGCCAAGGTCACTTTCTTTATTGGTAACATCGTATCTTCCTTTATCGTTTAGGTTTTTCCCGTTAAATAAACCAATGTTCCTAAACTGGTCGTTACCGGTAAAATCTACACCAAAGTGGCAATCAAAACAATTGGCCTTTCCGTTAAATAATTCTAAACCTCTTTTTGCGCTGGCACTTAAAGCATTTGTGTCTCTGCCTTGTAAATAGCGGTCAAATGGGGTATTGCTGGTTTCAAGTGAACGCTGGTAATTAGCAATTGCCGAAGCAATCAATTCACGGCTTGGTTTTTTACCGTATACACTCATGAAAGATTGATAATAGTAATTGTTTTGCATTAAACGTTTAACGGCAATGCTTAAAGGAAGATCCATTTCAACCGGATTTTCAATAGGACCTAAAGCCTGTTGTTCCAAGGTTTCGGCTCTTCCGTCCCAAAAATAAAAGTTACGGTTGGTCATGTTCATACAAGAAGGTGTATTTCTTCCGCCCATTCGTCCAAAAACACCTTTACTGGTTGGTGTTACATCGGCAAAAGCGTGATCCGGACGGTGACAACTGGCGCAACTTACGCTGCTGTCGCGTGATAAAATAGGGTCAAAGAATAGTTTTTCACCCAATTGTTCTTCGGTACCGGCAGGAATTAAGGTGTCTCCACCACAAGAACTCATTACTAAAATAATGCTAAAAGCTAATAGGTATTTCATCATTGGCACGGTTTTATATTATAAAAATGATATATTTATGCTTCACAAATATATGGATAATTTAGGCCAGGACGAAATAGATCAAACAAAGGAAAAACCCGGTTTGCCATTCAATAATTTATTCCTCAACACAGGTTTAGTGGAAGGCGGAAATAAGTTTTGGATGTATCTGTTTGGCATATCATTAACAGTTATGGCTTATTTAGTTATTGGCGGGTTAATGATCATGCCTTTGTTAAGCCGCGCCTTAAAAATGGGTGTAACACAAGCAGAACTGACCGCAAATCAATACATTGTTTTTGATCCGGTTCGTTTGGATATTGATAAGAACATTATTTTGATCATTCAATTTGGCTTGTTTGTAGCCGCTTTCATTGGATTGTTCATGGCAGTAAAATTAATTCATCGCAAGCGTTTCCTTTCATTGATCACTGCGTTTGAGAAATTTAGATATAAGCAATTCTTTTTTGCATTTTCGCTTTGGGCCATCTTACTTATTGTTGCCGTAATCGTTTCTTATACATCCAATTCTTACGATATGGTGCTGCAGTTTAATTTGCCTAAATTCATGATGCTGTTTTTGATTTGCATTGTTTTTTTACCAATTCAAACATTAACCGAAGAAGTTTTTTTCAGAGGTTATTTATTGCAAGGTTTATCACAGGTTTTTAAGAATGGCGCAATTCCTTTGGTTATCACTTCTTTTTTATTTGGTATTGCGCATATGTCAAACCCCGAAACTAGTGCATACGGAAGCGGGTTAATGTTAACATACTATGTTGTTTTTGCTTTGGTGTTAGGAGCAATTACTCTGCTAAACGAAGGTTTAGAGTTGGCCTATGGTATTCACTTGGCAAACAATTTAATTTCAGCGTTAACTATAACATCAGAAAATTCGGTTTTAAAAACAGATGCCATATTTTTTGTAAGTTCTGAGAACGCTGCTGCTGAATTGGTATTGGCATTTTGTTCACTTTTAGCAGTGTTTGTTGTATTTTGGTTCAAATACCGCTGGAAAAATTTTTCTTTAATATTGAAGTAAACGCATGAATTTTAAAACACACTATAGTCACGTAATTTTTGCTCTTCTTTTTATAGTAGGCAATTTATTTGCTCAAAATGATTACCTGTATAAGGTTAATTTAAATACAATCAATGATGATCAGGTTGTGGTAGAATTAACGCCACCCAAAACCGATAAAAATTCGGTAAAGTTTTGCTTTCCGGCTATGGTTCCCGGAACCTATGAGGTATATAACTTCGGAAGATTTGTATCTGATGTGAAAGCTACAGGAATAAATGGCGCAAAGATCAGAGTTGAAAAACAAAACGATAATGTTTATGTGCTTACGCCGGCTAATCAGGTAGATAAGATCACTTATGTAGTTGAAGATACCTGGGATACAAAGATCAAAGAGAAAATTGTATTTGAGCCTGCCGGAACCAACATTGAAAATGGAAAGAATTTTTGCATCAACACACATGGCTTTTTTGGTTTTTACGAAGGTATGCTTGATCGTAATTTTGTAATGGAGTTTACAAAGCCTGCAGGTTTTTATCCGGCAACAGGTTTAACCAATGTGAAAATTGGAAGTGATAAAGACGTGATAACTGTTTTTGATTATCACGATCTGGTTGATTCGCCCATCATGTACTCATTACCTGACACTACAACCATAAATGTTGCAAACACAAAAGTTTTAGTAGCAACGTATTCGCCAAATAAAAAAGTTACTTCAAAATATATTGCCAATACCATTAAAGAAATGTTGTATGCCCAGCGCGATTATTTAGGAGGCGAATTACCGGTTGATAAATACGCGTTCTTGTTTTATTTTATCGATAAGCCAACCTTATCGGGGGCGCATGGTGCATTAGAACATTCTTATTCATCGTTTTATGTGATGCCCGAAATGGATAGCATTTATTTAGAACAACAAGTGAGAGATGTTGCTGCCCACGAATTTTTTCATATTGTAACGCCTCTGAATATTCATGCGAAAGAAATTGGCGATTTTGATTACATCAATCCCAAAATGAGTGAACATTTGTGGTTATACGAAGGGATGACGGAATATGCAGCACATCATGCACAGGTAAAAGCCGGTTTAATTGATGTAGATGCTTTCTTAAAAACAATGATCGGCAAATACGAAACAAGTATTGATGGTTATAACGATACCATGAGTTTCACATTCATGAGTAAACATGTACTCACCGAAAAAATTCATCCGCAATACAATAATGTTTACGAAAAAGGTGCTTTAATTGGTATGTGTTTGGATATATACTTGAGATATTACAGCAATGGCGAGTATGGCACACAAAATTTAATGAAGGATCTTGCCAAGAAATACGGCAAAACCAAATCGTTCAACGACGAAGATCTTTTTAATGAAATAGAGAAACTGACTTACCCTGAGATCGGTACTTTTTTAAGGAAACATGTTGGCGGAAAAGAGCCTTTACCAATGAAAGATGTGTTTGATAAAGTTGGATTAACGTATGAGAAAGAAAGAACACAGCAGAATTTTTCACTTGGCGGATTTGATGTTGGCTTTAATGATGAAACGCAACGATTGATCATTGTGGATACCCGCGACATGGATTCTTTCGGGCGTGACATGAAATATAAAGTAGGCGATGAGATTTTAAGTTTGAACGGAAAGGTTATTTCTATTGAGAATATTAAAGCCGTGTTTGGTCAGTTTTTTGAAAATGTAAAAGATGGCGATGAGGTAAAAGTAGAAGTATTGCGCCCTAAAAGAAAAAAGAACAAGTATAAAAAGGTAATGTTAACTGCTAAGGCCCGCAAAGTGGAACAAAAGGAATACAACACCATTAATGTTAAACCTCAGTTAACAGACAAAGAAAAAGTAACTTTTAGCGGTTGGTTAGATTATAAATTCAAATAGCAGTATCATGTTTTCAGTTAAGAATATTTATATACTTAGTTTTTTATTTGTTTCGTTATTTTCCTTTTCGCAAAAGCCATTAGCGCCTGGTGAATACACTTCAAAAAACAAAAAGGCGATAAAGTATTACGAAGAAGGTCAAAAGCTTTATCAGGCCCGTAAAGATGCGGAGGCAGAAAAGGAATTAGCCAAGGCTATTAAGGAAGATGATCTGTTTATTGAAGCACACGTTGCCTATGGCCAAATGCAGGCGGCTAAAGGAAATTTAAGTGAGGCTGAATTGCATTACAAACGCGCCATAGAGATCAACCCAAAATTTTATTCTCGTATCTTCTTTGACTATGCACTCGTACTTTTCATGGAAGCAAAATATGCTGAATCAAAAACAAACTTTGAAACGTTTTTAAAATTTGAACGAATAAATCCAAACACCAAAGAGGAAGCCTTGTTCTATTTAAAAAATGCAACATTCGCTGCCGAAGGCGTTAAAAATCCAAAGCCTTTTAAACCCATTAATGTTGGGCAAGGCATCAATAGCGAAAATGACGAATATTTTCCGGCAATAACCGCAGATGGTAAACAGTTTATTTTTACACGCGGTTTGCCAATTAAAGAGAGACCCGGTTTTTTTAATGAGGATTTTTATGTAAGTAATAATCAAACAACCTGGCAAACGGCTTATCCGATAGCCAACATCAATAGTTTTGGAAATGAAGGCGCACCTTCCTTATCTGCTGATGGTAATATCATGTTCTTTGCATCTTGCAGCGATGAGTTTGGTGATTATGGTGCTCAAGACAGAAAAGGCTATGGTAGTTGCGATATTTTTTATGCTCAAAAGATAAATGGTAAATGGAGTCGTCCGCGTAATGCCGGCCCTTCGATCAACACGGCAAATTGGGAAACACAACCAAGTTTTAGCAGCGATGGAAAAACTCTCTATTTCATAAGAGGCATCATGTCGAGAGGTAATTTAAAGGAACAGGATATATACATGAGTGTGATCGGAGATGATGGCAAATTCAGTATCCCTGTAAAATTAAATGATAACGTGAACACACCCATGCGCGAAGAATCGGTTTTTATTCACCCCGATAATCAAACGCTTTATTTCAGTAGCGAAGGTCATGTTGGTTTTGGTAGCCTGGATATTTTTATGAGTAAGCGCCAGCCTGATGGCAATTGGGGACCAGCCGTTAATTTAGGATATCCAATTAATACAGTAAAAGATGAGAATAGTTTGTTGGTGGGTCCGGACGGTACGATCGCTTATTTTGCCAGCAATCGTGAAGGTGGATTTGGCGGATTGGATGTGTATCAATTTGAAATGCCAAAGGATATCAGACCTGAAAAGATCACGTATACAAAAGGAAAGATTTTCAATGCAAAAACAAAAGAACCTTTAGAAGCAAATTTTGAATTAGTTGATCTGGATAATTCACAAACAGTTACACAATCATTTAGCGATGCAAATGGTTTGTTTTTTGTGACTTTAACAGCTAATAAAAATTATTTGGTAAACGTAAATAAACCTGGCTTTTTGTTTTACAGCGACAATTTCTCTTTGAAAGGTAAAGAGGCTGATTTTAGCAAACCTTATTTATTGGAAATTCCTTTACAGCCAATAGATACTGGAAGCACAGTTGAGTTAAAGAATATTTTCTTTGATGTGAATAAGTGGGATCTGAAACCGGAGAGTAAAGCTGAGTTAGAGAAATTAATTTCGTTCTTAACAAAAAATCCAACCTTGAAGATAGAGTTGGGCGGTCATACAGATAATAGCGGTGACAAAAAATTTAACATGACCTTATCAACTAATCGTGCGAAATCAGTTTTTGACTATTTGGTTACAAATGGCAAGATCCCAATGAATAGATTGAGTTTTAAGGGCTACGCCGAAACCCGACCGAAAGTACCAAACGATACGCCGGAGAACAAGGCAAAGAACAGAAGAACGGAATTTAAAGTTATTGCAAAATAAAATTAAACCTTTTTAATTTTTTAAAGTCAAACAAGGATAAATTAACTAATATGAAAAAAACAATACTTTTCTTTATAGCTGCTTTTATGTGTTTAGAAATTAATGCGCAATCGTTTTACAAAGGTGCATTGGTTACCGAATTAAGAACAGGAATAGAAGTGTATAATATTTACAGCAGTGTAAGTCAAAATTTGGGAAGCAGAAATAGGGATACCGTTTATACGGATAAAGCCGGTAATTCTTATTTTGGATTTGGTGCTGAGTATGGTTTGCATAAAATGCTGGGAGTAGGGGTATCATTTAATGCCCATAAGTTTTTTTCTGAAACAGATAGCGCCAGCGGCAAAAAGCCGGATACGCGTGCAAATGATTTTTTAGTGATGGTGAATTTTCATCCGGTTACAACTAAAAAGTTTGACCTAGTTCTTGGTTCTGATATTGGTTATTCTGGCTTTAAGTATAAGACCTTTGATAAGGATAATACCATTTTAACCGGCAAGGGTATGTACTTTTCTGCTTACGTAAACCCGCGTATTTACTTTGGTGCTTTTGGTATTAACTTTAAGTTGAGCACACCATTTATGAAATATTCGAATGTTACTACTAACAATGCTGATTTTAATAAGAATACAACGTATAATTATTTGAAATTATCTGCTGCCTGGGGTTTGAGTTTTGGTGTGCAATATAGATTTATAAAAAACAAATCTGCCGAAAAAACAACGAACTAATTATTCGCCAAAGCTTACTGCAATAATTTGGATCTTTCGTTCGCGTGCGGCAAATGGGCTGTAAACGGAGTTCTTCTTGTCCTTTAGATCGTCGCTTACTTTACTAACTGGTAATTCGCCTATTTCCACATCTTCAAAGGTTATTTTTCCTTCTGCTTCATTTTTATTATCAATGTACTTTACAAACATGCCGCCTTTGTATTCGTAAAAATAATTACGCAAACTGCTGATGCGTCGTTTCGCTAAATTTACGTTGTAATCGGTGCTGGCAAGTGGACTACAATAACCTTTCATAGTTATTTTTACTTTTTCATTTTTAGCCAAAACCTGTTCCAATAATCCTGCAAATTTTGTAAGATCGTTCATGCCAACATCCACACTGTCTGCAAAAAAATCTTCCACTTTTTCCTTAGCATCTTCAACCTTTTCTTTTTCAAGGTTAGAGCTGTATTCTCTTAAGTATTCCGGTTTTAAAACAATATAATCATCATATGTTTTTTGATAGTTCTTTTTGGTAGTAATAGCTTTGGTTTTAGCATCCGGTTCGTCGTTATGAAAATACAATGTTAACGGCACCAAAACTTTCATTTGCCCGGTTAATAGTTTCACCGTGTCAATTGGTGGTTGCGGTTTTTCTTTTGGTTCCAATTGATAACGGTAAATATCGTTGCAGCAATTTAATTTATGTTCAAAGTAAGAACCAATTCTATTGCTT
>JBIKKW010000106.1:0-9240 GCA_044360115.1 Bacteroidia bacterium
TTTGCAAATAACCACCGTAGTTATTATACATTGCACCAATGTTATAAAGTGCGTTATATAAATGCTCTTTGTTTGAAGGGTTTAATTCAATAACTTTTAAATAATTGCTTTCGGCATTTTTAAATAACTCATCAAAGTTTGATGGTTTATCTTTATCCTTACCTGCAGCGTCTTTTGGGTTAGCCATGTTATCGTAGATATTACCACGAACTAAATAGAACAAAGCGTTTGAAGGATCTTTTTCAATAGATGCAGTTAAGTTATTTAATGCCTCCTGTTGTTTTCCTTTAGCTAAAAACAAATTGGTTTCAATATTCAATAGATCGATATCATTAGGGAACGTTGAACGTCCTTTTGCTAAAATTGATAAAGCCGCAGCTGTATCTTGTTTTGCTAAATTAGCGTTGTACATTGCCTGGAAATTATAAGGTGATGCGATCTTTAGGTCAACCATCTTCTTATTATAATCCAATATTTTTTGCGAGTTTTTTGCTTTTGCTGCAGATACGCAGGCATTGTAGAAATTAGCAGTATCTTTTTTCATGGTCAATGCCATGTTCAGGTAAGCTAACTTGTAAAAATAATCAGCGGCTTCGTCAAACTTTTTTGCTTTGTACTTACCGTTGGCAATGTTACCCGCCTCCATTTTCATTTGCGTAGCAACTAAGGTGAATTTAATATCATCTTCACTCAATTGCGAAGTTCCCTTAGTAAAACCATCCTGAATAACTTGCATGTATTTAGGATCAACATCCTTAATTTTATCTACTGCCTCATTTGCAGCTTCAAAATCAGTTGTTGGGGTATTACCATAAGCCAGATCGTTACGCTCTTTTTTATCCGGCACAGTAGCTTCCAATTTTTTTAATTCTTGTGTGAAAGCGTAATTGTAATAGTTGTACTTGATACGTGCTTTGTAAGCATAGGTCTTACCTTGGTTCTTGGTATCCTCATGTTGTAATGCTGCTTCAATAGCATCATTTGCTTTATTCAAATAAGCAATATCCGGCTTACCATCCTTTAAAGTTGATTCGTAATCGTTCAATGCTCTCCAAGCGGTTTGAACCTTCATTTTTTGTGAGATACCAAACATGGGTATCATGGCAACTGCAATTATTCTTAGTGTTCTCATTTTTATTATTTACTAGTTCATATATGACGCTTTATTTTTCAATTTGCATGCCATATATTTTTATTTAACATTTTTTATTCTGTTGGGTTTGTTGGTTCTGTTGAATCGGTTGATGCAGTTGTGTCGGTTGAATCAGCACTCATATCGGTTCCGTTTCCTTCAACTGCCTCTTCATCTTCATGATCAACTTTGGTTACAGCCGCAATACTATCCGTTTCAGAGATATTGATCAAACGAACACCTTGCGTTGCTCTACCCATTAAACGAAGATCACTTACGTTGATACGGATGGTGATACCGTTCTTGGTGATGATCATCAAGTCGTTTGCATCGGTTACCGCTTTAATGGCAACTAAGTTTCCGGTCTTATCGGTAATGTTGATGGTTTTTACACCTTTACCGCCACGGTTTGTGATACGGTACTCATCTACATCGCTACGCTTACCATAACCTTTTTCAGATACAACTAATACGTTTGTCTCCGGATTATCAATGCAGATCATTCCGATCACTTCATTGTTTCCTCCTTCGTCATCATTCAAATCAACACCAATCACACCACTTGCATTTCTTCCCATCGGACGAACTTTCTCTTCATTGAAACGACAAACCTTTCCTAATTTGGTTGCGATCATGATCTCGTTCTTTCCATTAGTTAATGCAGCTTCTAATAACACATCACCCTCACGGATGGTAACAGCGTTGATACCATTAGCACGTGGACGAGAATAAGCCTCTAATGTTGTTTTTTTGATGATACCGTTTTTAGTACACAATACAATGAAGTTGTTATTGATGTATTCTTCGTCTGATAAATTCTTCACATTAATAAATGCTTTTACTTTATCATCCGGTGCAATACTTAATAAGTTTTGAATTGCTCTTCCTTTGCTTTGTTTATTTCCTTCTGGCACTTCATAAGCGCGTAACCAGAAACAAGTTCCTTTTTCGGTGAACAACAATAAGTAGTTATGTGTAGAAGCAATGAACATGTGCTCAATAAAGTCCTCATCACGCGTTGATGATCCTTTACTTCCTTTACCACCTCTGCCCTGCGAACGGTACTCGGCTAAATTGGTACGTTTGATATAACCCATATGAGATATGGTAATTACCACATCTTCATCAGCGATCATATCTTCTATCTTCAGATCATTTCCGGCATAAACAATTTCGCTTCTACGCTCATCGCCATACTTTTCTTTGATCTCTAGTAATTCATCTTTAATTATTTTGTAACGTAAGGTTTCATTACCCAAAATATCTTTTAAGTAAGTAATGGTTTTCATTAACTCTTCATACTCTGCATTTAATTTATTAACCTCTAGTCCGGTTAATGTTCTTAAACGCATATCTAAGATGGCACGAGCCTGAATTTCCGATAAACTGAATCGGGTGATCAATTCATCCTTTGCAGCATCCGGCGAATCACTTTCTTTGATGATCTTAATTACCTCATCAATATTCTTTTGAGCAATTAATAAACCTTCTAAAATGTGCGCACGTTTTTCTGCTTGTGCCAGATCGAATTTAGTACGACGAACAACCACATCATGACGGTGTTCAACGAAATAATGAATTTGTTGTTTGATGTTAAGGATCTCAGGGCGACCGTTAACCAACACTACGTTGTTGATAGAGAAAGAGGTTTGTAATGCAGTGAATTTGTAAAGATTGTTCAATACAACATTACTGATAGCATCTCTTCTTAATTCATAAACAACACGAATACCTTCGCGGTTACTTTCGTCACGTATCTCAGAAATTCCTTCGATCTTTTTCTCATTACAAAGTTCCCACTGACGTTTGATCATCTCTGCTTTGTTGATCTGATAAGGAACTTCAGTTACAACAATACGCTCTCTGTCGCCCACTTGCTCAATGGTTGCTTTTGCACGCATGATCACACGACCACGACCGGTTTCAAAAGCTTCTTTAACACCTTCGTAACCGTAAATGATACCACCTGTAGGGAAATCAGGTGCTTTGATATGCTTCATTAATCCTGCAATATCAATTTCACGATCATCGATATAAGCTATGGTAGCGTTAATGGTCTCTGTTAAGTTATGTGGCGCCATATTGGTAGCCATACCTACCGCAATACCCGATGAACCGTTAATGATCAAATTAGGTATCCGAGAAGGCATAACAGTTGGCTCAGTTAAAGAGTCGTCGAAATTCGGACGGAAATCAACCGTATCTTTTTCGATATCTGCCAACATCTCTTCAGTGATCTTGCGCAAACGTGCCTCAGTGTAACGCATCGCAGCAGGTGGATCACCATCCATACTTCCGTAGTTACCTTGGCCATCTACCAACATGTAACGTAAGCTCCAATCCTGTGCCATACGCACCATTGTATCGTAAACCGACGAATCGCCATGTGGGTGATACTTACCTAAAACCTCTCCAACAATACGGGCCGATTTCTTGTAAGGGCGGTTGTGCAATACACCCAGGTCAAGCATTCCGTAAAGAACCCTGCGGTGAACGGGTTTTAAACCATCTCGCACATCAGGTAAGGCACGTGATACAATAACCGACATCGAATAATCGATGTAGGCGGTTTTCATTTCATCTTCAATGTTAATCGGAATAATTTTCTCTCCTTCTGTCATATATTCTTCTTTATGTTAAATAGTCTCTTAAAATCTGTTATTTCATGCTTTTTTGTCAGGCCAAAAACAAACCTTTTTTGCTTTGTTTTCGTATAACCTATAAAAAAATACTAGCTTATGAAAGTACCGAAAAATCAGGAATTTGAAGCAAAACTTATCAACAAATTTTTTGTTAAAAATAAGGGCTGTTAATAAAACTTATGGGGTTTTAAAATAATATTTTTGATTGTGGCACAGTATATGTAATTTAACAAAATAAAAGTACAAAATTATGGAAGCAAAATTTTCGCCCAGAGTAAAAGACGTTATTACTTATAGCCGTGAAGAGGCAATGCGTTTAGGGCACGATTATATAGGCATTGAACATTTGATGCTTGGGATGATCAGAGACGGCGAAGGTGTTGGAATGCGACTATTAAAGAATTTGGGAGTAGATTCTTCTGAATTACGTAAAATGATAGAGCAAGGTTTAACACCGGGATTGCGTAAGGCAAACAACCTGGCAAACATTCCATTGGTTAAGCAAGCTGAAAAAACATTGAAGCTTACTTACCTTGAAGCAAAAACGTTTAAATCGGTACAAATTGGAACCGAGCATTTATTGCTTTGTGTTTTAAAAGACCAAGATAATATTGTTACAAAAAGTTTATTGAAGTTTGGTGTGGATTATGATGCCGTTAGAGCCGAATTAGAAGGCTTTGTAGAGAATCCAAACAAAATTGAGAACTCAACCGCCGGCAATGATGATGATGGCGATGATGAAGCAACATTTGGTGGTACAAGCAGTAGCTCGCAGAAAAAACCGGGTGAGAACAAAAGTAAAACACCTGTGTTGGATAATTTCGGACGCGATCTTACAAAGATGGCAGAAGATGGAAAGCTTGATCCTGTTGTAGGAAGAGAGAAAGAAATTGAGCGTGTTTCACAGATCTTATCGCGTCGTAAAAAGAACAACCCAATTTTAATTGGTGAGCCAGGTGTAGGTAAATCAAGTATTGCAGAAGGTTTGGCTTTGCGCATTGTAGAAAGAAAAGTTAGCCGTGTTTTATATAACAAACGTGTGGTAACCTTAGATCTTGCAAGTTTAGTTGCAGGCACTAAATACCGCGGTCAGTTTGAAGAGCGTATGAAAGCGGTAATGAATGAATTAGAGAAAAGTCCGGATGTGATCATTTTCATTGATGAGATACACACTATTATTGGAGCGGGTGGAGCAAGCGGAAGCATGGATGCCAGCAACATGTTCAAACCGGCTTTAGCGCGTGGTGAGATACAATGTATTGGTGCTACAACTTTGGATGAGTACCGTCAGTATATCGAAAAAGATGGTGCTTTAGAGCGTCGTTTCCAAAAAGTAATTATTGAACCGGCAACGGAAGATGAATCGTTACAGATCTTGAACAACATCAAGTCAAAATACGAAGATCATCACAATGTAACTTATACACCGGAGGCTTTAAAGGCTTGCGTGAGTTTAACCTCGCGTTACATTACCGATCGTCATTTACCGGATAAAGCCATTGATGCTTTAGATGAGGCAGGAAGCCGTGTGCACATTACAAACATTCACGTACCACAAAACATCTTAGATATTGAAAAGAAAATTGAAGATATCAAAGAATTGAAAAATCAGGTGGTGCGCAGTCAAAAATACGAAGAGGCAGCGCGTTTGCGTGATACCGAAAAAACCTTGCAGGCTGAATTAGAAGCAGCAAAGAAAGTTTGGGAAGAGCAAACAAAAGCTAACCGTGTTACTGTTACCGAAGAGAATGTTGCCGAGGTTGTAAGTATGATGAGTGGTGTGCCTGTACAACGTGTTAACCAAAACGAAAGCGATAAGCTGGTGAAGATGGGTGAAATGTTGAAAGGTAAAGTTATTGGTCAGGATGCAGCTGTTGCAAAAGTGGTAAAAGCCATTCAACGTAACCGTGCCGGATTAAAAGACCCTAATAAACCAATTGGTTCGTTTATTTTCTTAGGTCCTACCGGTGTTGGTAAAACCCAATTAGCGAAAATATTGGCTCGCCATTTATTTGATAACGATGATGCGTTAATTCGTATTGACATGAGTGAATACATGGAGAAATTTGCCATCACACGTTTAATTGGAGCGCCTCCGGGATATGTGGGTTATGAAGAAGGTGGACAATTAACCGAAAAAGTACGTAGAAGACCATATTCAGTTGTGCTGTTAGATGAGATCGAGAAGGCGCATCCGGATGTGTTCAATATGTTATTACAGGTTTTAGATGATGGTCAGTTAACTGATAGTTTAGGTCGTAAGATCGATTTTAAGAACACGATCATTATCATGACATCTAATATTGGTGCACGCCAGTTAAAAGATTTCGGACAAGGTGTTGGTTTTGGAACATCAACAAAAGTTGAAGGTGCCGAAGATCATTCGAAAGGTGTGATTGAAAATGCATTGAAAAAAGCATTTGCTCCTGAATTCTTAAATCGTATTGATGATGTGATCATGTTCAACTCATTATCAAAAGAAAACATCCATCAGATCATTGATATTGAATTGGCAAGTTTATTTGGCAGAATCCAAAAATTAGGATTTACCATTAAGATAACAGACGCGGCTAAGGACTTTATAGTTGAAAAAGGATACGATGAGAACTACGGTGCTCGTCCGTTGAAACGCGCTATTCAAAAGTACTTAGAGGATCCAATGGCAGAAGAGATGATCAAAAATAATTTGACTGAAGGTGATGAAATTGAAGTGGATTATGACAAAGAAAAAAGTGAGATCATTGTAAACACGATCAAGCCAAAAGGAAGTGCTAAAAAAGGAAAGAAAGAAGATAAAGGATAATTCCTTGATTCTATAAAATTAAAAAACCGCTCTTAAATTCAAGAGCGGTTTTTTTTGTTGCTAATAATTTAATTATGGTTTTATTTTAAAATGCATAGTACATTGGGCTTCGCGGTTGAATTGATAATCTTTCCCGGAAACTTTATAAGCTTTTGAATTAGTTAATACCAAGGCCAAATAACCAGTTTGAGTTGGCGTTAAATTCGCAAGGTCAGCAGGTGTAAATATGATCGTATTGTTTCCTGCATTTATCGTTTTTTGAACATAACTACTTGAGGTGTTTGTGCCATCGAAAACTAATATTCTTGCACTTGTGATGTTAGAAACATTATTCACTGCAACCGAGAAACCGGCACTTATGCTAATACTGTCTTGAAAATTGATTGTATTAACGGAAGGAGTTATTGTATTAATATTAATTGTAAATGTACCGATGCCGTTTGCGCCATTTACTGACCAAGTTTCAGTTGAAAGGTTAACATTCCAATATTGTGTATAGTACTTATTTGAAGAATTGTATGATAAACTGTCTCCATTTAACCAAATATTATTTACTTTAACTGCAGTTGCACTATTGATATATTGAGTTGCCTGTGAGCTAAAATATGAGCTTGCCATTTGGCTCGAAGATGGCGTATCCGTGCTTGATAATACCGTACTATAACTTCCTGTTGTAAATATTCCGTAAAAAGTAGTTGCATTACTTACTACAGGCGTATTTCCACCTCCACTACCAGTACCTGTTCCTACTGTTGGTGCAGGCCCTTTTTCTTCTTTTTTACATGAAACTAAAATTAGTATCATACAGATCACTAATACCGAAATCTTTCTCATAGTTGAATGTTTAGTACAATTTACAACAATAAAAACAATAAAAAAACCCCAACCTAATAGTTGGGGCTTAATTTTTAAAAATTGACTGTAAATTACAAATGGATCACCTCGCCATAAGCCGCTGCTGCAGCTTCCATAATAGCCTCACTCATGGTTGGGTGAGGATGAACGGTTTTGATCAATTCATGACCTGTAGTTTCTAATTTACGGATAGCAACGATCTCTGCGATCATTTCAGTTACGTTAGCACCGATCATGTGTGCACCCAATAACTCGCCGTATTTCGCATCAAAAATCAATTTAATGAAACCATCTTTTGCACCTGAAGCACTTGCTTTACCGGATGCAGAGAATGGGAATTTACCAACTTTAATGGTGTATCCTGCTTCTTTTGCTTTCTTCTCTGTAAAGCCAACTGAAGCAATTTCAGGCTGGCAATACGTACAACCCGGGATGTTGTTGTAATCAATAGCCTCTGCATGTAATCCTTTGATCTTCTCAACACAAGTAATACCTTCTGCACTTGCAACGTGAGCTAAAGCCTGGCCAGGCACGCAATCACCAATGGCATAATAACCCGGTACATTTGTTGCATAGTATTTATCTACTAAAATTTTTCCTTTATCGGTTTTAATACCAACTTCTTCTAATCCAATTCCGCTGATGTTAGCCTCAATACCAACTGCCGATAGAACGATATCCGCATCTAAAGTGATGTTGCCGGTTTTTGTTTTTACATTTACCTTGCAGCCTTCGCCTTTAGTATCAACGCTTTCAACAGATGCTTCGGTCATTACCTCAATTCCAACTTTTTTGAAAGATTTTTCTAATTGCTTGCTTACTTCTTCATCTTCAACCGGAACAATGTTTGGCATAAATTCAACAATGGTAACTTTTGTTCCCATGGTTGCATAAAAATACGCGAACTCAACACCAATAGCACCACTTCCAACAACAACTAAACTCTTAGGTTGCTTTGGTAATACCATTGCCTCGCGGTATCCAATGATCTTTTTACCATCTTGTGGTAAATTTGGTAAAGCACGTGATTTTGCTCCTGTAGCAATGATGATATGATTTGCCGAATGTTCTTCTGTTTTGCCATCTGCACTTGTTACAGCCACTTTTTTGCCGGCTTTTACCTTTGCAGTTCCGGAGATCACATCGATCTTATTCTTTTTCATTAAGAACTGAACACCTTTGCTCATACCTTCAGCAACATCTCGGCTACGTTTTACAACAGCACTAAAATCTGCTTTAATGTTATCGGCACTAATACCATATTCTTTCGCATGATTTAAATATTCATAAACCTGCGCGCTTTTTAATAAGGCTTTTGTAGGGATACAACCCCAATTTAAACACACACCACCTAAACTTTCTTTTTCAATTACGGCAGTTTTAAAACCCAACTGTGAAGCACGAATGGCAGTAACATAACCACCTGGACCGCTTCCTATAACAATGATATCGTATTGCATAATTTCTGATTAAGAGGTGCTAATTTAATATTTTATTTGCTATTTATGGCAATTATTAAAAAAAGGTGAAATTGGTTAATAAATTGCTGTTTTAGGCGTATTCATTAATGATATATTTGCCCTTTGCATTTTTATACTATGAACAAAGCTGATGTTTTATTAGGCCTACAATGGGGCGATGAAGGAAAAGGAAAGATCGTTGACGTTTTAACCCCAAGTTATGATATTATTGCGCGTTTTCAGGGCGGCCCCAATGCCGGACACACCCTTGAGTTTAACGGCATTAAACACGTTTTACACACTATTCCGAGTGGTATTTTTCACCCTACTGCCATTAACGTGGTTGGT
>JBIKKW010000107.1:0-9236 GCA_044360115.1 Bacteroidia bacterium
CATCACTGGTTGCAACACCCGGATTCGTTAGTGTTATAGAGCCAAACGTGATGTTGGCACTGGTGTACCAACCAATGGTATATACGTTTCCGCTTGCATCTATGGCTGTTGCTAATGCCTGATCAGCTCCTGTGTAGCCTGCACCTCGAGCCCATTGCCACGAAGTTGTTTGTGCCGTTGTGTTGTTAATTTGAGTAGTAATAACAAAGGCGAGTAGGATGTATAAACGTTTTAGCATAAGCGTATTTTTTTATTCAAGGGTTATGTTCACCTCTAAAGTATTTTTTTTGTTTTTCAATTCAATGGCATAGCCGGCAGTGCTATAGTTAAAACCATTGGCATCGCGGTATTCGGCTTTAATAAAATATTTGCCTTTATGTAATGTATTGAATTGGTATTTACCATTTGCATCAGTTAATATGGCCTGATCAAATTCAGTTTTAGCAGAATGTGTCCCATAGTATATGTAAACGCTTGCGCCTGCCGCTGCACTATTACCGCCGGTTGCGCCGTTCTTGTAAACTATGGTTCCGTTAATTGAATTTTTTCCACCCGGACCCGCATCTTTTTTACAAGCGCTTGTAAAAGCGAGCATTGTAAATATCAATGTTTTTAAAATTACTTTGTATGCACTCATTTTAATTAATGGTTTTTAAAAAATTGGGCGTTAAAAGTAAATTTCATTTCATCTGCAACATTGGTTGTCCAAACGCCATAGGTTTTATTGTTTGCTGCGCTTAAATTAGTTGTTTGGTCTTGCAAGGCCGGCACAGGAACCCACTGCACGGTTGATTGCGTATCAATGTGATCTGATCGTTTAAAAGTTAAACGTGCGGTAAAAGAGGCTCTGTATTTATCGTTTACCATATCTCCATTCGTATCAAAATCAGTTGTGCCATTATAAGTTAAATAAAGTATGGCGGGTTTAACTATTGGTGTTCCATCGGCAAAGCCGCTTGGCGCACGGTATTTATTAAATCGCAAGTTGCCAAACACAACGTAGCCGGTGCCTGATCTGCTTACTGATGTGCTATTGAACCAAGCCGAATCACTCACAGGATTGGTAATGGTTTTTAAAGTATCTAAATACGTAACCCCCATATAGCTTCTAATGCATTTTCCAACAGCATCTCTGCCGGGTTCACCTGAATCGATGGAAGAAAGTTGCACCCAGGCATTGATCTTACAAACAGAAAGATCGGCTTCGTTAAAAACAAATTTGGGATTGAAATTAAAATTATTGAATCGGCCGGTAAGCATACCCGATGAATAATCAAGGTATTTTGTTTCCCAGTTCACATTGCTATGCGCTTTATCAAAGGTCCATGTTGCATCCACTAAACCACTTCCTGTTACCAGTGTTGCACTTTGTTGCGTAACGGCATCCTTTTTATTGCATGAGGAAGTGATCATTGCAAACATCGCAACGATCAATAATAACGACAGTTTATGAATGGTATTTGGATAATTAGTTTCCATGAGGTTTAAAGTTAATTCATTCTAAGCAAATGCCCAAAATCGGAACCTGTTAAAACCTGCTTAAGTGTTTAAATATCAATAAATTAATGTATTTTTTGTTGAATTCTGTTTTTTTACTATTTTTGTACCCCATTTATTACGCCGCTGTTTGCACAACGCAAAGTATGCTGATAAGTTAAATTAAAAAAAACAGAAGTCATGAGTTTATTATTAGACTACGTAAAACAACAATTAGTGCCGGTTTCAAAGCACCCAAATTTCAAAGCCGGTGATACAATTACTGTATCTTACAAAATTAAAGAGGGTGATAAAGAGCGTATCCAGCAATACACTGGCGTTGTAATTCAACGTAAAAATGAAAGAGCTACTGCTACTTTCACCGTTCGTAAAATGAGTAATGGTGTTGGTGTGGAAAGAATTTTCCCTATTGCATCGCCTTATATCGATAGCATCGAAGTGAACAAAGTTGGTGTTGTTCGTCGTGCGAAGTTATTCTACTTACGTGAGAGAACAGGTAAATCTGCTCGTATCAAAGAAAAATTAGTTTTAGGTTCAAGCAAATAATTGCCAATAACATAAATTTAAGGATCCCGATCAAAACTGATCGGGATTTTTTATTTCATTTAATCATCACCGTTTTTAATTGTGCTTTTTTTTGGCTAAATTTATTAATCAGAAAACACACGAATATGAAAACGTTTTTTATTGGTCTTGGCATTACAGCTACACTTGCCTTTAGCGCATTATACAGCTATAACTATTTTTCAAAACAGAAAGCCGAAAAAGATCCGGCAGCCCCTTACGAACATTTTGCCGAAATGCGCGCTTATCCTGAATTAACCATGGATATGAAAGCCTATGAGCAGGTGATATCAAATGCGTATTCACAAAACAGAAGTAGTAATGCTTCATCCACATTTGGTACTTGGCAAATTGAAGGTCCGAATAATATTGGCGGGCGCATTACCTGTATGGCTGTTAGTCCTACTAACTCAAACGTTGTGTTCGTTGGTACACCGGGTGCAGGTATTTATAAAACAACAAATGGAGGTACTACGTGGACACCCGTTTTTGATTCAAAACCATTCCTATACATTGGTGCAATTGCCATTGATCCAAATAATCCAAATACCATTTATGCCGGTACCGGCGATCCAGATGTGCCTTTCACGGTATTTATTGGTGATGGTATGTACAAAAGTACAGATGGTGGTACAACCTGGACCAATATTGGTTTGGCGTCAACTAAGATCATCAATAAGATCGTTATCAATCCTTCTAACTCTAATGAAATTTATGTAGCGGCCTTAGGAAATCCTATTGTGCCGGATAATAACCGTGGGGTTTTTAAAAGTACCAATGCAGGTACATCATGGTCGCAAGTATTATTCATTAATAACCAAACCGGCGTAACCGATATTGAGATCAATCCAACAACACCTTCAGTTTTATACGCTACATCATATACTTGTATTCGTAATGCAACAGTGAACATACGTTATTCAAATGACGCACGTGTTTATAAAACAACTAACAGCGGTACCAATTGGAATATATTAGGTGGTGGTTTACCAAACTTTAAAGTGAACCGTTACAGCATTTGTATGAGTAAACAAAATCCAAACAAATTGTATGTTGCGGTTTGTGACAGCTTGTACCAAATGTACAGTGTGTATACAACAACCAATGGCGGAACAACTTTTGCAAATATGGGCAACAACGGAATTGAAAATAATTACGGTGGTTTTGGCTGGTATTTCAGTGGTTTGGAAGTTGATCCTACAAATGATAATGAGGTTTATATTTCAGGTGTTGAATTATTTAAATCGAGCGATGGCGGTGCAACCTGGAATATTAATATGCCTAACTGGTGGATGTATGATGTGCATGCCGATATTCATGCCATTAATTTTGTTGGCGCGGGCGCTTACTATTTAGGAACTGATGGCGGAACTTATTTTACAAATAATGATGGTGCAACTTATTCTGATGTGGATGATATTCCGAACACACAATTTTACAGGGTTGAATACAATCCGCATCAACCAACTATTTATTGGGGTGGGGCACAGGATAACGGAACCTGTTGGGGCAATTTAAGCACAGCAACTAACTGGACCCGCGAATTTGGTGGTGATGGTTTTCAACCGCGTTTTGATCCAACAGATGCAAATACCTATTATGTAGAAACACAGAACGGTGGCTTGTATTCAACAACAGATGCCGGTAATACCTGGAATAATAATGATAATAACATCGATCCAAGTGACAGACGTAACTGGGATATGCCTTATGTGTTGAATAAATTTAATCCGAACACACAATACACCGGAACCTATCGTGTATATAAGAATACGGCAGGTCCTAATGATAACTGGACAGCAATCAGTCCTGATCTTACGGATGGTTTAATATTGGAAGCGCGTTTTCATAACATTTCGGCAATTGATAATTCAGATCTTAATCCGCAAAAAATTTATGTTGGTACATCAGATGCGAATGTTTGGGTAACAACAAATGATGGTGGTAACTGGACCAACATCACCGGATCGCTTCCAAACCGCTACGTTACATCTATACATGCTTCACCAAATTTTTCGAATAATGTATACGTGACACATACCGGTTATAAATACAATTCGTACATCCCTCACATTCACAAATCAACCAACAATGGTACAAGCTGGGTTGATATAAGCGGCAATTTACCACAAGCAGGTATAAATGATGTATTGGTGTTTCCGGGAAATGAAAATAATTTGTTTGTTGCTACAGATATTGGTGTTTATGTAACCTATGATGGTGGCTTAAATTGGGTAAGGGTAGGTAGTAATATGCCTTTCATTTCAGTTTGGGATCTATCCTACAATCCGGTTAATAAACGATTAATAGCAGGTACCTATGCCAAATCCATTCAAACCATTGATGTTACTACTTTAACTACTGGAATATCTAACCTTAAGAATGCTGCTATAGCGGCAATGGTATTTCCAACAGTAACCAGCAGTGAAGTGAATGTGAACGGCAAATTTGAAAAGGGAGCTGAAATTACACTTTACGATATTCAAGGTAAGAAAGTGAAGCATGTTAACACTGCACAAGATGAGAACAGAATAGATATAAGTGAATTGAAAAATGGAATTTACCTTGTTGAGATAAGATCAGAAGGCACAAGCACCGTTAAGCGCGTGATAAAGAACTAAGTGGTTAATATTATGTGAAAACAATGAAGGTTAAAAGAAAGTAAATGCTAACCTAAATCTTATTTTTGCATCACAAAATTATAGAAATGAAATTTTTTATTGATACAGCAAATTTAGCTCAAATTAAAGAAGCACAGGATCTTGGTGTGCTTGATGGTGTAACTACTAACCCTTCGTTAATGGCCAAAGAAGGCATTAAAGGCCAGGAGAACATTTTAAAGCATTATGTTGATATTTGTAATATTGTTACAGGTGATGTAAGTGCAGAGGTGATCTCAACCGATTTTGAAGGCATGGTTAAAGAAGGTGAAGCATTGGCAAAATTGCATCCGCGTATTGTGGTAAAAATACCAATGATCAAAGAAGGTGTAAAAGCAATAAAATATTTTACTGAGAAAGGTATTAAAACAAACTGTACGTTAGTGTTTTCGGCCGGACAAGCTTTATTGGCTGCAAAAGCTGGAGCTACTTATGTATCGCCATTCATTGGAAGATTAGATGATGTGAGTACTGATGGTTTAACTTTGATCGAAGATATCCGTACCATTTACGATAACTTTGGTTACGAAACTCAAATTTTAGCTGCTAGCGTACGTCATCCAATGCATATTATTGAATGTGCTAAAATTGGTGCAGATGTTGCTACATGTCCGTTAAGCGCCATTACCGCATTGTTAAAGCATCCTTTAACCGATAGCGGTTTGGCTCAGTTCTTAGCTGACGCAAAAAAATAATTTATAAACTCTCATTTATGAAGCAAGGTTTTAAAATATCACACGTTATTTTAGCCTTGCTTTTTTAATTAACGTTCAAATCATTTGCTTCTTCCTGAAAGTTGACTTCAATTAACGAGGTTTAATATTTTAAACCTTTACTGATAAGCGAAAAAGTATAGTTATAATTGGACTGTTAGTTAAGTGGTCTTTCTTAGTATCCATTTAGGATTTAATATCCACACCATTAAAAAGAAATAAGCTTTACTTATTCATTAGTTTCAGTACCTTCTCAATATCCTCAGGATTGTCAATGCAATGGCTGTCGAAGTTCGTTTCAACACATTTGATCTTAAAGCCATTTTGTAACCAACGTAATTGTTCAAGCGATTCGGCTTTTTCGAGCGATGACACACTTAGTTTAGATATTTTCTCAAGCACATCCGCTCGGTAGGCATACATTCCAACATGGCGGTAATAATCAAATTTGGTATGCCAGTTCTCGGGCTTTTCATTTTTTATAAATGGTATCACGCTTCTGCTAAAATAAAGCGCTTCGTTATGTTCGTTCAAAACGATCTTCACTTCTCCAATATCAAACAAAACGGCATGATCATGGCATTTGATCATTTGTGTGGCCAATTCGGTTTCGCCGTTGCAAACGCGTGCCAGCGAATCAATTTGTTCCGGATCTAAAAAAGGCTCATCGCCTTGAATGTTTATAATGTAATTGGCATTGCTTTTAGCTAATTGATAAGCTTCAAAACATCTATCGGTACCACTTTGGTGTTCTTCCTTGGTCATAATAGCTTTAAAGCCAATTTCCTTGCAATGTGCTTCAATTCGGGCATCATCTGTTGCTACCACAATTTCATTTATTAAACTTGCTTTTTGCGATTGCTCCACCACACGTTGTAACATGGTTTTACCATTGATCATGGCCAAAGGTTTTCCCGGAAAACGGGTTGATGCATAGCGAGCAGGAATGATTCCGATAATTGACATAAAAATAATTTAATTTTCAAATTTAAATAAAAACTATCATCTATCTTTAGTGTTTAATTAGTATTGAAAAAGTTACTTGCCATAATCGCCCTAATTTCGTTTTTATTTTTCGGTTTTAATTCCACGAAAAACAAGGTTACTAATGATTCAGTTCATATTTTGCATCAAATGCTCGATTCTATTAAGCATGTAAAAACCTTACGCTTACATATTAACGCCATTGAACGACTCGGCAGTACTTTTTCTTCTGCCAGTTCCGAAATTAAATTGCGAACCAATCCACGCCAGTTATATTTCATTAACCGTCAAAAAAAACTGGAATTGTTGTACGTGCAAAATCAAAATGAAAATAAGGCTATTATTAAATTGAACAGACTACCAAACTTGCATTTAGATCCTACCGGTAATATGATGCGTAAAAACCAACATTACACCATTCACGAGTTAGGTTTTGAGTTTATTGGACAATCTATTGCTTTAACCTTGGCAAAAGACAAACAAGGTTTGAATAATTTTTCATACAAAGGCAAGGTTAAAAAATTCAACTACAACTGCTACCTTATTCAGTACGAGAATTTAGATTATACCTATGTTGAATATACCGTTGGAAACAAAGAAACAGCGAGCTCCATTGCTTCAAAACTGGTTGTAAATGATTATTTGCTGCGCTATAAGAACGATCTGCTAAATGATTTTGGTTTTTTGAAAAAAGGCACGGTTTTAATTGTGCCCAAACTCTATTGCAAAAAGGCTGTGTTGTTCATTGAAGAAAAACACATGCTTCCTATTGCTGTGAGTTTATACGACGATATTGGTTTGTTTGAGAGTTACGAATATCCTCACATGACGGTTAATCAACCTATAAAGGATGAGGAGTTCTCAAAAAACAACAAGGAGTACCATTTTAATTAGCTGTTTATTTTCTGTTCAAAACCTTTTACAGGTTACTTTCTTCCTAAATTCAAAAAAATAGATATATTAAGGCAAATTTTATGATCGGAATAGAGGTTAGGTATTTCAACTTAATTTCTTTCTTTTCATTTTAACCTTATTATATGAAATATTTTTACCTCGTATTGGTGTTACTTAGTTTCAATTCCTTTGCACAAAAGGATAAGAAGAAATCATTTAATGATGAGAATTTTAAGTTAGACTCCTTACCTCATGTGATCTTACGAGAGCTTAACCGCTTCAGAGCCGAAAAAGGTTTAGATCGTTTGGAGCTTAGCGATATGCTTAATGAGGCTGCCTTTGCCAGTGCAGATGACATGGCAGGTACAGGTAAAGATAAAGTTGAACTGAGTGATACCAAACGCCATTTAAAACAAGCCGGTGCAACCAAGCGTGGTGAGGAGGTTACCATGAAGGCGCCAATTAGCAAAGGTCGCGAGAGTTATAAAACAGCCGATGTGGCAAAAGTGATCTATAACCGTTGGGAAAGTAACGTAAAAAATTTGCAAGTGCTTACCAATCCAAAATTCACGCTTATTGGTTTATCGTGTGTGATGGATGATGAGAATAAAAAAGTTTTCGTAAGCGGTATTTTTGGTGGATACGATATTACTAATGGCGGCGCGCCATACCGTGGCGATATGGAAGTGCCTTATAACAAAGCTTCAAAAAAGATCAAAGATTATGATCCTAAAAAATGCAAGAACTGTGAGCGCTGGAGAAATTACGATGTGCTGCATAACGGAATTAGTGTGAGCGACGGAAAGATCTATCTTGAATTTAAGAATTCACGTGAATTACGCCGCTTACTAAAGAAAACAAAAGATGGTTTGGCGGTTGATATTGTGCAACGCGAACAATACGTTAAGGCCGATTATAATATTGTAGATAATGATCTTTATAATAAGGGTGTAATGACAAAAGTTGTTTATAAAGAAAAATTCTTTAAAAGCAACTTGCTCACAAAAAATGTTCCGAAAAATAAAAAGAACAAGATCAAAGGTATAAAGGTTGAGATGGGTAAGTTCAACAAAAAAATTACCGGTCCGTATGAAATAAATATTATCGTTGTGCAAGATGGTAAGTATTGTAAAACCATTACACGCGGTTATACCGAAAGCGGCAACATAGATAGTAATACGCCAATTGGTATTATGCCTGTAAAAGGCACAACGGGTTTAAAGCCGCCATTTGAGCCACGCTCCGAAAGTTCCATCTTAACATTCAACATTCCGTTCGAAAAAAACAAATACGAGTTTAAGCCCGAAGATATTCAGCCGTTTATTAAAGCAATGAATGAGCCTGATTTTATTATTGACGGTTTATATATTTATGCTTATTCGAGTATTGAGGGCGATTCGGTTGCCAATGCAAAATTACAACGCAAGCGTGCCGAGAGTGTGACCAATGTGTTACAAAGCATGCAGCAAAACAAAATTAAACCAACCATTGAAACAAAGGATAGTTGGGGTTTATTTATGTTAGAGAATGAAGATGGTAAATACGCCAACCTGGTAAATATGGGTAAGCGCAAGTGTATACAAACCATTAACAGCGATCAGAAATTACAAACCGAGTTAGAGCCCATTTTAGCGAAGGAACGCTTTGCACAAATTGTAATGGATGTTACTTATGATGTAAGCGGACCAAAAGAACAAAAGTTTGCAGAGGTATCGTTTGCACGTGCCATTAAAGCCAATAACTTAAATCAGGCTTATAAGATCATGGAGTTTATTGGTAAACGAATAGTGGAGGGTAAATACCCCGAAAGTATTTTGGATAGCTTAAAATTCCCGGAAACACCAATTTACGCCCCATTGGTGAATAATAAGATCTACTACCGCTATCAAAAAGATAATATTGTTGAAGATGAAGATGAAGTAAC
>JBIKKW010000018.1:0-30465 GCA_044360115.1 Bacteroidia bacterium
TATTAATAGCATAGCCTACAGCCATCCCCTGGAATACCTGAAACTTTTATTTGGCTTACAAGCAGATCAAGAAGGAACATTTTTGTATGAGAACTTTATAAAGTATACAGCTAATTGGGATGAAGGCAATTCTTGGCGATTATTCTTTAACGATAACAGAACCATCATCCGATTTCATTCGATCATTCATTTTATTTCTTTCAACACTTACGCCGTGCATGCGCTGGTTTCGTGCTTTTTAAGTTTTATAGGAACGGTATTTATTTACAGATCATTTAAACAGTTGTTTGTAGCGAGAGAATTTTGGGTACTGCTAATTTTTGTGGCATTGCCTAATTTGTGGTTGTTTAGCGGAGCCCTTTTAAAAGAACCCTTGGTGATCTTTCAATTAGGTTTGATCTTCATATTCATTGACCGAATTTTTCAGCGGCAGAATTCAGGTTTTAAAAAACTCACTTATTTATTAGCCATCTGCTTTATTGGTTACATTTTAAAACCTCAGGTAACCTTACCTGTTGCCATGTTCTATTTCATATACAAATTGGTTATATCCTTACCTTTTAATTATAAGAGTTTGATTTATTTAGCTTTAATAATTTCAACTATAACCATCGTGAATTTTGCTTTTGTGCCTGTAAAAAAAATGACCATGCTGAGCTTTATCAATAAAAAGCAAATGGAGTTTTATGATGCTATGAAAGGCGGTATTTTTTTGAAGGATGATAAAAAGTTTGTGCGTTTACCTTTCGATCAATCACTGATCATTAAAGATAGCACAGTCTCAAAAACAACCATACGAATTAAAAAAGGAGTTTCATATGTTTATTGGGAACATCATCATCAAAAAGATACATTGTATTGTTCGAATAATTCAGACACATCAACACAATATACTTTGGCTTATCAATTAATTCCCGCACGATCATTCTATACCATTGAACCGCTTACTTTTAATTCAAACTTGTTTTCTACTATTGCTAACTCGGTTTATTATGGCCTGTTCTATCCGTTAAAGTTCAACTCTCTTTTAAATACCATCGTATCCTTAGAGAATTTGCTTAACCTATTGTGTTTGTTTATTGTTGTAATTGGATTGATCAAAGCGGATCAACGAATTCACTTGGTATTCTTTTTATCACTTGTATTGGTCTTTGTGATTTTAATAGGCATTTCAACGCCTAATGTGGGAGCCATTGTGCGTTACCGAAGTGTTATTACACCATTTTTAATTTTAGCCGCATTAAAAACAATAATTACATTTTATGACGCCGGAAATTTTTTTAGAAGAGCTAACAAAAATATTTAAGAAGCACGCTAATGCTGAAAATGCAATTGCCATGAGTAAGTATATGAAGAATTTATTTCCGTTTTACGGACTTAAAAAACCTGTGCGTGCGGAGGTGACTAAACCGCTGATCCAAAGCGTTAAGCAAAGTGTTGATGAAGATTGGATCATCAAAACAACTGCATTGCTCTGGAAACAGAAACAACGCGAGTACCATTATATTGCCATTGAATTATTTCGTGTATTTAAAAAGCAGATAACACCTAAAAGCTTTCCGCACATCGAGAAAATGGTGCTACAAAATTCATGGTGGGATAGTGTTGATGGACTGGTTGGAAACATCATTTCGCTTTTGGTAAGGAAGTATCCTGAACTTAAAAAGGAGATGAAGCGTTATGTGAATGAGAAAAATATGTGGCTGAGAAGAGTGGCCATAATACATCAATTGCCTTATGGCAAAGATACCGATGCGGAATTTTTGTTTAAGGCTTGCGAGCAAAACATGAAGGATCAGGAGTTTTTTATAAGAAAGGCTATTGGCTGGGCATTGAGGCAGTATGCTAAAACAAATTCAAAAGCGGTTTATTCGTTTGTTGAAAGTAACCGGTCTGCACTTTCAAACTTAAGTGTAAGAGAGGCTTTAAAGCACAAATAATTGCATGAATAAGTAAAAATTCCAGTATATTTATACCTACTTGATATGGGATTATTTAGGAAAAAAAGCATTGAGCAGATCTTAAAAACTGCGGATAGCGAGCATCATGGTTCGTTGGCAAAACACCTGGGTGTAAAAGACCTTACAGCTTTTGGTATTGCTGCCATCATTGGCGCCGGTATTTTTTCAACCATTGGAAAAGCCAGTGCAGATGGCGGTCCGGGTGTGATATTCTTATTTTTATTTACGGCATTGGCATGTAGTTTTGCCGCTTTTGCATATGCTGAATTTGCTTCTTTGATACCGGTAAGTGGCAGTGCTTATACATACAGCTACGTTGCTTTTGGTGAGTTGTTCGCCTGGATCATAGGATGGGCATTGATTATGGAATATGCCATTGGTAATGTTACCGTTGCTATTTCGTGGAGCGATTACTTTACAACCTTGGTCTCCAATGTCTCCAATTACGAAGTGAATGAATGGTTGCGTACTGATTATTTTACAGCCAAAACAAATTATTTTAAAGTATACGAGTTGCTTACATCGGGTCAAACGCTGGCAGATGTAAAAGCAAATCCTGAAACGGCTAATTTAGTTGAAGGGTTTTTAGCATACGGCAGTGCGCCATCACTTGGTGGTTTAAAGATCATTTTTGATGCTCCTGCTTTACTCATCAATGTATTGATCACTATTTTGGTTTACCGTGGCATTAAAGAAAGTCGCAATGCCAGCAACATGATGGTTTTAGTAAAACTGGCCATTGTTCTGTTGGTTATTTTTGTTGGGGCATTTTATGTTGACACGAAGAATTGGGATCCTTTTCTTCCGAATGGCATTACCGGATTACTGAGCGGGATCAGCGCCGTATTTTTTGCATACATTGGTTTTGATGCTATTTCAACTACGGCCGAAGAATGTAAGGATCCACAACGCGATCTGCCAAGAGGCATTTTATACTCCATAATTATTTGTACCGTTTTATATGTGGCCATTGCATTGGTTATTACGGGCATGGTGCATTACAGTGAATTAAAAGTTGCCGATCCATTGGCATTTGTTTTCGAAAAAATAAAAGATCTGCAATGGTTAGCGGGTATTATTGCGGTGAGCGCTGTTGTGGCCATGGCAAGTGTAATGTTGGTGTTTCAATTGGGGCAGCCTCGTATTTGGATGGCCATGAGCCGTGATGGATTGTTACCACCACGTTTTGCAAAGATCAATAAGAAATATAAAACGCCGGGATTTTCAACGGTATTCACTGGTATTTTAGTCGCAGTTCCAATTTTCTTTGTCGACATCAATATGGTAACAGATATTTGTTCAGCAGGCACCTTGTTCGCATTTATTTTGGTTTGTGCCGGCGTTTTAAAATTAAGAGCAGAGCATAAAGATTATAATCCAAAGTTTAAAGCACCTTATGTGAATGCAAAATTCATTATACCGGCCTTGTTTTTAGCAAGTATTGTCTGCTTGTTTATTTTTGATAAAGGAACTTTTGATTATTATTTAAAATTCGAATCCATAAATGCCTTTCTTTCAAAGCTTCCGGTGTATACATTTTTTGTTGGCTTTGCAGTATTAAGCTATTTGTCGTTCAAACATAACTTCTCCTTGATACCGGCTCTTGGATTGATATGTTGTTTTTATATGTTATCGCAATTAGGTTACAAGAACTGGTTGTATTTTATTATTTGGCTCATCATTGGTTTGGTGATCTATTTTGCATACGGACGAAAACACAGTAAACTTAACGTATCTCATAAATAATCATGTTAGTATTAGTTACAGGCGCCACATCCGGCATAGGAAAAAGTACAGCAGAAATTTTCGCGAAAAATGGTCATGATCTGATCATCACCGGAAGAAGAAAGGAAAGATTGGCGGAGATCGAAAATGAACTGAAGAAGAAATACAATGTACATGTTACTTCACTTTGCTTTGATGTGCGAAAAGTTGATGAGGTAGAGGCAGCAATTCAAAACCTCCCATCCGCATTAAAGAAAATTGATGTATTGATCAATAATGCAGGTTTGGCAGCTGGTTTAGCGCCAATCAATGATGGCGAATTACAACATTGGGAGCGAATGATAGATACCAATATCAAAGGATTGTTGTACATGACCAAGGCGGTGAGCAAATTGATGATCGAAAGAAAAAGCGGACATATCATTAACATTGGTTCCATTGCCGGTAAAGAAGTTTACGCGAATGGAAATGTATACTGCGCAACAAAACATGCGGTTGATGCGTTAAATAAAGGGATGAGAATTGATCTTTTGCCTCACAACATAAAAGTAACTGCTGTAAATCCTGGAATGGTTGAAACAGAATTTAGCATTGTACGATTTGATGGTGATGAAGATCGTGCCAAAAAAGTTTATGAAGGATTACAACCACTTAAACCGGAAGATATTGCTGATACAGTTTATTGGGCAGCTTCTCGTCCGAGTCATGTGAATATTAATGATATCATTATCATGCCGAGTGTGCAAGCAACTGCCACAAATGTGATCAGAGAAGTAAATGCGAAATAAAATAAATACAGGCTATTTGTTTTTATTTAGCTTACTGTGTTTTATGGTAAGCCCTCATTTCAGCTATTCCGGAAACGGATCACGCGATGCTTACACACGAATTGGAATTGCACCTGTTATTGGGTTTTATAAATTAGACACCAAACACGCCAGCACACCCCGCTCTCGCATGAGTTTTTCGGGTTTTATTAAGCACGAGTGGAGTATCGATCGGTCGAATCAACTTTTTCTCTCCATAGGTGCTGAGTATTTTTTACATGGATTAAGTGCTAAGACCTATTACTTTGATCAGGATACATTGCAGCTTTATACGGGTGAATTCAATTATTCTTATAAGTTATATTTTACTGAAGTGAATTTACCCATACAGGCAAAATTTACTTTTAAAAGTACAACCAATAGCTTGGTCACACCTTACTTTACCGGCGGATACCATTTACGATATATAACATCTACATCCTTAAAAGTTGAGCAAGAAGGCAGTTTAATTAAAAGTGATTTTGTAGATACAAAGTTCAAGAATCCGTTTATTTTAAGTCAAATGAATTCATTTATTGGTTTGTGTTTTGGGTTACAAAATAACCGAACACGCAGTAATTCAATTACCTTTTTTGCCGAGGCAGCTTTTAAATACGGATTTTCGCCTTATTCCTTCAAAGAAAAGTATTCACCTTCTTCCTTCTACATCAATTCATCGCATTTAGCTTTAAATATTGGTATAGGATTTTAATAATTAACTTTACCACACTTTGTTTGTTATATAAGTATTGCAAAATTATTATCAAATACTCGGTTTAGCCAATTTTGCCGGTGCAGGCGAAATAAAAAATGCCTTTAGGAGATTAGCGAAGTTATATCATCCTGATATTAACCCATCAGGTCAGGAGTATTTTAAAGGCATTGTTAAGGCATACGAGATCCTTTCCGATCCCTATCAAAAGTCGCAATACGATTACAAGCTCAAGTTTCAATTAAATCAGGCATATCAAAAGGCAACGTCGCCAACACAAAAGCAGCAAGCCAAATCGCAAGAAGCAAGCGAACAGGAATTGAAACGCCGGCAGTATTATCAAGAACATTACAAAAAACATTATCAGCAATCGCAAGCAACTGTTACTGAAGAACCAAAGCGTACCAACAATGAATTCAGGAATATTTTGGTTGCCACACCAATTGCTGTTTTACTGATCATGCTCATTTTAAATGTCTGGAATAACAAACCGGAGTATGCCATTGTGAAGTATGAAGAAAAATTCCAGAAACCAAAACCAAAAGAAGAGCCAACCCGAAAACGTGTCATAACCGGTGATACGCCATACATGGACTATTTTGGAGGAGCAAAGAATGATACGATCGCCAAGCGAAGCATGAGATTTAAGAACATGAGCGGCAGCGATATGATCGTTTTTTTATTTGCCAGTAATAAATTTTTACGCAGTTGTTACGTTGAGCACGGCTATGAAGTAACTATTGATCAGTTACCTAAGGAGATCAACACAATTCGGGTGATGCAAGGAACAAATTTTGAGTACATAAAGGAATTGCCTAAGGCAGGTGTGTATGGTGCATTTGTAAAGGATTGCAAATTTTACCAATACAGTAAAAAAGTAAAACTCAATGGTAACAATCAACTTACCCTGGTTAATTTTATAGAACAAGGTTTTGTTGAAGTGAAAGAAGAGGATTTTTTCATAAAGAACACCGGATCAAAACAGATCTGATAGCTGTTTAGGTAATATCCGATCAATATTCTTTCCTTTTGTGTTTTCAGTCTTTTTTCTTGCTGTTTGTTTTGTTTCCGTAGCGTTCGGGTATTTGTTCACGCCAATTAAAACTAACTTATTTTCTTTGTATTGTGTAGCTAAGGCATTAAAGTTTTCGTTGATGGTATTTTGTATTTTTCCCGAATTTAAACAAGCTATCAACCCGCCATTTGCTTCAATATCTTTAAATGCATCCCAGGCTTTTTCAGCTAACTGCTCCGTTAAACTTTCTACATAATAACTGCCGCTTGCCATATCAGCTACTTTATTCAAGTAACTTTCATCTCTTAAAATATGTTGTTGGTTAATAGACATGCGTGAACTAAAATCACTAGCATCATTAAATGAATGATCGTAAGCCATCACACTTAAACTATTGGTACCGCCAATAACAGCGCTCATTGCTTCTGTTGTGCTTCTTAGCAAATTGGTGTAGGCATCTTTTTCGCTTTTATTAAGTTCAGATGTTTGGCAATGGATGTGCAATTCAAATGACGTTTGATAGGTAGCTTGCAACAGATCGATCAATTTTCGGAAGGCTCTTAACTTGGCGATCTCCATAAAAAAATCACCGCCAATTGAAAAGGTCACATGAATGATCTTATTATTTAAAGCAGAACTATTGTTCAGGTAATTAAAATATTCATTTACATGCGCCACGGCAAAGGCCAACTCGTTCACCTGATTGGCACCGGCTTCCTGATATAAACTCGCGTTAACAGGTATGTGAATGAGATCTTTTATGGCTGCAAGATCTTTTTCCTGAGAATCATGCCATTCGCCATAATAGCCAAACAAACCAATAGGGTCGAGTATCACAACGCATTTGATCTTGCCATCGTATTTATTTTTTACGCTATAAAATGATCTCAGATCATTTAATACATGCAAGGCATCATTGCTGATAACGAATTGTGTGTAGATATGCTCTACCGAAATATCTTTTAATAATTGCGCGGTTTCTATTTTTTTATGGATCACAAACACTAAACCTGTTGCACCTTTTTGTAAAGCACTTAAGGCTTGTTTATTAGCGCTTGATTCGTTTGTAACATAAATGTGTTCACAAGCATCCCAGCCAATATGGTTAAATAAAGGTTCGGTAACTTTGGGTAGATCGGCATTTGAGTAAAACGGACGAACATCTATTCCGTTTGAAGTGTGCCAGGTGAGGGTTTGAAAATCAATTCCTTTCAGATCTTTAATGATCTGATCTTTCCATTGATCATTAGTTACACCGGTAAATTCAGAAAACAATTTTTGCATAATTAAAAGATCTTAGCCACTTCTTTTTTAATAAATTCTATGGCAATTTCACTCGGTAATTTTTTGTCTAATCCTGCAGCAACATTTAACACCATCATCGCCAATTCATTACTTGGTCCTTCCGGCGAAACCTTGGTTGATGAGATATTGATCAGTTTGATCAGCTCCTCTTTCGCATTCTTTACAAGCTCCCATGAGCCATGCGTCACATAAATTTGTTGCGATAAATTATGCTCATATTCCGTGCGGATGGCTTTTATTAATTCGAGTTGAAGTTGTTGCGACGACATGCCATTTTTATTGGTACGAATCACTAATGTATTTGGGTTAATGCGTTCAAGGTAAATGATCAAACGCTCATAAGCCTGAATTTTTAAAGGCAACACTGTGCTTTGGTTGGCTTTTTTTAATTCATGATCGCGTTTGGTTTGTTCTGCCTTTAAAAAACTTTTAATTACAAAATACACTGCGGCAAATACAACACCGGCAGGTAAAATGATCTTTAGTATTTCAATGAATGCATCCATAGTATGTGATATGAGTTGTTGATTTATAGATAATTACAACGATTTGAATTTCGCAATTTTTATCGGTTTATAAAAATTTTATCTTCCTTATGGAATTATATTTTTTTAGCATCTTTATATAAAAGCATTGTTATGGAAAAGCGTTCGTTTATAAGCATTTTTTTATTATTTATTGGGGGCCTGGTATTTGCGCTACCCCTCTTTTTTAACTCATATAACACCATGAAATCAATTAGTTACGGGAAAAATGACAATTACGAAAAACTTTGGAAACGGGTAGATAGTTGCGAAAGCAAAGGCCTAACCGAAAGTGCTTTAAAAATAGTTGAATTCATATACCAAAAAGCAAAAAAAGACAATAATGCACCTCAATTGGTAAAATCTGTAATTGTGCGCATGAAGTTCAAGCAGAATAAAGAGGAGTTTTCGCTTGAAAAGAATATCAATGAACTTTCAGTGGAAGTAACACAAGCTAAATTTCCGGTTAAACCTGTATTACAAAGTCTTTTAGCTGATGCTTATTGGCAATATTTCAATAATAACCGCTGGAAATTTTATAACCGTTCACAAGCCGTTAATTTTAAGAATGATGATATCGAAACCTGGGATCTTAAAACCATTACCAATGCGACAATAAAAAATTACAAGGAAAGTTTAAGTAACGCCGATAGTTTAAAAGCAACCAAGGTTGATGTTTTTGATGAAGTGATACACAAAGGCACAACGGATTGCAGAAATTGGCGACCTACCTTATATGATTTTTTGGCGCACAGGGCTTTGCCGTTTTTTGCCAATACCGAACCTGATGTTCAGCGTCCTGCTAATCGTTTTACAATTAATGATGCTGCGTATCTGTCAACTGCTTCTGATTTTGCAGCCATCAAACTTGTAAATCCATCCGACAGTTTAGAAACAAAGTACTATGCCATGGAGATCTTGCAGGATCTGATAAAGTTTCATTTGAAAGATAAAGATCCCGGAGCACTTATTGATGCCGATCTTTTCAGGATAGATTACGTTTATGGTCATACACAACATCCAAAAAAAGATACCCTTTATTTTGCTACGCTTCAAAATTTGCAACAAACCTTTTCCGGTAATTCGCGTGTTACTGAAGTGGATCATCGTTTAGCGAATTGGTATGTGAACAAAGGAAATTCGTATGATCCTCTTCAAGGCGAAAAGTATAAATGGTATAAAAAACAAGCCAAAGAAATTTGCCAAAACGCCATCAAAAAAATGCCTGAATCTTATGGCGCTAAGGAATGTCAGAATTTAATTTATTCATTACAAAGCAAATCATTCAATTTAACTATTGAGGAGGTAAATGAACCATTAAAGCCTTTCAGAGCATTGGTAAGTTCAACCAATATTAATAAGTTATATTTTAAGATCGTAAAAACTTCGCATCACGAACTAAGAAAAATTTATAGAAAGGATTGGGGAGAGAAATTGTATAACGCCTTAAATGCCTTGCCAACTGTAAAAACATTTACACAAAACATTGTAGATGATGGTGATTTTCAAAAACACAACACCGAGATCCAAATGCCTGAATTGCCTTTTGGGCATTATGTGATCATCTCTTCGCTTGACCCGAGTTTTAAATACGCGAACAATTTAGTGTCTTACGCGCAGTGTGTGGTATCAAACATTGCTACTATGGAACGTCGCCGCGAAGACAATGGTTCGTATGATATATTTGCCATGCACCGCCAAACCGGCGAAGCTTTAAAAAACATTACAGTTCAGTTATGGTACGAGCGTTATGATTACAGTACACGTGATTATAAATTCATTAAAGGCGAACAATATAAAACAGACGACAAAGGGTATTTGAACATAAAACCTAAAGCCAAGTATGAAGAGAATAGTTTTTATTTAGAGTTGATCGACGGTTCAGACGACTACTTTAATAATAACTCTTATTATACGTATGACCCTGGCAATCAAGAATACACTCAGGTAACAACACATTTCTTTACCGATAGAGCAATTTACCGTCCCGGACAGATCGTTTATTTCAAAGGAATTGTATTGCAATCAAAAAGTAAAAAGGATCCGATCATAAAAGCGAATTACCCTGTGGTAGTTACGTTTTATGATGCCAATTACCAAAAGGTTTCTTCATTAGATCTCACCACTAATGAATATGGTTCATTCAATGGATCGTTCACCGCACCTCAAGGTTTACTTACCGGCCAAATGCATATTTCAGATGGACATGGTACCGCCTATTTTAGTGTAGAGGAATACAAGCGACCAAAATTTGAAACTAAGTTTGATCCTGTAAAAGGCTCCTTTAAGATCAATGATGAAATTGAAGTGAGCGGTAATGCCAAAGCGTATGCCGGCAACGTGATCGATGGTGCTAAAGTTTCTTACCGTGTTGTTAGACAAGTGAATTATCCGTACTGGTGGTGGTGGTATCGTCCGTATTATAACAGTGGAGGAGATGTGGAGATATTGAATGGTGAAACCACAACAAACGATACCGGTTCATTCATTATTAAATTCAAAGCATTACCGGATGAATCTGTTAGTAAAGAAAGTCAGGCTACTTACCAATACCAAATATTAGCAGATGTAACGGATATCAATGGCGAAACGCATTCTTCAAGCTCATACGTAACTGTTGGCTATCAGGCTTTGGAATTAAACATTTCAAATGAAGCGATCATAGATCAAAAAGAAGTGAAGCCATTTAGAATTAATACCGTGAACTTAAATGGTGTTGCCGAAGCTGCAAAAGGGAACTTTACCATCTATAAATTAAAACAACCCGATAAGGTTTTCCGAAGTCGCTTATGGTCGCAGCCGGATAGACATGCCTTAAGCAAAGAGGCGTATTATAAAACTTTTCCTAACGACCTATATGCCGATGAATTGAATAAATTCAAATGGGAAAAAGAAAAACAGTTTGATAAAACATTTGATACCGGTTCAAAGACCGAGTATGATCTGAATGCAGAGATGAAAAATTTGAAGCCCGGTGTTTATTTGATAGAAGCTTCTTGCAAAGATAAATTTGGCGAAACGGTAAAGGCATTCCAGTATTTTACTTTGTACAATACCGGCAGCAGTAATTTGCCTGAAACAAGTCCGGCTTGGTATTATGCGCCAAAAACATCTGCTGAACCGGGAGATAAGATCAGTTTTGTTTTAGCTTCGGGTTATGATAAGATAAATTATATATACGAGATCGAACATCAAGGCAAAGTGGTATTGCAGCAATTGCAGGCCGCTTCATTGAGCCCTGTAACCATTGATATTAAAGAAGAACACAGAGGAAATGTTTCTTACCATGCATCTTTTATAAAGAACAATCGTTTTTATAATTACAGCAATGTGATCAATGTTCCTTACACAAATAAAGATCTGGATATTCAATTTGAAACTTTCCGCAATAAATTATTACCGGGACAACAAGAAGAGTGGAAACTGATCATTAAAGATAAGAAAGGCGATAAGCAAGCAGCTGAATTATTAACGAGTATGTATGATGCCAGTTTGGATGCCTTCGCGCCGAGTTATTGGTCGTTTTACATTTATAATAGTTACTACACGCGTTTCAATTGGAGTTCGCATGTTGCACGAATGAATAACTCAACGGAGTTAAACTCATTGCCTTCAAAATATGAAAGTGTACCAAGCAGGTATTATGATCAGTTGAATTATTTTGGATTGAGTTTTTATTCATACTACTACGGCAACAAAACTCGCCGTTCACGTGATTACGATGATGAAAAATCGGTAATGGCCGATGAAGTTGCTGCTGCGCCTATGATGGAAGCCGAACAATCGAAAGATAATATTTCAGCAAAAAAATCTGCTGTTGGTGGTTTAGCAAAAGAAGAATCGCCTGGAGAAAGTAAAAATGCGCAATCAGTATCTACCGGAGAAGCTTCCGGTCCTGCTAAAGGCGATAAAGGAAAGAGTGGTGGTGAATCGCAAGATCTTTCGCAAGTGAAAGCACGAAGTAATTTTAATGAAACCGCATTTTTCTTCCCTAATTTAACTACCAACGAAAAAGGTGAAACCGTAATTAAATTTACTATCCCCGAAAGTTTAACCAAATGGAAACTTCAAGGTGTGGCTCATACAAAAGATCTAAAGGTTGGTCAGTTCACAAAAGAAGTGATCACACAAAAGGAGTTGATGGTGCAACCAAATCAACCGCGTTTCTTTAGAGAAAATGATCAGATCATTTTTATTTCGAAGGTTACTAACTTATCGGAGAATGAATTGAGTGGTACAGCTGATCTGAAATTATATGATGCGTTAACGGATGAAGAAATTTCAGGAAATGTGATCCAGGCAAGAATTGGTAAATACCCAGTTATTGGCGAACGAGGCTTCACGGTAAAAAAGGGACAAAGTACATCGTTGGAATGGACATTGAACATTCCGGAAGGTTATTCGGCCATCAAATATAAATTAGTAGCAAAGGCCGGTAATTTTTCTGATGGAGAAGAAATGGTGATACCTGTATTAACTAATCGCATGTTGGTTACCGAAAGTATGCCTTTGCCAATAAGAAGTAATCAAACCAAGGAGTTTAATTTCACAAAATTCATCAATCAAAATAATAATTCTACTACATTAAAAAATCATGCATACACATTAGAATTCACTGCTAATCCTGCATGGTATGCGGTTCAGGCATTGCCTTATATTATGGAATATCCGTATGAGTGTGCCGAGCAAACATTTGCACGGTACTATGCAAATAGTTTAGCAACGTATGTGGTTAATTCAAAACCAAAGATCAAATCTGTTTTTGATTCATGGAAAATGGCAAGTCCGGATGCATTCCTTTCTAATCTTCAAAAAAATCAGGAGTTAAAAGCCTTGATACTGGAAGAAACACCATGGGTATTACAAGCGAAAAACGAGAATGAAAATAAAAAGCGTGTAGCTTTATTGTTTGATCTGAATACCATGAGCAATGAGCAGGCGCGTGCTTTCAGAAAACTACAAAAGTCACAAACATCAAATGGTGGTTTCTGGTGGTTTGAGGGCGGGCCGGATGATTGGTATATCACCCAGCACATTTGCAGCGGCTTTGGTCATTTAGATAAACTCGGTGTGATCAAAGTTAAAGAAGGTATAGAAGTTAGTAATATGCTTTATAAAGCGGTGAGGTATTGTGATGATCGCATGCGCGAAGAATACGAATGGTTAAAGAAACATGATAAAGAGTACTTATCGGAAAACCATTTAAGTTACATGGCCATTCAGTATCTATACATGCGAAGTTTCTTTCCGCATATAGATGTTGACAAGCGCAACAAGGAGCACATTGCTTATTATAAGAGGCAAGAGCAAACATACTGGTTAAGTAATTCGCGCTACATGCAGGGTATGATGGCTTTAACCTTGCACCGTGATAAAGATGCAAAAACGCCGAAGGATATCTTAAAATCACTTAAAGAGAATAGTATCAATAATGAGGAGATGGGTATGTATTGGAAAGAAAACTACGGATACTATTGGTATGAAGCACCAATTGAAATGCAAGCCTTAATGATCGAAGCATTTGATGAAGTGAATAATGATACCAAAGCGGTTGATGATCTGAAGACCTGGTTGATCAAGAGTAAACAAACGCAACATTGGGGAACAACGCGCGCCACAACCGAAGCAGTTTACGCTATGTTATTGAAAGGTACCGATTGGTTAAGCACCGAACCTAATGTGGAGATACAAGTAGGGGATATAAAATTAGATCCTAAAAAAGATGCAAGCATAAAAGTAGAACCGGGTACTGGCTATTTCAAAAAGACATGGACAGGTGCGGATATCAAGCCAAATATGGGCAAAGTAAAGGTGATCAAGAAAGATGTAGGCGTGAGTTATGGCGCTGTTTACTGGCAGTATTTTGAGCAATTGGATAAGATCACACCGCATGAAACACCTTTAAAATTAAAGAAACAGTTATTCGTTCAAAAGAACACGGCTTCTGGTCCGGTTATTGAACCAATAACAACGGCAACTAAATTAAAATTGGGTGATAAGATCAAAGTAAGAATTGAGTTGCGTGTGGATAGAGATATGGATTATGTTCATATGAAAGATATGCGTGCCTCGGGTTTTGAGCCGGTGAATGTGTTTAGTCAGTATAAATGGCAAGATGGTTTAGGATATTTTGAGAACACAAAAGATGCCGCAACCAATTTCTTCTTCCCGCATTTGCATAAAGGAACATTTGTATTCGAGTATCAGTTATTTGTGAATCATTATGGTGATTTCAGCAATGGCGTTACTACCATACAATGTATGTACGCGCCTGAATTCACCAGTCATAGTGAAGGCGTAAGAGTGAAGGTGAATAAGTAAAGGAGTATTAATAAAAGATGTAAATTTGTGTATATGCATAAAATTTACATCTTTTTATTTTTGACTATAACATCTTTTTATTCCGCACAGGTTAAAAAAGACAGCATCATTCATCACATTAAAAGCGAACAAGCAGATCTCGTGAAGTTTTATTTAGATTCTGCAACAACACCTTTATCAAAAGCGGAACGTATAGATTTTAAAGGTATACAACATTTTCCTATCAATTTAAAGTACCGTGTTACTGCCACACTTGAAAAGTTCGATCAAAAAGATACGGTTGTGTTTCCTACATCAAGCAGTAAACTAAAACGGTATATAAAGTATGCCAAGGCTACTTTTAATTTAGATGGCAAGAAACATTCGTTGATCTTATATCGCATGGCAGATATAAAAAAACAAGAGTATGCCAATTTAGTGTTTTTACCTTTTACCGATCTAACCAGTAATTACGAAACATACGGTGGAGGAAGATATCTCGATCTTGAAGTAACCGATAGCAATACTATGATCATTGATTTTAATTTGTGCTATCATCCGTATTGTGCCTATTCACATAATGGCTGGAGTTGTCCAATTCCACCAAAAGAAAATTTTGTGAATGCAAAAATAAAAGCAGGAGTAAAGAATTAACTTTTAAGAGAGGCAGAAAACGCAAAGATGCTAAAGCATTGCGCAAAGTAGACGCAAAGTACGCAAAGCCCAGAGGTTATTAATAAGATGACAAGGCTTCCTTACATTCTTACAAAAATATTTTGATCTTTGATTCTTCGCGCACTCTGCGCTCCCTTTGCGAATCCCGATAGTTATCGGGACAAAGGCCGCTTTGCGGTTTCTGCCTCTAAACAAACAATTTCTTTTAAAAAAACTATACAGTAGTTAAACTGCTTTGCGGTTTCTGCCTCTAACTTATTACTTGATTAACTCAACGATCTGCTTCAACCAAAATTCATCCGTGCGATCAAAGGAACTGTATTCATCACTATCCACATCCAATACGCCAATGATCTCTTTGTTTGAATTATACACCGGTAAAACGATTTCTGATTTGGAAAGTGAACTGCAAGCAATATGTCCCGGAAACTGATCTACATCTTCAACAATGATCACATCATTTAATTCCCAACTTTTTCCGCAAACACCTTTTCCTTTTTGTATGCGCGTGCAGGCAATGGTTCCCTGAAACGGACCAAGCACTAATTCCTGCCTTCCGTCAGGCATGGGGTTGTTTTTAATTAGATAAAATCCAACCCAAAAAAAGTTCATGCTGTATTTTAAGGCCGAACAAATGTTAGCCATGTTAGCGATCATATCTGTTTCACCTTCAACCAATGATTTGATCTGTGGTAATAACTCACGGTATTTTTCTTCTTTGCTTGTAGCAGTGATATGTAATTCCTGTGACATGAATTTTTAATGTTTGAATAAACGGAAGGCAATTGTCAGTTCACGTAGAACGCTTTTTCAGCGTTCGTATCGAGAACTTATTCGTTGATCCAACCCGGTAAAGCCAATACTTCGTCGGCATCAACTTTTTCAAATTTGTTTTGATCAAAGTTCCAAACGGCCATACCTTGCTGATAGCTTTCATTGCCCATGATCAACTCTTTTACAAGTGCAACTGTTTTATCGTTGGTCTTAAAATTCTTAATTTGAAAATGGTATTTGCCTAATTCTTTGTTGTTGTTCATGAGTAATACACGGCGGCCTTGCGGACTAGCTTTCATCTCTGCAGCAAAACCATTGATCGGATAGGTAAACAATATTTCTTCAACCTTATCACTTTTTGTATTCACGGCTATCATGCGATCACCATAATTCAAAGTAGTTACATACTTATCTTCCTTTGTAAGAACAGGTTCTTTTGTGCCGGGCTTAAAAGGTAATTTACCCATTAATGTGCTACTCTTCTTGTCAGCATTTACTTTGTAAAAACTGATCTCGGTATTTTCTTTATTATAGTTCGCATAAACAAAGGTTGAGTTATCTACCCACCACATTGGCGGATCAGGCACTTTGCCGGTACCCATGTTTTGTCCGTATCCCGCATCTTTTACCAATTCAATTTTTGGTTTGTTTGGCGGATATAAATTCAATTTGAATGGCGCAGAGGTTTTATCATACTCCACATCCTGACCAACTTTTGCTTTGAAGGTTAGGTTCTTTACTTCGCCATACGTGTTTGTTTTAAAATTGTATACCGAATAAAATTTTCCTTTTGTAAAATCATTTGTATAAAAAATGGCGCTATCATTGCTGCATCTTACTAATTGCGCTCTTCCATCAAACAACACTTTTTTATCTTTCAGATCAATGATGTTGCCAATACCGGTGATCATGTATCTGTCTTTGTAAATAGTGCAAGCACCAAGATCGGTGCGTATGTAATCCCTACCATCTTTTTTTCCGTTAACGGTAATTACTTCTTCACGCCCGGTAAAATGCCCGTTTAAAAAATGATAAATGAATATTTTTTGTTTGAATTCGGCCTTTACCGGTGTTTCAATATGCACAACAACTAAGCCGTGTTTTACCGAAGTCTGTCCAAATACACCAAGTGCAGTTAGAAACAGAATGGTAAATAAAAGTAAGTGTTTACGCATGTTCAATTTTTTATAGCGAGTTGAAAAAATCAAAGAATAATCTTACACCAACACCAGTACCACCTTTAATGCGGTAACCATCTTTAGCCGGTAAAAACGCAGGTCCGGCAATATCTAAATGGTAGTATGGGTAATCAGTGAATTTTTGTAAAAACTTTCCGGCAGTGATCGAACCTGCATATGGTCCGCCTAAGTTCTTCTGATCGGCAATATCACTTTTCAACAGATCATTGTAATCATCCCAAAACGGAAATTCTGCCAAACGCTCAAACACATTATTACCACTGGCTTTCAACTTATCAGTGTAACGTTTCGAAGCAGTACCCATACTTACAATTCCGCTCATACCAATTGCCGCAACTGCTGCACCGGTAAGGGTTGCAATATCTATGGTCATTTCAGGTTTGTAACGTTTTGCAAAATGCAAGGCATCTCCTAAAATCATACGTCCTTCCGCATCTGAATTCAACATCTCCACAGTGCTGCCATCCATCATGTGAATAATATCTCCGGGTGCAAAGGCGTTAAATCCTGGGCGGTTATCAGTTGCAGGCACCAAGCCAATTACATGCACATTTAATTTTGCTTTGGCAATGGCATACATCGCAGCGCCAACAGCAGCAGCTCCGGCCATATCGCACTTCATCGAATCCATGCTGTTAGGCGTAGGCTTCAAGCTTAATCCACCGGTATCATAAACAACACCTTTTCCAACCAGTACAAATGGTTTTTTATTCTTATGGCTTTTTGGTTTGTATTCCATAATGGAAAATGTAGGCTCATCAACGCTTCCGGCATTAACGGCTAACAATCCGCCCATTTTTAATTCTTCAATTTTTTTCTTGGTGTAAACTTCAACTTTAAAGCCGGCCTCTTTACCCATTTGCTTAAAGGCATCAGCCAAGCCGCTTGCATTTAAATGATTTACGGGTTCATTTACCAGATCACGCGCTATAGCAGTGGCATCGTTGGTAATATTCAGGTTATTGATCGTTTTTGGGTTATGATTCCCGCCAATGATAGAAACAGTTTTTAAGGTATTGATGCTTTTTTTAGCACTTGGTTTGTATTGTATGAACTGGTAATTGCCTAATACCGCGCCTTCAGCCACAGCATAGGAATATACCGGTTTTCTGATGGCGTTGAATATGGTAATTTCTTCACCTTTTAAAGCGTTAACCGCATCTGTTGTTGATGCACCGTGCTTACGGCAATCTTCAAGGGCTAAATGCGCTTCCTTTTTGCCATCAACCAAAATAACCGATACAACGCGGCCTAAAGAGTTAAAAATGTGACTTTTTTTGTCAGCATCCTTAAAATAAGTGTCTAAATAACCAACCTCTTGGGCGGTTAACACGTAATCAGAATGGTTCTTCCACTTATCAGCTATAATAAGTATGTGAGTTTTTGTTTTAGCAGTTTTTAATAGTTGAATAGTGGCCATAAATTAAGGATAGAATTGAATTTCACGAATTTACGAAATACATTAAAAATTCCTAATTTTTTGGGTGTTTTATTAAACAAAGTATTTGGTAAATTTGTAGTTCTCTGTAAACAGTAGATATGACAGTAGATTCCCTCTTACAACGCGCTTTGAAACTCGATTTTTTAACAATTGAGGAAGGTGTTTTTTTGTATGAAAATGCATCAACCGCCGATCTGGTTTTTGTTGGGAACGAATTGCGTCAAATCCACAAAAAAGGCTCTAACAAAGTAACCTGGCAAATTGATAGAAATGCCAATACCACCAATGTGTGTATAGCTAACTGCAAGTTTTGCAATTTCTACCGTATACCGGGCCATGCCGAGAGTTACATTACCAGTATTGATACGTACAAACGCAAAATAGAAGAATTGTTCAAGTGGGGCGGCGATCAGTTGTTGCTGCAAGGCGGACATCATCCCGAGCTTGGATTAAGTTTTTATGTGAATTTGTTCAAGGAGTTAAAAACCTTGTTCCCTGCATTAAAGCTGCATGCACTTGGTCCGCCTGAAATTGCGCACATTGCCAAATTAGACAAATTATCACACACCGAGGTATTAAGCGCCTTAAAGGAAGCGGGCTTGGATAGCTTGCCGGGTGCGGGAGCTGAGATATTGAATGATCGTGTACGTCGTTTAATTAGTAAAGGAAAATGTACGGGACGTGAATGGCTGGAAGTAATGAAAGCTGCGCATCAGTTGGATATTACAACCAGTGGCACCATGATGTTTGGTCATATTGAAACCGTATACGAGCGCTTTGAGCATTTGGTGTGGTTACGAGAGGTACAAGCACAAAAGCCGGCACACGCCAAAGGGTTTTTAGCTTTTATTCCTTGGCCGTTCATGGATGATGGCACTTTGCTGAATCGTGTAAAGGGCATAAAGAACAATGTAACCGCCGATGAATATATTCGTATGATCGCTTTGAGCAGAATTATGTTGCCAAACATCACCAATATTCAGGCGAGCTGGTTAACCGTAGGAAAGCAAACCGCGCAAATATGTTTGCACGCGGGCGCTAACGATTTTGGAAGCATCATGTTGGAAGAAAATGTGGTGAGTGCAGCAGGAGCGCCTCATCGCTTTACATATAAACAAATTCAGGAAGCAATTAAAGAAGCCGGATTTGAGCCTCAGTTAAGGAATCAGCAATACGAAGAACGCACCTTACCTGAGCAAATAGAAGAACAAGTAATTAATTATTAAGATGGCAAAAGAAACTACCATACGCTGCTCGTTGTGTAACCGCGATAAAAAGGATGTGAAGATCCTTATTGCCGGTGTGAACGGACATATTTGTGATAACTGTGTAACACAGGCCTATCATTTAATTGCAGATGAAAATGTAACGGATAATTCAACCAAGCAACAAATTCAAAACTCATTGAATTTATTGAAACCAATTGCCATCAAAGAAAAATTAGATGAATATGTAATTGGGCAGGACGATGCAAAGAAAGTGTTGGCAGTGGCGGTTTACAATCATTTTAAACGCATCTCTCACGCGTTAAAGAATAAGGAAGAGATAGAGATCGATAAGTCAAATTTGATTTTAGTGGGTGAAACGGGTACGGGAAAAACCTTGTTGGCGCGTACCATTGCAAAGATGTTGAATGTACCGTTTTGTATTGCAGATGCTACTGTTTTAACGGAAGCCGGTTATGTGGGTGAAGATGTGGAAAGTATTTTAACACGTTTATTGCAAGCTGCCGATTACAATGTGGAAGCAGCAGAAAAAGGAATTGTGTTCATTGATGAAATTGATAAGATCGCACGTAAGAGCGATAACCCAAGCATTACCCGTGATGTGAGTGGAGAAGGTGTGCAACAGGCCATGTTGAAGCTATTGGAAGGTACCGTTGTAAATGTTCCGCCGCAAGGTGGACGAAAACATCCGGATGCGAAAATGATTGCGGTGAACACCAAGAACATCTTATTCATTTGCGGTGGTGCCTTTGATGGCATTGAGAAAAAGATCGCGCAACGTTTGAATACGCAAGCAGTAGGTTATTCGGCCTCTGTTACCAAAGAAGATTTTGATAAAGGAAATTTATTGCAATATGTATCACCACAAGACTTGAAAGCTTTTGGTTTGATACCTGAATTGATTGGTCGTTTACCGGTGTTAACCTATTTAAAACCGTTAGACAGAGCTGCATTGCGTCAGATCTTAACAGAGCCTAAAAATGCATTGATCAAACAATACAAACAATTATTTAAAATGGAAGGCGTAAAGCTGGAGTTTGAAGATGAGGTATTGGAACTGATCGTTGATAAAGCCATTGAATTTAAATTAGGCGCACGTGGATTACGCGGTATATGCGAAGCTATTATGACCGATGTGATGTTTGAATTGCCAAGTGAAGAAAAAGCACCAAAGGCATTTACCATTACTCACGATTACGCTTTAGATAAATTAAAAGCAGCCAAGTTGAGTCAGTTGAAAGTGGCTTAATATTACAAATTACAGATTGAAGATTGCAAATTGGGGATTATCCTTGTTGGAAGATCTGTGATTGCAATTTGTAATTTGCGATCGCAAACAGTAAATTTATAGCTCAAACTAACAGCTATGAATTTCTCAAATTACAATTTCACCGTTACCGATCGTTTTGTGCGCTATGCAAAAATTGATACGCAAAGCGATCCAACTTCACCTACTTGCCCAAGTACCGAAAAACAAAAGAACCTTGGAAAATTATTGGTTGAAGAATTAACGGCCATGGGTGTTAAAGATGCGGAGATGGATGCGTATGGATACGTTTATGCCACATTGCCTTCAAACACCACAAAAAAAGTTCCAACAATTTGTTTTTGTTCGCATATGGATACATCGCCTGATTGCAGCGGTACCAATGTGAACCCTGTAATTCATAAAAAATACAATGGTGGTGATATTGTGTTACCAAACGATAAATCACAGATCATAAAATTTGCAGAACACCCTGCATTAGCCGCGCAAGTGGGCAATGATATTGTTACTGCAGATGGCACTACCTTATTGGGCGCTGATAACAAGGCCGGCGTGGCAGAGATCATGGATGCTGTGCATTATTTGATCAATCATCCGGAAGTGAAGCACGGCGATATTCGTATCTTATTTACACCTGATGAAGAGATAGGCAGAGGAACTGATAAGGTGGATATGAAACGTTTGAATGCAAGCTTTGGTTATACCATGGATGGCGAAACGATCGGACACATTGAAAATGAAACTTTCAGCGCCGATATGGTATCGCTTGTGATCAAAGGTTTTCCAACACATCCGGGCTTTGCAAAAAACAAAATGCAACATGCCATTAAAATTGCAGCAGAGATCGTTAATCGCATCCCTACTAATAAAACGCCTGAAACAACTGAAAAGAAGGAGCCTTTCATGCATCCAACGTCTATTAATGGCGGATTGGAGCAAGTGGAGATCAAATTTATTATTCGTGCATTTGATACACCAACTTTATTAGCGCTTGAAGAAGAATTACGCCAGATCGTTATTTCGGTGTTAAGCAAATACAACAAGTGTAGTTACGAGTTCATTGTGTTAGAACAGTATCGTAATATGAAAGAAGTGTTGGATGATCATCCGGAGGTAGTTAATTACGCTTTAGAAGCCATTAAACGCACCGGTGTAACGCCTGTATTATCAAGCATTCGCGGTGGTACCGATGGTTCGCGATTATCGTTCATGGGATTGCCTTGTCCGAATATTTACGCCGGCGAGCACGCTTTTCACAGCAAGCAAGAGTGGGTGAGTGTTCAGGATATGCAAAAAGCGGTTGAGACCATTGTTCACCTTGTGAATATTTGGGAAGAAAACGCGAAGTAATTACGAAGTGCGAAGTTCGAATGACGAATTTGATTCGTACTTCGTTATTCGACATTCGTAACTCGTATTATAATTGGTCATGAAAAAAAAGATCCAACATCTTCCTCCTTACAGCAATTTTCCAATCGATGTTCTTCGTCTTGATCTGATCCATCCATACTATGGAGGCAATAAATATTTTAAATTAAAGTATAATATTCAAAAAGCTTTCGAAGGTCATGCTGAACTTGATTCAGCATCTCAGTCCTCTGATTTTTTTAGTGCTGAGACCCTGAAACAAGTTCAGGGTGACGATACTCCGGGCGCAACCATCCTCACCTTTGGCGGTGCGCATTCCAATCACATTTATTCAACTGCGGCTTATTGCCACGAGCATAAAATAAAAGTGGTTGGTGTGATCAGGGGCGAGAGCAGTATGATAGAGCAATCGCCAACCTTGCAGTTCGCGCAAAAACAAGGCATGCATTTGCATTTTATTTCGCGTGAACGTTATAAGAATAAAACAGACAATGACTTTGTTGAAGAATTAAAAAAGGAGTTCGGAAATTTTTACATGATACCCGAAGGTGGAAATAATGACCTGGGGATTGAAGGATGTAAAGAGATCTTGGATGAGGTTCCTTATTACGATTACGTTTTTTGCGCCTGCGGCACTTCTTGCACGTATACTGGTATTTTGGCATCTGCCAAGCCTCATCAAAAAGCAATTGGTGTGTCGGTTTTAAAAGGTGAAAATGCTTTGATAGATGAGGTAAACAAACATGACTTAAATTTTCATTTCGCATCAATAAAACCTTATACCGCCGGAAAGCTCGATCATTCCACCATTTTAGATCAATATCATTTTGGCGGTTATGCCAAACACACAACCGAACTTTTAAATTTTAAAAAGCAATTTGAAGCGCAACACAACATTCCGTTGGATTACATTTATACTTCCAAATTATTTTATGCGGTTTACGACCTTATCAATAAGGGATCGTTATTGGAAAACAGCTCCATATTGATCGTTCATAGCGGCGGCCAGCAAGGTAATACGGGTTATGAAAAGAGGTACAATTTAAATGCTTAACTTTACAAAAAATAAATTTTATGCTTAACCGTCCACGTAGAAATAGAAAGAGCGAGGCCATTCGCAAAAGTGTTCAGGAGAACTGGCTTTCTTTAAATGATCTGATCTATCCCATGTTTTTAATTGAAGGGAAAAATAAAAAGTCTGAAATAAAATCAATGCCGGGTATTAACCGAATGAGTTCAGATATCTTATTAAAAGAGATCGAAGCTTGCATGAAATTAGGCTTACACACCTTTTGTCTTTTTCCTGCCATAGATGATAAATTGAAAGATAAAAAAGCAACGGAAGGCTTAAATAAAAAAGGTTTATATCCGAGTACCATTAAATTGATCAAAAAGAATTTTCCGGAAGCAACCATTATGACCGATGTGGCTATGGATCCATACAGCAGTGATGGGCATGATGGTTTGGTGAAGGATGGAAAGATAATGAATGATGAAACATTGGATATTTTAGCAAAGATGGCTTTAGTGCAAGCTGAAGCGGGTGCTGATATCATTGGTCCGAGTGACATGATGGACGGCCGTGTTGGATTTATTCGTGAAGCATTGGATGACGCCGGTTATAATGATGTAAATATCATGAGCTACACGGCAAAATATGCGAGCGCGTTCTACGGTCCGTTTAGAGATGCATTAGACAGTGCTCCAAAATTTGGTGATAAAAAAACATATCAAATGAATCCGGCAAACAGCCGAGAAGCCTTATTGGAAGCTGAATTAGACTTTAGTGAAGGCGCTGATTTTTTAATGGTGAAGCCGGCTTTAAGTTATCTAGATGTTATAAAATCATTAAAAGAAAACTTTGTTTTACCTATTGTTGCTTATAATGTAAGTGGTGAGTATTCAATGATAAAGGCCGCTGCATCGCGCGGGTGGCTGGATGGGGACAAAGTACGAGATGAGATCTTATTAAGTATGAAGCGTGCCGGAGCGGATATTATACTTACCTACTTCGCCAAGGAATTTGCTATCTCCAAAAAAGTGAAGTAGATTTATGCATAGAGTTTGAATACATTAAATGCTTTGGCAATGCAAGATCTAAGTTTAGAATTATACAAGGAGAATGTAATTGTTACCTATTTCGGATATATCAATATCGATGTATTAAATGAGTTTTTAAAACTTACCAGAGAAAAACTTACCGCGTTAAATGAATCTATTGTAGTTGTTAAACGCGTTTACAACGTAATTAACGAGTGCCTCGAGAATATCATTAAGCATAACTTTTATCCTGAAGGCTTAATGGTAAATTATAAAGCATTGATATTAATTGCAAAGCATGACAATGAGTTTCATATCGACACGATCAACATCATCAATCAAGATCAGCGGCTTGTAATTGAACAGCGTTTTCAAAATTTAGTTGGCAAAAGTGCAGAAGAATTAAAAGCGCTTAAATCCCAAACAATTTCAAATCACCAGTATTCTGAGGTAGTTACAGCCGGTTTAGGGATCATAGATATGGTTAGCAGATCAGATGGTTTTTCTTTCAAATTTAATGATTACACGAACGGCAATTTTTTATTTAATATGCACTTTAAAATAAATTCATCAATAAAATAGATCATGGAAATTTTAGATTTAAAAGGGAATGAATTGAACCCAAACATTTATCTTAATCATTTAGAAAGTAAGTTTATTATTTCGGGAGAAAGCAGACCTGAAAATCCAAAAAAGTATTACGAAAGTGTTTTTAAATGGTTTGAAGATTACTTTAACTATATTTTTGTTTTAAACGATTTGGCAAACACAAAAGCTTCAAAGAACCTTGTGTTAACAATAGACCTCGACTACTTTAACTCCACTTCAGCCAAAGTTTTGTTCGATCTTTTAACGCTTTTAAAAACGGTAGGAAAAGACAAATATCGAATACTTTTTGAGGTTGATTGGGTATATCATCCTGAAGATTCAGATATGCTTGATGCCGGCCGCGAAATAGAAGCTTTGTGTGGACTTCCCTTTAATTATAAAACAAAAGTTTAATACTTTCTGAGAACCCTCTGCATACTCGTTTTTGTATTAAGTTTTAAGTGCATCCTCGGTCAAACTTTCAAGAAAATTGGTATTGAGGATGGTCTTCCTTCATCTATTGTTTACGATCTAAAAGTTGACCGCTTTAATCGTATTTGGATAGCAAGTTTTGGTAGCGGAATTTCATGTTATGATGGCGTAAAGTTTCATGTGATCAATCAAGATCATGGATTACATGACGATCTTATCAGATGTATTGCGCTTGATGAGAAGAACGAACAAATTTACGTAGGGTCTCAAGGCGCCCTTAGTTTAATTACAAGCGATACTATCCTTGATATGGTTCATATCACCGAAGATTACCAAGGCACTAACATAACCAGGATAGGTTTTGAGAACGGTATTGCCTACGTTTGTAAGCACGACGCATTCATGATTTTAGAAGGAAAAAAAATCCTGAGAAAATTAGATGTTAGATTATTAAGCAATTACTACAAAGACGGAGAAGACTTTTGGTTGATCAGTAAAAAGGAGATCAGTTTATACCATCCGGGAAAAGAGATTGTAAAAGTAAACCAAACGCTTGGGCTAAAAGAAATGGTTTTTACTGATGTTACCAAGTTTAAGAACAGGATCATTGTTTCATCACGTGAAGGACTGATCATATTGAAGGATGGTAAGCTAGAAAAAATAGTAGATAAAACGAATGGTCTCTTTAAGGAATGCCAAATCAGATGCATGTATACAGATGGCGAAACACTTTATTTAGGAACAAAAAAGGGATTAGCATCAACTAAAGACCTAACAAACTTTGTGTATTACGATCTTAAAAATGGTATAGATGAGTGTGAAATCAAATGTATCACAAAAGATAATAACGGCTTGTTGTGGGTTGGAACCCTTTCAAATGGCATCTATAAAATGATAACCAGTGATATTTCGCGATATGAATTGGACAATGAGCCTTTGAGTTTTGCTTTTGATAAACATAAAAAGCTTTTTGCACTTACACATAATGCCATATTGAAGTACGATGAACTAAACGACAAGTTTGTTAGTTATAAAGAGCTCAAAGGAATTGATGGACCAAATAATTTTTGCTTTGATAACGATAACAATATTTACCTCACTAACGAAGGAAATGGTTTTGTGAAAATATCAGGGAATAGGATCACCCCAATTGTGAACTATAAAAGAGATTACAGCCCCGGAAATTATGCGCTCGCTTTAGGATCATCCAACGCTTATGTTTGGCTTTGTTTTCGTCAGAGAATTTTAAGAATAGATCAACTAACTCATAAAACAGATACATTTAAGAAAGAACAGTTAAATTCCGGCTATTATCAGGATGTTGATGCCCATGATAGCATGGCGATAATGAGTTCAGATAGAGGCTTACTGATTTTTAACGGACTTAAGTTCGATTCGATCACAACCAATAACTGTAAAGGTTACCCCGACGGAATAACTAATTGCCTTACAAAGGACAAGTACGGACATATTTGGGTGGGTTCAGATAGAGGATTGTTTTGTTTCGAAAATGGAAAGGCCTATTCTAATTTAAGAAAGGATTTTTTTCCAACTAATGAAATTGCTGATATTGCTGTTATTGATTCGTTTTTGCTTGTGGCAACCGGTAAGGGCTTAATTCAAGTATCCATAAAACCCGAAAAAAACCAGAATTGCGTTTATAAAATAATAAATCAACGAAACGGATTGAACTATGTTGATCTAACCAACAGAAGATTAATTTCTGATGGCAAAAATATTTGGATAACAAGTTCAAAAGGCATATACCGATACAAACCAACCCTCAGCAAATTATTTAATATTCCGCTATACATTTCAAACATTTCCAATGATTCAACCTCTCTTGTTTTTGCTCGTTCAAAGAATTTTATTAAACGAACCGTTGATGTAAGTAAACCATTGAACCTGAAGTACGACCAAAATGATTTTGTGATCGAGTTTAATGGCATTAATTATCATTTGTTTGAAAATGTTTTTTATTCGTATCGTTTAATTGGTTTGAACGATAATTGGAGTATACCGTCTAACGAGAATAAAGCCGTATTTACCAATTTGAGTCATGGCGATTATATTTTTGAACTTTCGCTTTCAAATGGCAAGCACAATTTTGGCAAGGTTATCTCATATACTATTAAAATTTCACCTCCGTTTTATAAAACATGGTGGTTCAGGGCTTTAAGCATGGTATCGCTGCTCTTGCTTGTTTTATGGTTCATTCAATACAGGATCAAACGTATCAAACAAAAAAATATTCTCCTTGAAAAAAAGGTAATGATGCGCACTAAAGAACTTCAAGAAAAATCAAATGAATTAAAGAATTCAAACGATCAATTAGCGTTTAAAAACAGCCTTATTACTGAAAGTTTAGAATATGCAAAGAATATTCAGGAAAGTATTTTACCTACTGAACAATTCATGAAATCGAATTTTGATCAGTTGTTTCATGTGGAAACAATTTATAAACCAAAGGATATTGTTGGCGGCGATTTTTACAGCGCCTTTAAAAAAGGAGATTTCAGTTATTTCGCCTTGATCGATTGCACCGGGCATGGCGTTCCGGGTGCTCTTTTAACTTTTTCAGTGTATAGTTTATTACACAACATCATTGATATTTCAAGTGAAACATATAAACCATCTGAGATCCTTCATCGCCTTTTAAATGATTTTTTTCAGGTTTATGTAAAAGGAAAGAATGTGAATGAAAGTTTTGCTATTTCTTTAATTAGAGTAAATAATATTACAAAGGAACTGCTGGCGTCTTCTATCAGCCAATCTATTGCCATTATTAAAAACAACGAACTAGTTGAGGTAAAAAGCACCACGAGCTTTTATTTAGAAAATAAAAACGCGATCTCTGATGCTGTTTTCCAGCTCACAAAAGGTGATCGAATTTATTTATATTCCGACGGTTACTACGACCAAAAGCATCATCAAAGCAATAAACGTATGTTCAAATCTAATTTCTTTAAACTTTTAGAGAATTCAATTAGTATGGATTTAAATAAACAAACGTTTTTTGTGTTAAATTCGTTCCAAGAATTTAAAGGAAATTCCAGTCAAGTAGATGATGTTAGCGTTTTATTAGTAGAAGTTTGTTAAAACCACGATCGAATATTTTTTTTACCGGCTTTATGGGCAGCGGCAAAAGCACGCATGGCCGAAAGCTTGCTAAAGCCTTGGGTGTTGAGTTTATTGATCTGGATGCCTACATAAAAAAGAAACTCAACAAAACCATTCCCGAAATTTTTGAAACTCACGGCGAATCTTTTTTCAGAGAACAGGAAACGAGTTGTTTGAAGGAGATCGTTGAATTAAAAAAAGAACCTTGCGTGATCGCTTTAGGTGGTGGCGCAATTTGTTTTAATGATAATTTGAAATTGGTGAAGGATAACGGTTTGGTGATCTATTTAGAAACGCATGAAAGTGTATTGCGTCAGCGTTTGTTACGATCAACCAATCAACGCCCCTTATTAAAAGGAAAATCGGATGATGAGGTATTGAAATTCATCAAAGATAAGATCATTGAACGTAAGAAGTTTTATGATGAGGCGCATTTAAAAGTGGATGGGTTGAATTTGACCACACAAAAATTATTGAACGAAATTGGATCGTATTACAACAACGCTATTAAATAAATGAGAAAGATCATTCTGATAGTTTTATTGGCGTTAATCACAAGTAGGGTTACTTCCCAAGAGATCTTATACAATACCAATTACTTTGGTTTTAATGTAGGTGCCAATTTAGCGCTGGGCACGCATTTTCAACGATTGGGAATTGTTTTGAATGCCTATTACGTGAATGATCATTTTCAAAGCAATGCCGAAACGCGATTTTATTTTAATGTAAAAAGTATTGGTCCCGATAAAGTATTTTCAGAAGCAGTAACAAGCTTGGGTGTTTTATTCGCCTACGGAAACAAACAAAATTATCACAACCCGTTTTTAAATAGTGTATCCAATCAAACGGGGTACAAGAACAGTTTAGCATATGCCTACAATGCGTATTGGAATAAGATCAGAACGAGTCAGCGTACCGGCATTATTGCCATACAAGTTGATAAGATCAGTGTGATCAGTGAGAACGACTTACTAGCGCCACCATCCTTGGATAAATTCAGAACGGCAGCATTATTGATACAATATCAGCAGGATAGTTTGTTTCAGGCGGCGGTAAATACCAGCATCTGGACCGGTAAAATGGGTTTTAAAACAGCAAGTAACGATAAGCATTATCGCTTCGGCTGTTACATGGATACCACAGGCAGTATTTATCCTAATACGTCGCATGGTTTGTTAAGCGCCCAGTTCAAATACAATGTTGGATATGCACAAAATGTTCAACTAAATATTGGAGCTGATGCCGAGCAAATACGAAACGTGGTACAAAATAAGATCATCCATGATATGCGATTTTTACCAAAGAAGTGGATCAAGCATCAGAACTGCCACATTCCTATGCTAGATGATAAAGGTGAACAGTATTTATATAAAGAGGGTCAAAAAATAAGACCAGCCAAATTTTATTTCAACTGGTTCAGCAACGCGAATTTGTTTTATTGATGCACCCACTTATTATTTTGAAATGCACCTTCTTTCAAAACTGAACCATCTGTATTAAATAGAGTGGCAGGCCCTTCTAAAACACCATTCTTGTAAGTAAGTTTATTTCTCATCTTACCATTGCAATAATATTCTATCCATTCGCCTTCTTTACGATTGTTCACGTAATAACCCATTTCAATTACTCGTGTTGGGTTTTTACAAGCCGGGTGTTTATTGTGTCCTCTAACAATCCATTTACCGATTTTATAATTATGAATATCGAGCATATTCACGGTGTCTTTGCCAACTATCTCATAAGTTTGAGCTTGCACATTTATACCTGATGTTATTGCCCAAAAAAGGCAAATAAAAAATAACTTTTTCATCTTACAACTTATTAGGTGAATAAATGAAGAACGCTAATTGATAATTAAGTTACAAAAAATAAATGAGGAATTCAAATGCTGTTAGGCGATCATTTCAAGCCCATCAATTTGCTTACGTACTTGCCAACAATATCAAATTCTAAATTTACTTTGGTGCCTGTTTTAAAGCTTTTAAAA
>JBIKKW010000108.1:0-9189 GCA_044360115.1 Bacteroidia bacterium
AAACTTACCGAATTAAATAAATGCGATACGGCTTTGCTTTTACGCGCCATTACAAAGTTTACCAATTACGCCGTTTTTATTGAGAATAATTTAAGCGACACCATTACCAAAACACAAGCAAACGGTTTACAACAATTATATGTGAGCGGTAATAATTTAAAGGCCTTTGCGGTTAACAGAATAAATATTCGATCACGCGCTAATTTGGTTATTGAGCAAGTGCGTAAACTAAATTCCGACCTGGAGAACGGTTTGATCACAAAGGCAGATTATTTGAAGAACTTTGATGCCGAATCAAAAGCCATGTTGCAATTGATAACTTATTGCGATAACGAAACCAAAAATTTTAATTCAAACATTCAGGACTTTAAGAACGCGATCTCGCCAGTAGAAATGTTGATCAAATCACGAAATAACGGTCTACTTCCTGAAGCAATAAAAGACAGCATTAATATATAGTATGGCAATTTCATTCACATCTCAAAATATCAAATTCAATTTAAAGAACAAAACAGCTTTAAAGAGTTGGATATCCCTTATCATTCAAAAAGAAAATAAAGAATTGGGTGATATCAATTATGTATTCATGAGTGATGAAGACCTGCACAAAACCAATGTGGAATTTTTAGACCATCATACCTATACCGATATTATCACCTTTGACTACTCTGAGGGAGAGCTCATCAACAGCGATATTTTTATTAGCATTGATCGTGTGAAAGAAAATGCGAAAACATTTGATGCTACTTTTGAAAATGAATTACATCGTGTGATGATCCATGGCGTGTTACACTTATGCGGCTATAAAGACAAAACCAAAAAAGATGCCGAGCTAATGCGTAAAAAAGAAAACGCTTCCTTAAGTAAAAGATCCTTCTAAACCGTTACAGTTGCCTGTTTGCGATCATTTCTAAAATTCATTTGATTATTTTATTAAATTGCCCTGATTTTAAAATTTCATTCATGAAAAAAATTTACGCACTACTTTTTGCAAGCATATTCTCTTGCCAATTAATTTCTCAAACAGCGCAACAGGCCGCTGTTGAATTATGGGCCAAAGTACAGGCCGCTCCACCAACAGTTACTTTAAACTGGGTTGGTATGGCTGGCGCAACCTCTTATGATGTTGCACGCAAATTAAAATCAAGCACGGCGTGGACAACCGTTGCGGCCGCCTTACCGGGAACAACCACAGCATTTGTAGATAACAACGTTACCGTTGGAACAAATTATGAATACCGCGTTATTCGCTCCGCTCCTACTCTTTCTTATAGCGGCTATGGCTATGTCAATACAGGTATAGAAGTTCCGGTGGTTGAGAACAGAGGTAAATTGATCCTTTTAATAGCCAATACATTTAGCACATCCTTAGCACCGGAGATCAAACGTTTGCAAGATGACCTTGAAGGTGATGGCTGGGTTGTATTAACCGATTATGTAAGCACCACAGCTTCTGTTACTGCTATCAAATCATTGATCACAACAACTTATAATTTAGATCCAACAAACACAAAAGCTTTATTTTTATTAGGCCATATTCCAGTGCCATACAGTGGAAACTTTGCGCCAGATGCGCATCCCGATCATTATGGTGCTTGGCCTGCCGACACCTATTATGGCGACATGAATGGAACATGGACAGACGCTTCTGTTAACCAAACAACTGTATCTGCGCGAAACATCAATATTCCGGGAGATGGTAAGTTTGATCAAAGCACCGTTGCAACCGGTGTTGAATTGCAAGTTGGACGCGTTGATCTTTCGAGCATGAATTCATTTACATTAACCGAAACACAGTTAATGAAAAACTATTTAGATAAAGATCACAACTATCGTAAAAAAGTATTTACACCAATTAAGCGCGCCGTTATTGATGATAATTTTGGTTACTTCAGTGGCGAAGCGTTTGCTGCGAGTGGTTATAAAAATTTTGGTCCGCTTGTTACACCAACAAACGTTATTGCGGGTGATTACTTTACCACCATGGCAAATGGTACAAGCTACCAGTGGTCATACGGCTGCGGTGGCGGAAGCTTTACCAGTGCAAGTGGAATTGGAAACACAACAAATTTTGCTTCATCTAATTTAGGAGGCGTATTTACTGTTTTGTTTGGTAGTTATTTTGGCGATTGGGATATTGCCAACAATTTTTTAAGAGCGCCATTATGCCAGGGACAAACACTTACAAACCTTTGGTCGGGGCGTCCACATTGGGCTTTACACCATATGGGTTTGGGCGAAAACATTGGTTACAGCACACGCATCACACAAAACAACACTGGTCTTTATTACTTTAGTTATGCGCAAAACTTTATTGGTATAGCGTTAATGGGCGATCCTACATTGCGTAATGATGTGGTTGCTCCTGTTTCTAATGTGGTTGCTACTCGAATTGGAAGTAAGGGTGTTATCAATTGGACAGCTTCAACACAAACAAACGTATTGGGATATAACATCTACATGAAGAACGATACGAATAAAACGTATGTGAAGATCAACCCTTCGTTAATTACCTCAACAACGTATACGGATAATTGCATGGTTTATCCGGGCATTTACAAATATATGGTGCGTGCTTTGGTGTTAGAAAATTCGCCTAGCGGTACATACTACAATATGAGCGAAGGGATTGCAGATACAGCATTAAATAATGTGAACCTGACCATTTATGCCAATGCAGGCGCTGTTTATTCAAGCACCAGCAGTGTGGTTAACTTTACTTGCGCTGCTGTTGGCGGCACCTCGTTTGCATGGAGTTTTGGCGATGCCGGAACAAGTAATTTACAAAACCCAACACATACCTATACAACCAACGGCAACTATACTGCAACAGTTGTAGTTTCTAACGGATGTAATTCTAAAAGCTACACGGTGTCGGTTGGTATCACAACAGGAATTGACAAGGTTTTGAACACAAATGATTTTGTTGTTTTCCCTAATCCTTCAAACGGAAAGATAACCTTGCAAATAACCAACAACAACAGCTTGATGGATGCAACGGTATTATCAGTTGATGGTAAAGTTGTGTTTTATCAAAGTAACGTAGGAAACAATACTGAGCTTAATTTAGCAGGACTCTCAAAAGGTGTTTATATTTTACAACTGATAGATAAAGAGAAAAGATCGGTCAATAAAAAGATCGTGATCGAATAAAAAAGGAAAAGAGGTGTTAGTGCCTCTTTTTTTATTTATGACCAAAATCATTTCTTAATTGGCGCACGCTATATACTTTTAAGAATGATCAAATATCATTTTTCATTTGCACTGCTGCTTGTTGTATTATCATCTTGCGCGCCAGTATACACGCCTAATTTAGTTAACTCGCCATTGTTTTCTCAACAAAACGATGCGCAGTTACAAGGCAGTGTTGGCTTAAGTGGTTATGATGTTCAGGCAGCTTACTCGCCCTTTAATAATATTGGGATTATGGCTAACACATCTTTTTCAGATAACAATAGTAAAAATTATTATAGCCGATTTTATGAAGGCGCGGCGGGATACTATTTAACTTTTGACGATGCAGGAAGATTTGAATGTTATACCGGTTATGGAAATGCACAAACAATATTAAACAAAACAGTTGATGGAGAAAATATTAATGCACACTATAATCGTTATTTTATTCAACCGGGAATTGGTGTAAAACTAGATGTATTTGAAGGCTCGTTTTCCACTCGTATTGCATATGTTGATGTTTATAAGATAAATTCAAATAATCCGGAATTAAGGCCGGCAGCGGCCTTGTTTGTAGAACCCACTCTAACAGGAAAAATTGGTTATAAATATACAAAGCTGTTCATGCAATTAGGCTTATCACTACATTCTTCTAAATTACTTTCTAATTACAGTATTCCAGTAATTTTAAATTTTGGAATGAATTTGAGCTTTAGTGAGCTTTATAAGAAAAAAGAAAAAACACCAGAACAATAATTACATTTCCTGGATCTCTAACCAACGCATGCTTTTCTCATCAAGGCTTGCAGATAGCTTTGTGAGTTTTGCAGTGATCTCGCTCACCTTGGCGTAATCATTTGCATTTGTAATGATATCTTGTTCCAATTCTTGCTTTTGTTTTTCGAGTTTAGGAATTTCTTTTTCTAACTCTTCTAACTCATGCTGAATTTTAAAGGATAGTTTTTTGGCAGGCTCTGCGGGCTTAACCGGTTCTTGCTTGGGCTTTTCGGTTTGTTCAACCTTTACTTCATTCACCAAGGGTTTTGCGGGACTTGCCTTCTCTGTATTCGATTGATTACTTTTCCATGTTCTGTATTCGGTATAATTACCCGGAAAATCTTTTATCTCGCCATTGCCTTCGAGCACAAAGGTATGATCAACCAAACGGTCAATAAAATACCTGTCGTGTGATACGATCAATACACAGCCTTTAAATTCCTCTAAAAACTCTTCCAATGTTTGAAGTGTAACAATATCCAAGTCATTAGTGGGCTCATCTAATATTAAAAAATTCGGGTTCTTCATTAAAACCGTTAACAAAAACAAACGGCGCTTTTCTCCCCCACTTAAGGTGTGTGCATAACTGTATTGCACGTTGGGCGGAAAATTAAATCGCGTAAGCATTTGCGATGCAGATAAACTGGTGCCGTTAGCTAACGGAATATGATCAGCAATATCCTGTATGATCTCAATGATGCGTTTATCATTATTGATCTGCATACCACCTTGCGAATAGTAGCCAAACACAATGGTATCGCCCAAGGCAACTTTTCCGGTATCAACCTGTTCTTTACCTTGTATGATATTTAATAAAGTTGTTTTGCCAACACCATTCTTACCAACAACACCAATTTTTTCACCCGGTATAAACGTGTAAGTAAATGGTTCGGTAATGATGTGTTTGCCCGGATAATTTTTTGTGATGTGATGTAGCTCTACAATTTTAGAGCCCATGCGTTCCATTTTTACAGTGAGCTCAATTTTTTTCTCAATGCGTTTTTGTTTTGCTTTTTGCTCTATCTCATAAAACGCATCCACACGCGATTTTGATTTTGTGGTACGCGCCTTTGGCATTTTACGGACCCAAACCACCTCACGTCTGTATAAATTCTTTGCTTTATCTACTTCCGCGTTATGAATTTGTTCACGCTCTGCTTTCTTCTCTAAAAAATAATCAAAGTTTCCGTTGTATTCGTATAGCTGATGATTATCGATCTCTACAATGCGATCACACACTTCATCTAAAAAATAACGATCGTGCGTTACCAGTAAAATGCTTAAGTTCTCGTTCTGTAAATAATTTTCCAACCACTCGATCATATCAATATCCAAATGGTTGGTAGGCTCATCCATAATAATAAGGGTTGGCTTATTAATTAAGGTTAGCGCCAATGCCACACGTTTTTTTTGTCCACCCGAAAGTGTTTTAATGATGCGTGTGGTGTCTGTGATCTCTAAGCGTGATAAGATCTCTTTAATATCCTTTTCATAATCCCAGGCACTGATCTCATTCATTTCATTAAGCGCAGCTTCCATTTTATCTGCCGCATCGTTACTGGTTGATGTTTCGCTTAATTTAATGGCCTCATCGTATCTCTTGATGGCTCTAACAAATTTATTATCGGCATTATCAATTAATTGCTGAATAGATTGTTGTTCATCAAAAATAAAATCCTGATCTAAAAACCCAACGGTAATATCTTTTCTAAAAACAACTTCGCCCTCATCCGGAATTTCAATGCCCTTAAGGATCTTAAAGAGAGTTGATTTTCCTGATCCATTTTTTGCAACCAGCGCTACTTTATCACCATAATTAATACCAAAGCTTATTTTATTGAATAACACTTTAGCACCATAGGCTTTTGATAAATTATTTATTGAGAGTAAGTTCATTTTTCCGATGGCAAATATACCGTATTAAAAACAAAGATCGCGCCTGTTTTGAACGCGATCTTTTTAAATATTAAAATCTATAATTCGTGATCTTGTTTTGTCATGTTGAGCGGAGTCGAAACATATACAAAACTTACTCATTCAAACACACTTCGACTCCGCTCAGTGTGACTTTGAATTCGAATAACTCAAATTACATGTTTTGAATAACCATAGCGCTTGCGCCGCCGCCACCGTTACAAATTCCGGCAGCACCAACTTTTGCGTTATTTTGTTTCAACACATTAATTAAAGTAACAATTACACGAGCACCGCTACAACCTAAAGGGTGGCCTAATGAAACAGCTCCACCGTTCACGTTAACTTTAGCAGCATCTAAATTCATTAATTTAATGTTTGCTAATCCAACAACAGCAAATGCTTCATTCAATTCGAAATACTCTACATCGCTCATTTTTAAACCTGCTTTTGCAACCGCTTTTGGTACCGCTAAGCTTGGTGTAGTAGTGAACCACTCAGGAGCTTGCTCTGCATCTGCAAATCCAACTATTTTAGCTAATGGTTTTAAACCAAGGCTTTCAGCTTTTTCTTTACTCATTAAAACTAAAGCTGCAGCGCCATCATTCATAGTACTTGCATTAGCAGCAGTTACTGTTCCGTCTTTTGCAAACACCGGTTTTAAAGCAGGGATTTTATCGAAGCTTACATTTTTGTATTCTTCATCTTCGCTTACAACTACATCGCCTTTTTTGGTCTTAACCGTTACAGGAACGATCTCATCATTGAATTTTCCGGCAGTCCATGCAGCGGCTGAACGCTTGTAAGACTCAATTGCAAAGGCATCTTGTTGCTCACGTGTAAAGTTCATATCCTTTGCACAAAGCTCTGCACAATTACCCATTGGAACATTACCATAAACATCCGTTAAACCATCTTTAGCCAAACCATCAATTACAGTTCCATTACCATATTTTGCGCCCCAACGGTTATTCTCTAAATAATACACCGCGTTGCTCATGCTTTCCATACCACCGGCAACAACAACATCGTTATCACCCAACATAATGCTTTGTGCAGCTAACGCGATCGATTTCATGCCGCTTGCACATACCTTATTAACGGTTGTACAATTTACCTCATTTGGTAAACCCGCGAATTTAGCAGCCTGACGGGCAGGAGCTTGTCCTAAATTAGCCTGTAAAACAGAACCCATGAACACTTCGTTCACTAATTTTCCGTCTAACTTAATTTTATCTAAAGCGCCTTTGATTGCAATAGCGCCTAATTGTGTTGCAGAAATACCTGCAAATACACCACCAAAAGAACCCATTGGGGTTCTAACAGCCGATACGATATATACTTCTTTCATATGATTTAATTTTTTGTTTTGAGCCCTCTGCTAAATTGATACAGATTATGCGCGCCTAATTTACGTATTATTTTGTGCCAAAAAATCGAATTTAGTCGCTTATTGAACAAATTAACACCAAACAATTAACAACATCGACCAGAAGCAATTGTTCTTGTTAAAAGAGCATAATACTTTGTATTTTTACGGTAATGATCGGAACGGTTACAAAATCTACTGGAAGTAATTATTTGGTGCGACTTGAGAGCGGCAATATTATAAGCTGCAAGCTAAAGGGAAAGATCCGTTTGGATGACAGAAAAACAACCAACCCGGTTACTGTGGGCGATAAAGTTGATGTAGAATTGGAGAATGATATTGAAGGGGTGATCTCTAACATTCATCCGCGAAAGAATTACATCATTCGTAAATCCATTAATTTAAGCAAGCAAGCACATATTTTAGCGAGTAATTTGGATCAGGCGGTATTGATCGCCACCTTGGTTGAGCCGCGCACCAGTTTGGGTTTTATTGATCGTTTTTTAATAACTGCCGAAGCTTATTCGATACCCGCCATTTTAATTTTTAATAAGGCCGATAATTTAGGTGATGAATTGCTTGCCTTACAAAACGAGATCATTTCAATATACGAACACGCAGGATACAAGTGTTATGTCGTAAGCAGTTTGAACCAAAACGATATTGAAAAAATAAAACCGCTTTTTAAAGGTAAAACATCGTTAATAACGGGACATTCGGGTGTAGGTAAATCAACATTCATTAATGCTTTACAGCCAAGTTTAAATTTACGTACAGGCGAGATCTCCTCTGCCCACAGCAAAGGCATGCACACTACCACTTTTGCAGAGCTTTACACGCTTGATTTTGGCGCAGATATTATTGATACACCCGGCATAAAAGAATTGGGTTTGGTAGAAATGAAAAAAGAAGAGGTTGGGCATTACTTTCCGGAGATACGTAAATACATGAACGATTGTAAATTTAATAATTGCTTACATGTTAACGAGCCTAAATGCGCTGTGCGTGAGGCATACGAGCGTGGCGATATTTCACCTGAACGATACGAAAGTTATTTAAAGATATTGGATGGTGAAGAGATGGATTGGAAAGAGTGGGAAAAATAATTTTTTTAGCCACGAATCGCACTAATTAACGCTAATTAGTTTAGCAGATGATTGTTCGTGTTTATTACTGTTGTTTTGTGTGCTTTCGTGTAATTAGTGGCTATTTTCGCGTGGCCAAAACCGTTAACGGCAAAGAGTGTGTTATAGGCGGTGAAATGTGGTTAAAAAAACAAAAATCAACTTTTACGGCTTTGTATTGTTATTACCTTTGGCTTCAACATTATGATAGTTAGAATAATTATATTTTTTGTGGTTTCAGTGCTTATCGAATTTTATTTTTTGCAAGCCGTTAAAACCTTTACTCAAGATTTTTCTTTACAAAAAAAGAACATCATCTTATACATTGCTTATGGTCTTATGGCTATCAGTTTAATTTTAGGTGTTGCTTCTGTGATCTATCCGCCGCCTAACTGGAATAATTTTTTCCGCTTTATGTTATCGGTGGTAATGATCCTTTTAATATGTAAATTATTAGGCAGCGTATTTTTGTTGGTAGATGATGTTGTTCGATTATTCCGTTGGATCGCTTCTTTGTTCAAGCACAAACCAGAAGAAGTAGTTGATGCTTCTCAAGGCATCAGTCGATTAAAATTTTTCAGTCAGCTTGCTATTACCTTTACCGTTATCCCCGCGGTTGGCTTTATTTATGGTGTAGTTCGCGGTGCTTATAAATACCGTGTGCACAATGTAAAAGTACCTTCACCAAATTTGCCTCCCGAGTTTGATGGTTTTAAGATCGTTCAATTATCAGATATACACACCGGTTCGTTCATGGATGATTCGGCACTTAAAAAAGCGTTTGATATTGTGATGCAACAAAACGCCGATATGATCTTATTTACCGGCGAT
>JBIKKW010000041.1:0-23559 GCA_044360115.1 Bacteroidia bacterium
TTGTATGAAGAGGATCTATGCAGTGGCGATAAATTAATGGTTGTAAAAAATAATTATTATTGGTTGCAGGAAGAAAAAACTGAGACCAACTTTATAGCCAATGGCGATATGGCCGAAATTTCACGTATCACCCGTCGCGAAAAGTTATATGGTTTTAATTTCACGGAGTGTTCGTTAAAGTTTTTAGATTATGAAAATCTTCCCGAAATGCAAGTGAAGATCATTACCGATAGTTTATTCAGCGATTCAACATCACTAACGCCTCAACAACAAAATTTACTTTTTCAGGAAGTGATGCTCGATTGTGAAGATCTGCCTGAGAAATGGGCTAAAATGGCTTATTTAAAGCGAAGTCCTTACTTTAACGCGCTTCAGGTTAAGTTTAGTTATGCCATAACCTGTCATAAAGCGCAGGGTGGTCAATGGCCTTGCGTGTTTATTGATCATGGTTATTTAACGGATGAAATGCTTGATGTGAATTTGATCCGTTGGTTTTATACGGCAATAACTCGCGCTACCGAACAGGTTTATCTAATAAATTTTAGTAGGTTACTCTTGCAGTAATTAACAATCAAATGCTATAAACTTTGTTGAAAAATTTTATAATTCGGTTGATTATTCTTATCTTTACCGTTTTAGCGGCTTAAATTGCTATAAATGAATAGGTTAATAATTGTTATAACATTCGTATTGGTTAGTTTCCAATATTCGTTTGGTCAGTTTTATGGTCGTCCGGGTGATTGGAAGAAGTACCGTCATGAATATTTTGTGTCGATGGGTTCATCTCATTTCTTAGGTGATTTGGGTGGAAGAGATCGCGTAGGAACCGATTTTAGTCCTGCTGATCTTGATTTTGGTATGACACGTACTGCTATGGGTCTTGGCTACAGATACCGTATTCAAAAATGGTTCAATGCATCTTCAACTTTTAATTGGTTGCTATTAAAAGGTGATGACGCCTTTACAAATGAAACTTATAGAAATAACCGTAATTTAAATTTTAGAAATAATGTTTTGGAATTATCGGCAAGAGCGGAGTTTGGCTATTTTCAATCAAAATTAAGTAACCGTTACAGTATTAAAAAATCATTGAGTTCAAAAAGATACAAGATCAATTGGAATTATTTTGCTTATACAGGTATTGCTGTTTTATATCATAATCCAAAAGGCAGAGATGCTTCCGGAAATTATGTAAAACTTAAACCTTTGCATACCGAGGGGCAAGGCTTACCAGGTGGTCCAAAACAATACAAAAACATAGCGGTTGCTATTCCTTTTGGAGTTTACATAAAGGGTGTGATCAACAGAACATGGTGTGTTGGATTGGATATTTGTTACCGCAAAACCTTTACCGATTATTTAGATGATGTAAGCACTTCTTATTATGATAAAACAGCTTTACTAAATGCATACGGACCAAAATCCGTTGAAATGTCTGATCCTAACAAAGGTTTGATCTATGGTTTCTCTTCTCCGGCTGCTGATGGCACACGGGCTCAACGTGGCGATAATAATAAAGATACATACATTAGCGCTCAGGTAACCTTCGGATACATTATGAAGGCTAAGAAGAAGAAGAAAGCCCGCTTGAGAAGTAAATTCTAACAGTTTTCCTGCAAGTGTAATTGACAAATTGTCATTTTTGGCGGTTTGGCACAATTTTTATGTCTATTAAGCAAAAATTATAAAACTATGAGTACCGGTAAAATTAACGTTCAAACAGAGAACATCTTTCCCATCATTAAAAAATTTCTTTACAGCGATAATGAGATATTTCTTCGCGAATTAGTTAGTAATGCCACTGATGCCACGCAAAAATTAAAGGCTTTAACTTCCATTGGAGAAGCAAAAGTGGAGTTGGGTGATCTGAAGATCGAAGTAGAGGTTGATAAGAGTTCTAAAACCATTACCATTAAAGATAAAGGTATTGGTATGACCAAAGATGAGATCGAAAAATACATCACGCAAATTGCCTTTAGCGGTGCAGAGGAATTCGTAAATAAATACAAAGATAAAGTAGATAAAAATGTAGTGATCGGTCATTTTGGATTGGGCTTTTACAGCGCCTTTATGGTTGCTAAAAAAGTAGAGATCTATTCATTATCCTATAAAGATGGCGCAAAGGCTGTGCGTTGGGAATGTGATGGTAGTCCTGAATATACCATTGAAGAGATCAGTAATAAAACAACACGAGGTACAAACATTGTTTTGCATATTGCCGATGATTGCGAAGAGTATTTAGAATCGAGCAAGATCCAGGGTTTGCTTACAAAGTATTGCAAGTTCTTACCGGTTGAAATAAAATTCGGTAATAAAAAAGATTGGGTGCCTTCAGGTGAAAAAGATGATAAAGGTGAAGATAAGACCAAAGAGGTTGAAGTAGATAATATCATTAATAATCCTAACCCGGCATGGACCAAAAAACCAACTGACCTGAAGGATGAAGATTACAAAGCGTTTTACCGCGAGTTGTATCCAATGCAATTTGAAGAGCCTTTGTTTCATATTCATTTGAATGTTGATTATCCTTTCAATTTAACCGGTATCTTATACTTCCCTAAATTGAGCAACAAGTTAGAGATGCCAAAGGATCGCATTCAGTTGTATTGCAATCAGGTGTTTGTTACAGATAATGTAGAGAATATTGTTCCTGATTTCTTGACCTTATTGCGCGGCGTGATCGATAGTCCGGATATCCCATTGAACGTGTCACGCAGCTATTTGCAAGCAGATGGTAATGTGAAAAAGATATCGAGTCACATCACTAAAAAAGTAGCGGATAAATTAGAGGAGATCTTCAAAAAAGACCGTGCAGAGTTTGAGAAGAAGTGGGATGATATAAAAATATTTGTGCAATATGGAATGATCAGCGATGAGAAATTCTATGAAAAAGCCGTTAAATTCTCATTAGTAAAAACTACTGATAATACATACCATACCTTTGAAGAGTTTGAGAACAAAGTAAAAGCTTTACAAACCGATAAGGATAAAAAACTGATCTATTTATACACCACCAATATTGCCGAGCAGCATGCATATATTGATGCGGCAAAGAGCAGAGGCTACGAGGTGTTGCTGATGGATACCATGTTGGATCCGCATTACATCAATCATTTAGAAAGTAAATTAAAAGATATTTCTTTTGTACGTGTGGATGCTGATACCATTGATAAGCTGATCAAAAAAGATGATAACAACATCAGTAAATTAAATGAAGATCAACAAAAACAATTGCAGCCTATTATTGAAGGCACCATTAGCAAAGAGCAATTCAGTGTGGTGTTTGAGAATTTAAGTGAAAGTGATGCGCCAATGTTGATCACACGCCCTGAATTTATGCGTCGTATGAAAGATATGAATCAGTTGGGTGGAGGAGGAGCCATGGGCTTTTACGGCAACATGCCTGATATGTATAACTTGGTTGTGAATTCAAACCATCCGTTGATCACACGTATCTTAAATGAAGCAGATGCCGATAAACAAAAGAATTTAGCAAAGCAAACAACCGATCTGGCTTTATTATCGCAAGGTTTATTAAAGGGCGAAAGCTTAACCAATTTTATTAAACGCAGTGTGGAGATGATCTAACTATAATTTAAATAATTTAAAAACCCGTTAAGATGATTAACGTGTTTTTTGTTTTATAGAGATTTAAACCTTGCGCGCGTGAGCTGTCTTTGAGATTGCCGCGTCGTTCCTCCTCGCAATGACGAAAAGTGTCCTACTGAGCGGAGTCGAAGTATCACTAATCGCGTGGATTTGCAATTCGTGCATAAACAAAAACACCCCGAAAAAATTTCGAGGTGCTTGTGTTGTGTTTGTTGTTGTGTTATTTTTTTAATTCGGTTAACTCCGTTTTGCCGGTGTATTTGCCGTTTTCCTTGGAGCTTTCGGTTTTAACGGTACCGGCCTCCGAATTAAACCAGGTTATTGATTTTGCACGTATGGCAAACATGGTTTTCATTTCAACATCTTCTGTAATTTTGTAACATTCAAAAGTACCAGCAGGTGTTGTTACAGATTCTTTTGCTTCAATTTTTCTGTTCGTGATCTTCACACTCGTGGTCATCATCGGCATTTCCATGCCATCTTTTGATTTGAACATGAATTTGATGTTTGCATCCTTTAAGGTTGATCCCACAACAAAATTCGTAGGAAATTCTTTGTCTGCCCCTTCAACTGTCATTTCAAAATCTTTATACGAATCTGCTTGTTGTTGTGGCAATACCATCTTCATGTCAAAATACAAAGTGCCTTTTTCGCATTTTATGGTATAATCACTTTTTGTGCTTGGTTTCCCTTTCTTATCAAAGGTTTCCTGCGATGCTGTCACCGCTGTTGACCCCGCACTTTTAACTACTTTCGTATAAACTGTTTTACTGCTTCCGGTTACTTTACCATCATCATTATAAGATGTCATGGTTGTTTGAGTACCTTCCTTAAAAAATATCAAAGAATTGCAATCTGCACTTTTAAAACTGAATGCTATGAAGGCTACAATTGATAAGCTGATGAACTTTTTCATTTTTTATGCTTCTACTTCTGTTACTATACTTGGGAAAATACGCACGTTGTTCTCTTCTCTTCTGAATTGGTAAGTGTATTTGTAATGACTCTCCAAGCCCGATTTGTTTGGTAAACCGTTGATCATCATAATATTTCTGTTCTTCGCAAAACGTAATAACTCACGTAAGTAATGCGCCGAAATTTGACCTACCTCGTCGATGATGCAATGTACTTTAAAGTCTTTACTGCTGCGGTGACTCGATTCTTTGATGAATACGTGCAATAAAGTAATGTAAATGATGGCTTTTACAAGGATGTCGGTACCGGTACTACCAATACTATCGATCTTATGTGTCCAGCCGGTTTCGTTCATACCTTCTTTAATGTTGAACTTCAATTCAAACAAGTCTTGTAATTTGATCTCTTCTTGTTCTTGCTCTTTAATGGCACTGCGTAATTGTTCTAATAATTTAACCGCTCTGGTACTGATCTCACGTTTTTGACCGGTAGCAAAGTCGGTGTTAAATAAACCTTCATTATATACCAATCCGTTCTCTTCACGGAACTCCTGAATACGTTTCAATAACTTGTAAACTTTGTTATCCGACTCTTCTAAACGGATCTTAATAAATTCGATCAACTTACTCTCTTCAAATTCCGCTTTCTTAAAGTCTTCTGCGATCAATGAAATGATATGTTGGATCTTATCTTTTTGTCCGCTTAACTCTTTTACTTTGGTTGCAATACTATCTGTTACCAAGCCAATTTGCGTTGCTGTTTCGGCAATTGATAATTCAATTTTATTTTCGTTAATGAACGAACGTAAGTTTTGTGCAAAGCGCTCGTATTCGCCTTGTGTGGCATCATTACGAATAATAAAGTTAAAGTGGTTGTCAATTCTGAACTTACCTGCAAACTCATTCACATAACGTTGAAATGCGCCATACTCCTCATTAAAGTGCGAATCGTTCTTTAATAATTGCGTACACAGGTCCATAATGTTGTAATTGGTACGTTTTGGTTCGGCACGCTCAATAATGTCTGAATATTTAGCGTAAACAGGCGTTTCGCGGAAGTTGTTGCTGTAAAAATTGATACCGTTGTTAAAGTCTATCAACTCTTCATCAAACGCACGTTTCTGTTTGTTCAACTCCATGCGCTTTAAATTGTATTTACGGGTAACTTCCTCTAATTGTAATCCCAAATCATTGTTTGATTTTACAAACTCTTCTTTCTTTTGAATGAGGTCAGGTAACTTATCAAATATTTCACGCTTATCTTTTAAATAATCACTGATGATCTGCGAATATTGCTCAATCTCCTTTAAGGCTTCCTGTATCTCTTTCATGCGATTCTCCACATTTTTCAATTGTTTCGAATCTACACCCTTGCTCTTAAAGTTGCTTTCTTTTTCTTTCGCTAATTCTTCTTCTTTGGTCTCAAATTCTTTTACCTGATTCTTTTTCTCAACTTCTAATTCGCTGATCTCTGATTCCTGACGCGATTTTAATTCAGTTAAACGCTCATCATTATAAGCTTTTAATTTATCAAACTGAGTATTGAACTCATTTAATAATTGATTCTTCTTCTTATTTAAGATGCTCAATTCCTCTTCAATGATATTCAAACGCTGACGGTTACCGGTCAATGATTCCTCAATTTCCTTTCCGGCACGTACTTTCCAGTCTTCGTATTCATCCGCTAATTTCTTTTCGCGTTTATCAGCTAATTCTAAAGAGTAGGTGAGTACTTTCACATCTTCCTTTAATTCACCTAACTGTTTACCGTATTTGTCGGCAGCCAACATTTTTTCTTCGTTGTTAGCTGTTTGAAACTGATTTAATGCTTCTTCCAGATCGCGAATTTGAGCTAAACGCTCGTTCTTTTCAAATTGATATTCTTCAATTGATTTTGAAACAACTTCAACCGGCTCTAAGTTCAAGCTAATGCCGTATAAAGTATTTGCGGTTTGTTCTTTTACTTCCGGACTAATATCTGTTCTGAATAATAATTTCTCATTTACAACCTTACCAATTGTCTCGTGCCAGTTCTTTACATTTTTTTCAAGGAAACCATAAAATGCATCGTGCTGAACATTCAATTTTTCTTCGATCTCTTTTATCTCTGTTTTGATCTTAATGATCTCGTTATTGGTTTGGTTTACACGATTGGATAAAGATGTTTTTAATTTCAATTCCAATGCTTCCCACTCACGTTGAATGGTAGAAACCATGTTTTGCTTAATGGCACGTTCACTCTTGTTCTTGTAGCTAACAGCACGCAATTCAGCTAATTCGTTCTCCAATGCTTTTATCTCTTGCTCATAAAAGCGGGTGTTACGAATCACTTTCTCTTCACTTTTTAATTCGTTGAATTCAATTTGTTTGCTGGTAACCTCGGCGTTAATTTCATTTAAAGCTTCATCACGCTTTTCTTTTAACTCCGCATCACGCTTATTGTATTCGTTCTTTTGTAATAATTGTAATTCGTTGTAGTGATTGAAGATCTCACTTGTTTTAGAGTTGATCTTATTAATGTAAGCACTCTTATCATTACGTAATTGCTCAATTAACGAGGAGTATTTTAATTCGATACTCGCTACATTGGACGTTAAGCTTTCGTACTCACGGCGGGCAATATTTAATTCAACTTGTAATTTTTCGCGCTCCGCATTTTTTTCTACGGCCTCTTCAATATTCTTCTCTTTGTATTCTTTTAATTTTTTGTTGGCATCACGAATGGTTCTGTCATAATAACCGATCTCTTCACGAATGTTGTTTTGTTTGTCTTCAATATGTTCTTTGGTTTGATCGTATTCATTGGTAAGCGTTTCCAACTCTTCTTCTTTCTTTTTCGACGCTTCACGAATGGCCTCATTTTGATTTTCGGCAAAACGTAAGCTGCTACCAAGTTTGTCGGCCATCTCCATTTGAGCGCCTTTTAACATGTGTACCTGATCGTATTTCTTATCAATGAATTCGATCAGTTGTTTTCTTTCTTTAAATACGTTTCAATATCAGAATACTTCTCGTTAAACTGACGTAACTGACGCTCTACTTGTTCTAATTTAATGCTGCTGTTCTCGGTAGTTAAGGAGTTAGCAATAAAATCTTTGATAAAGCGCGAATCGATACTACTTTTTGAAGAAAGGAATACGTTAGTGATTGATTTAGGAATGTTTTGATATTTTTCGTTACCCTTTAATAAGTGGAACTTTGATAATTGCTTATCTGTTTCGGTTCCAAAGATGATGTTACGGTAACGTTCAAATGTATCAATTTGGTTAGAGATGTAAATGCCACGCTTCTCAAAATTGGCGATGATCTCTTTGATCTTCATGGCCTCATCATTGTTGTTAAAGAAGAAGTCCGGATCATAAGCTGCATCCACAAAACGGAACACTAACTTGTTATGACGATAAACGATCACGAAAAATGGTTTATCCTCTGTAGCGATCTCGTATATTAAATAAGAGTTCTCATAGCGGAAGTAGTGCTCCTCAAAAGGTTTTTGTGAAGCGGAGATACCCAAACCACGACTATTAGCGCTGTAAAAAAATAAGATCGCACGTTGAAGGGATGTTTTACCAAAGTTATTGGTTCCCACAAAACACGTGTTCCCACTTAATTCAATATCGGCATACTTTACGTTAGCAATATTAATTTCTACGATCCTGTTTAATATTCTGCAATTTTCCATTCTTATGTGTTTCTTGTTTTGTTTGAGGTTTATTCTAGGTCCTCGTTCCTTTTTCTTTCTTTTATACTACAAACACACTTCGACTCCGCTCAGTGTGACTATTTCGAATTTGATGACTTTCAGTTTTAGCCTTTATCCTTCTAACTTTTAGCTTTTGCCTTTTAACTTTTGCCTTTAGTTATATACCAATCCCTGCGCGTCATCCGAGTTACCGCTATCTTCATAAATAGCAATCGAGTTGATCACGTCTAATAAGTAATTGTACGAATCCAATACTTTATATGATTCTGTTTTTTCATCTTCCAATTCCAAGAACGAATCTCTGCTCATGAGGTCGCAAATTTCGCGCACCTTATTGTGTAAGGTTTCCGAACGGTACAAAGGGATCTTTTGTAGTTTTTGTTTCAAACGTACGTTCGCGTTACACTCTTCCGCAATTTCAGACGGACGAAAACGACGACCGATCGTGATCTTATTATCCATACTGGCTAAAAGATCAACAATGTCAATGTAACGCTCAAAACGTTCTAATTTCTTTTCTAACTCACTGTTAGGCTCGCTTAATTTTGAGAAATAGAAATAATTATTTCCACGCTCAATGTTATAACGGATCACATTAAAATACGCCTGAAGTCTATCAAAATTCTCAGGGTTATTAATGATGTCGTATAAACGGTTCATTCCATCTTTAGTACCATTACTCGAAATAAAATTACCACGAGCCATTACTGAAAAGATGTCGTGTGTTTGTTTCGGTAAATTGTAATCTTCTGCTAACATATATTTTTTCTTTAGTTGTAAGTTGTGTGTCGTTAGTTGCTAGTCAATACTTACTGCGTTCTGACGACTAGTTTCTGTTGACTGTTAACTAACTTGCTTGTTTAACTTTCTTGGTTTTCTCTTTTTCTTTTAATGGTAATATCAAGGTATAACCCAAGCGCTTCTTGTTCTTATTCGCATCTTCATAATCAAAATACTGTAAGCGGTATTTAAAATCCAATGCGTTTTGGTATTCCATGGCTATCTCCACAAAAAGCGATAGACGTTCTTCAAATGAAACATTGCCAATTGCTTTAGGGAATTTGTAATCCATTAAATATTCAAACAGGTTCAATTTGGTTTGAGTTAAAAAACGCTCTACCAATTTTTCAGTGTCTAATTTTATCTGTTGTTCTAAACCTTTATCCTTAAAGTTTCCTGGAAGCTTATCGGCCAATCCACGCACCATTAAGCGGGTTAGCTTATATTTTTCTGCTACACGTTTACACAATACATGTCCGTCATCGGTAAATAAAAAGTCGACCGCAATTTTTGTTTTCGGACTCTTATGGCCGTTGTGTTTAAGTGTGTTTATGGCAGCAACATTTTCTTTAAAAGATGTTTTAAAATACAAAGCACCATGGTCTTTGATCTCCTTCAATCGCTGCGCTTTTTTGTAAACATCTAACTGGAACTGGATCTTGTTGATGAAGTCGGTAATATCTGTTTGGATCTCGATCAAGAAGTCTAAGTTCTCAATTAAGCTGCCTTTCAAAGATTGCACAATACCGTACAATTCCGAATCATTGGTTAAAGCAAATAACGATCGTGTTTCCTCAACAACATCACTTGTTTTTTTAATGAAATCGATAATGGTATCTCGTTTCTCACGGTAATCTTCCAGCTTTTGTAATTTAATGCGGTAGTTACTTTCGTTCTTGTAAGTATCATCCACATTTTTTTGAAGCTTAATGATCTCGCGGGTTAATGTTGCGTTAATGCGTTTTAAATATTTTTTAATGCTTCGTAAGAAGCGCATTTCGCGGGCTTCCTGGTAGAATTTGATATGTCGATTGAGTTCATTGATGTAATCGTTGATAAAACCCGGAGTAACTTCACCAATTTCCATGAAGTCTTCAAACATAGCCACTACAGCATCATTTAAACTCACGATGTTCTCGTATTCGTAAATGAGGTCGAGTGATTTGAGCTTGTTGTATTGGTCTTGGGACAGATCACCGCGCGCTAACAATTCGTTAACGGTGATATTCTCACGATTTGCAAATAGAAACTCAACAATACCACGGTTTTGGTAAAGCTGCGATAAAATATCGTTTACATTGACTTGTAGAGCCATTGAGTAATAGATTTAATGTGTATTGCCAGAAAAGCGGTACATCCGCCATTCTGCTAACCTTATAAAAATACTAAGGCTTTGGCGCTTAATAAATTTGCTTTATCAACAAAAACGGAAGTAATTAACCATTGATGAAGTAAACGGTTGTAAGTGCTTTAAAATAAAGGGAATTGAAGGGTAGGGGGTAATTATGGAAATTATGAACACCTGTTATACAATTCTAACAGGGTGTTAATAAATGTGCTCCATTCGTATTTGATCTTCTCTTTTTTCACATTGCTCACCATTTCATTTTCTCTGTTCTTTTCAAAGAAATCAACCATGGCATTGGCAATAAGTTTTTGATCAAGTGAAATGGTATAGCCACATTGATCGTGTGGTACGATCTCTGCCAAACCGCCAACATTGGTCACCAACATGGGTTTGTTGTAATAATAACCGACCATGGTAACGCCGCTGTTCGTAGCGTTTCTGTAGGTTTGAGCCACTAAATTACTCGCACAGAAATAATAGCGTACCATATCGTTCGCAATGAACTGATCGTGCATGATCACCTGATCTTTTAAACCGTGTTTGTTTATCAGATCTAAATATGGCTGCTTATCTTCATAAAATTCGCCTGCCACCAACAATTTAATGTTCTGCAGTTTCACATTTTCCTTGGCAAACGATTCCAGTAAAATATCCAAACCTTTATAATGTCTTATCAAGCCAAAGAACAATACGATCTTATCATTCGCATTCAATCCTAATTTAGCGCGCGCTTCCTGCATACTCACTTCCGGACCATAAGTTGCATACATGGGATGCGGTGAGTAAGCTTTTTTATCGGTTGATGAAAATTTACTGATATCATTTAAAACCGCTTTACTCATGGCAATAAACCCATGGCAGGAATTCACGAAATACTTGGTGAATGGTCCGTCACCCGGACGTTTTTCATGCGGGATGATGTTATCGGTAAGTGCTAAAACAGTTGTTTGCTTTTTTACTAATCGCCCAATGGTGCCTAAACTTGGTCCGAAAAAAGGCAACCAGTATCGGAACAATATAAAATCGGGCTTTTGTTTTTTAATGAAGCGCGCTACTTTAAACCAATTGAACGGATTCACCGAATTGATAAGGGTGTGAATGGGAATACCTTTTGGTGCCGTTCCGCTTTTTTCAAATTGTGATGAACCCGGAAATAAAAAATTGGGATATTGTAATGAATAGGAGATGATCTGCGCATCGTGTCCGGCTGATCTTAACTCTTCACACAAATTTTCATTGAATTGAGCCGGGCCGCCGCGTAATGGGTAAGCCGGACCAACAATAAATATTTTCAAAGGTTTTTGAGACACGGTGTAAAGATAGCAATTGTTATTGAACAGAATGAATTGAACTTACTGATCTAAAATACTCTTTTTACGATCTTCTAATGATCGCATGTGAATGATGCTATGTTTTATGCAATATTGATAAAAGAAAGCTCGTATATCCTTGAAGTTTGCATACTGAGAAATGAATATGGTCAATTCATTTCCACCTTTAAATTTTAAGGTGAACATATCATTACTTAATTTACTTCTTGGGCCATAACGTCCGCCTGTAACTACTGGTCTGCCGCTCCATTCAAAATCAATAATATCATTTAAATAATAGGTTATGCTTGATTGGGTAAAGTGGTTCTTGTAAATGATCCGATCATCCTGAATTGTTAGCGTTCTCATGTTTAAGATGATGAAGGCAGAGGAGGTAAAAATAATTCCGGTGATGATGATTGTTGCGTTAAAAAATGTTTCGTAATGGTATATTTCTTCATCTTGACTTGGAGAGCAAGCACAAGCAGCAATAAATGTAGCTAGCACCCAAATTGCCACAGGTCTGGTATAATGTATGTTATGGATCTTTGAGCGTAAAACCACTTTGTTGATGTTTGTTTTAGATAGTTTTTTTATGGTATCACTTATATTTCTCAGCTACTTCTTCCGGATTCATTTTATTGATTGCTAATATGAGTTGAATGATGTTTGGAAAGCCTTGTTCCTCCGCGAATCTGTCGAGCGCCTCATTGGCATCATCGCTTATTTCATAACCACGTTTGTTAAGTTCGTAGGCAGCCATTATCGGAAAAAGGGCTGTGTTTTCGGTAACAAACTCCTTGTAGTTAACGATCATGTAATCCAACGTAAAGCCATCGTTACCCAATGATTCCATGAGCATGGGAGAATGGGTTGCTGCGCTAAAAGGCGGAAGATTATTGATGTTGTTATCAGGTACGGGATCAATATGAATGATGTTTAATTCGCGTTGCAGTTTTGGTAATTGCCCTAAAATGATCAAGGCAACCGAGGTACAAAAGAAAAGGAAAACCGACCAAGGCGTATACGAGCGGTTGAGGAGTTTTACGGTGGTTTGCCCGTAAAAAATAAAGTACAGTTTTATGATGCAATAGATGGTCTTTACCAGATAAATTACAGGTTGCTCGCTGGTAAGTCTTGGTAAAACAGCAAAAACAAACAGAAACAAAATAAGTAAACCTATACCATAATATCCGGCCTTTTGATCCTTATTTTTTGAGTTAAGCATTTATTGAAGTTAGTTAATTTTACTTAAATAAGGATTTATGAGCTTACCATTGGTGTAATATTATAGCACATATTCGTTATTAATGTAACTTTATAGTTCAAATGACCATCGTATCAACAACAGAAACACGAATTGCAAGCATTCAAAAGGTGGCTAATGATATTATCATCATTACCATGAAAGATTGCGGTAAAGTTGATGAATATGATGTGATCGACCTGAATTTGGTTTTAAGGCATATTTCAAATGATAAGCCGGCTTTAAAATTGTTTGACGCCCGCGCCAAATGGAGTATGGATAAAAAAGCAAAGGAACGCGCCAAACTTGAGAATAGTGTAAATAAAACAAAGGCTAGAGCGGTTTTGGTTTCGAATATGATTCAAAAAGGACTATTGTCTTTTATAAATAGCTTCAGTAAGTTTAATTACCCACAACAAATTTTTACAGATAAAGAAGAGGCTATGGCTTGGTTAAAGGAACAAAAGTAAGATCTTAACCCCCCATTTTTGCTAATTCCCAAGGGAGCTTTTTTGATTTGATCTTCAAATTCAACCTACCTATTTTCTAATTTTCGATCATATATGACCATTGATGCAGAAAATTCATAATTAATGAGGTAGGTTTATATTTAACTGTTTTGTAAATGTATTTTTACAATGGTAGGTTTTATTATTACGAAAGGGTTTGGCAATACTGTAAATTGTAAATTGGTCTTTATTGGATGAAAGTTTTCCGAATCCACCATTGCCACCAACGAGTTGTAAATTTGGGCTATAATATGTAAATACTATGGAGTCACCAATAATGCTGGTAATAGGTTGAAGAACTTCTGGACCAACATTTATGAAATTAATTGAAATTCCATTTGGAGTAGAACTAGACAAAACGTTAGCAGTATAATTGCTTGCAACACTTTCTGTTTTTATTGAACCATTTGTTGTGATGGAGCATTGGCAGACAACATCATAGGTGCCGTTCAAATATGCATAATTGCTTTCTATCACATAAACGGTTCGAGTTACCGTTGCGGAGTGGTTTCCAAGGGGATCGGTAAAATCGTAATCAATATAATATGTACCCAATGAAGTCGTGTTAACGCTGCCTTTTCCCTTGATTGGTTCGTGCCTTGAATTGCCATTTTTATCATATATCACATAAGCGCCTTCATCCTTGTATCCACCATATAAAAATGTAGTGTCTATTTTTTTGCCAAGGATCTGTATTTTGGGAGATTCTATTTGATCTGTATATGTATCGGATTCGGATGAACAGCCAGCGATAACTAAAATGATCAATAATAAATTTGCTAAAACTAATATTCTCATTGAATCATTTTATTTCGTTTCAGAAGTTTCTTTTATGTGATTTAAAACTCATACCTTACGATCTCCATCTCTCTAATTTAGGAATAGATCGTGTAGCAAGCCAGGCAATAAAACCGTTATAACCGCTTTTCTTCATTTGTTCAATGCAAAATTTCTGCATTTTTTCAGCAGTGTTTATTTCGGGTGGTGTTAAAAAAGCACCATTCTCGTAGCACATCGAGCAATACTTCTTACTTATCGATCCATCCTTTTCTGAGCCTCCTCCTTTCGAATCTTTTTTCAAAGGGAAGCCGCAGCTTTGACAAAATTTATAATCGTTCATTGCTTTTATTTTAAATGTATTTAATTACTTCTTCCCGGCCACACACTCGATCATGTCTTTTTCCTGAAGATACTTATTTGCCAAATCACGCAATTGCTCGGCTGTTACAGAGTTTACGGCATGGAAGTAATTATCGTAGTAATTATAATCCAATCCATACATCCAAATACCTTTGAATTTATCTGCTAAGGCAAACGGACCATCCACACTGCGTAAAAACTGACCCAAAATATAATTCTTTACAGTAGTTAATTCATCTGCACCAACTTTATCTTCACGCAAACGCTTCAATTCAAAATAGATCTCATCCAATGCTTTTTGTGTTACATCAGCTCCAACTTCTGTGCTAATGTAAAAATAACCTTCATTAACCAATGATGCTAATCCTGATCCAATACCATAGGTGTAACCTTTATCTTCACGAATGTTAGCCATTAAACGCGAACCAAAATAACCGCCTAATATGGTGTTTAATACCTGAAACTGAAAATAATCGGGATGGCGTTTATTGAACATGATCCGCCCAACACGAATGGCAGATTGTATGGCATCACTCTTTTCCAATAAATGTTTTTGTTGTTGTGTGGTATCTAATTTATAGATCGGATCTTTTATTATGTTGCTTGATTGTCCCCAAGACACATTACCAAAAAGTGAATTTAAAGTTGGTAATAAGCTTTCCGGCATCATACCCGAAACAATAATGGTGCAGTTACCCGAATGATAGTGCGTATTAAAGAATTGTTTTACAATTTGGATATTCACTTTTTCAAAATCATCATCTTTTACATCAATACCATACGGGTGTTTTTCGCCAAACAACAATTCGTTAAAACGGCGACGTGCCAATACACTTACCTTTTGTGAGTTAACCAGGTGTTTTTGTTTTTTGTTGTTGATGTAAATGTCAAACTCATCCTTTGGAAAGGTTGGTGTTTTTAAAATATCTTCAATGATACCAATGGTCTCGTTTAAATATTTATTTAAGGTATACAAAGTGATACTCGCATAATCTTGTCCGGTTTCCAATTCTAAAAAACCTCCGTAATAATCAATTTTTTCAGAGATCTCGTTGGCGGTATACTTACTTGATCCCATTTCGATCATGTTGTTTGTACTGCTGGCAACAAGCGGTTGTTCCTGAAAATACATTCCTGCTTTGAACAGAAATTCGATCTTTACCAGTTCCTGCGATCCGGAGTTAATGTAATGCACATTTATGCCGTTGCTTAATTGCTGTGTTTGTGCCTGAGGGATATGGATCTCTTCAATGGCTTTAAATTCGGGTGCGTTCTTTCTGTTTAGCATGATCAATAATATATAGGTGCAACGTAATTAATGCCTTTGCCTTCTAATTGGTAAAGTTTAAGTGAGGTAAAGGTAATGTCTATTTTCTCTTTTTTAATGTTCCATAAAAAGGCCTTAAAACATTTGAATTGTTTTGGTAAAGTGGGTGTAACAACTGAGAAAGTGTATGTTTTATCGTTGTTGTAATCTTTTTTGATCCAATTTAATGAAGTGCGTTTAAAGCAAAAATTGTTCCCGTTCATGCTATCAATTTGCACTACCAACCAGGCAGCAAATGGCACTGGTACTTTGTTCACTTTAAATGTAAAATCGGCGCGTATAGGGTTTTTGTTAGGGAAAATAAAATTACTGGTATCATTCATTAATTCATAAAATTCACCATCGCCATTAAATGTTTTATCTTTTATTTCAAGGATCAAATTGTTCTTGATCTTATCTCTTCGTTCAAGTAATCTGAAATTCCAATCGGGTTCAGAATCCAGTTCGGTATAATACCGATCGTAAAATGTTTTTTCGCCGGCCTTGGCAATCAAATAATCACAATTCATGTGTAGCAATTCAGGCGGGTCCATAGCGTTTAAAGCACCATCGCTTCGGTAATTCATAAAGCCATAAATAAATTCGCGGCAACGGTGCCCGCCTATGGTAATTGGAAGCGGATATTGTTTTTGTTTTTCTAAAAGTGTTTTGTAAAAACGATCAGGAAAGGTGTCGTAAATGTATAATTCGTGTTTACGGAAATTGATCTTTAAAGCAAAATGAATAAGGAATGCCAGAGAAACGGCCACCGAAAAATAATTCATTAAAACACTTTCGAGTTTATCTACCAAAAACACCACATATAAAATGAGTGTTAGGTAAAAGAATAGAGCAGTGCGGTCTTCCGGATAATTAATGTGCATGATTTTTTTCATGAGGTAAATACCGATGATCTCTGCAAGAAAAAGCGCTAAAAAATAAAAATGTAAATTAAGGAATAGGTTCTTAAAGCTTGGAATTGCGCGGATATAATCAATAATACCAACTACAACTACTAATACGGTTGCGCCCACCAAAACACCTTGTAAAATATGAGAGTACGAACCGGTAACCATGTAAATTAATGTTTCAAAAGTTACAAGCCAGTAACTTTCTCCGGCACCATGTGTTAATCCGTTTTGTTCTTTGAGGTAAGATGAAAATTTTACCCAGTATAAAATAAGTAAACCATTAACAATTAATATGGCGATGTTCTTCCAATTGAAAAATTGTTTGTTGAATAGTTGGTGTATCAATAAAAGCCCCAGCATGATGCAAAAAACAGGCATCATAATAAGACTTGATGCCATGGCCAATTGCATCCAAAAGCTAAAATAAATGAGGTGTTTTGTTTGATTGGTTTTTATAAGATCAATTAAAAATGAAACGGCTAAAATGCAGGAAGCAAATGAAAGTCCATACCCTCGGCTAACCGAAAAAAAGGTAAGCCAGTTGTACGAAAACATAAATCCTATTAGAAGTAAGAGCTTTGCCAGATCGCTTCGTAAATGTTTGCAAATACGCCAAATTGCAAAAACGAGAAATAGAAAGAAAACAAGATTGGGTAGGCGTAAACTGAATTTAGAAGAACCAAATAATTGATAGCACACATTACTGAGCATGCTGTTTAAAATATGGTTGTTGGTATCTAAATGCGCATGGTATGGCATGTATTGCCCGCTTTGGATGTAATAATAAAAGGTAGCAGTTTCATCATGCGTAAAAGGCGCCAATTTTGCACGCAAGATCACTATCAAAAATGAAACGGCAGCCAGTATCCAAAAAATGAGTGGAAAGCGCTTATTTAAAAATTGTCTTTTCAGCATCAATTACTCCAATAAATAATTTTGATGTCTGTTGAATTTTTCAAGTGTACGAATACCCGATGAGCTGATGTGTTCAAACTCTTTATCGCAAAATATATTTATGATCTTAATATCCGGCTTTAATTCCTGTATGTAACGGTATTGATTTTGCTCATATTGAAAGTCGGTTGAATTACGCAAACCTCTTATAACAGTTATTTCATAACCTAACGAATCAATAAAATCGGTAAGTAAACTATTGTAAGTTTCGCATTGTCTGTTTTTGATCTGTTGCGGAATAGGCCATTTTTTATCGTGTTTGGCTGGATTTTCACCAAAGGCAATGATCACCTTATCAAATATTTTTTCGGCTTTTACCAATACATTAAAATGACCTTTATGAAAAGGATTGAAACTTCCGGCAAACACACCAATGTTGGGTTTAAAATGTGTTAGGTAGTCAATTAAATGTTTTAATTCATCAGCCTTGGCATGTTGCTTTAATTGCTCCACGCGCTTTGGCAAGTAAAGCGTATGATCTTCATGTTGATGCGCCTTAAATGCCAACAGTTCATGTTCAACTTGTTTGGCAAAGGTTAAGGTGTGCAGGTTGGCTGTATTATCATTAAATACCATGATCTATTTTTTTAAATAATAAAGGGTTGAGCAATTCGTGTGTTGAAATATCTCATTTGCAACGCGCGTTAATTGTTCCTTTGTAACGGTATTGTATTTTTCTATCTCTTTGTTGATCTCGTCTGCATCACCCAGTAGTTCTGAAATGGCTAAATTGGTTGCTTTTGTTAGTACATCTGTTTCACTGAAGGTTATGCTGCTTTCAACTTTATTCTTGCATTTTTGCAACTCATTATCAGTAACTGCCGCAGTTTTTAATTTCTCCAATTCATCTTCAATGGCCTTTTCGGCGGCTCTTACATCAACGCCATCATTTACCTTACCCGATACAACAAATAAACCCGGATCAAAATCACCACTAACGTATGCATTGATATCACTGAACAATTGTTTTTCCTTTACTAATGAAATATACAAGCGCGATGAATTTCCGCGTGATAAAATATCTGAAAGTACATCTGTTGCGTAATAATCAGGATGCAATCGGCTGCACATGTGATAGGTCATGTAAATGGCATTGGCCGGCACATCGCGTTGCACGGTCAATTCTCTGAATTCGTTTTGTTTTGGTTCAAGCGGTAATTGTCTGTTTACCTTTGGTTGTGCTGCAATCGGCGCAAACCATTTTTCGCTGAGCTGTTTAACATGCTCCAACTCTACATTTCCGGCAACCACCATAATGGCATTGGCCGGATGATAATGTTTTTTAAAGAAACCTTTTACATCATCCATCACCGCATTTTCAATATGACTGATCTCTTTACCAATGGTTGCCCATTTGTATGGATGTGCTTTAAAGGCCAATGGTCGTAATAACAACCAAACATCGCCATAAGGTTGATTGAGGTAACGTTGTTTAAATTCTTCAATAACTACGCTACGTTGCACTTCCAAACTTTTATCGGTAAAGGCCAAACTAAGCATGCGATCGCTTTCAAGCCAAAAAGCTGTTTCTAAATTTTCGGCAGGCACCGTGCAATAATAATTGGTAATGTCGTTGGTTGTAAAGGCGTTATTTTCGCCACCCACCAATTGCAAAGGCTCATCGTAATTGGGTATGTTAATGCTTCCGCCAAACATCAAATGCTCAAATAAATGTGCAAATCCTGTTTTACTTTCGTCTTCATCGCGCGCGCCTACATCATACAAAATGTTCACACATGCCATGGGTGTGCTCTTATCCTGGTGTACGATCACTTTTAAGCCGTTGGCCAGTGTAAATCTTTCAAATTTTATCATTTAACTTAAAGTTTTTAAGCGATCAAGTGTAGCTTTAAAATCGCGCATCAATTCATTTACAATATCTGCTGCCGGTTTAATTTCCTTAATGGCAGCGCTAATCTGACCAATTTCCAATTCTCCTTCTTCCAGGTCTCCTTCAAACATTCCTTTTTTAGCGCGGGCACGTCCTAAAAGTGTTTGTAGTTCTTCGGCAGTGGCACCGCGTTTTTCAGCTTCATCCACCTCTTTAAAGAATTTATTTTTTATTAATCGAACGGGGGTAAGTTGTTTTAAGGTCAGTTGCGTATCGCCCTCGTTGGTATTTATAACGGCATTCTTAAAATTTTGATGTGCACTGCTTTCAGGTGTAGCCACAAAACGGCTTCCAACCTGAACGGCATCTGCGCCTAAAGCAAATGCTGCAGCCATTTGAGAACCTGTTCCAATTCCGCCAGCAGCGATCAATGGGATAGATAACGCTTTACGCACTTGTGGAATTAGAACAAGGGTGGTTGTTTCTTCACGACCGTTATGTCCGCCTGCTTCAAAACCTTCGGCAACAATGGCATCTACGCCTGCTTCCTGACATTTTAAAGCAAATTTAACGGCGCTTACTACGTGTACAACAGTTATCCCATGGTCTTTTAAATGTTTGGTCCATGTTTTTGGATTCCCCGCACTTGTAAAAACAATTTTTACACCTTCTTCAATAATGATCTTTATGTGCTCTTCGATATTAGGATATAAAAGTGGCACATTAACTCCAAAAGGCTTATTGGTAGCAGCCTTGCATTTTATGATCTGATCACGCAGAACGTCGGGATACATCGATCCTGATCCAATTAATCCAAGTCCGCCTGCATTGCTAACGGCACTTGCTAATTCCCAGCCGCTACACCAGATCATACCGGCCTGAATAATGGGAAATTCGATCTTAAAAAGTTGTGTGATGGGAGTTGTCATGCTATGTTAAGTACTATTTAACAAATTTCGCTTAAAAATATCAATTTACTACTGTTTTTGGTAATTTTTATTTATATTTGAGTTTGATTTTCAGCGTATTTATGAAGCGAATACTATACTTACTTATTTTTTTAACTTCTGCTAATTTAAAGGCTCAGTGGCTTTGGGATTATGGTGGATCTATAGGTGCTACCAACTATCTTGGTGATATTGGTGGTAAGGAAAAGACCCGTCGTGATTTTGTTTCTGATATGAAACTATCAAAAACAAGATGGAATGGAGGACTTTTTGCTCGTTATAAATGGAGAGACAAGATCTCATTAAAAACGGCATTTGATTACATGCGCATTGAGGGAGATGATAAATTATCTACCAATCCGGGCAGGAGGTATCGTAACTTTAATTTCAGAAATGATATTTTTTCTTTGAGTGAAACGGCCGAGATCTTTTTTTATACCGATCCGGATCTAGGGAATACATACCGTTACCGCAATAGTTTCAGAGCATATGTGTTTGGTGGTGTTGGCGGATTTTTCACAAACCCAAAATCGAAATATCAAGGTGAGTGGGTAAAGATGAGAGAATATTATGTTGAAGGTTATGAATACAAAAAGATCGTTTTAGGTATTCCGGTTGGTGTTGGATTTTACTTTACATTTGATAAACGTCATCGTTTAGGTTTTGAATTCAATTACATGAAAACCTTTTCAGATTATTTGGATGATATTAGCGGTCAGTATCCATCTCAACCTTCGGATCCTTACACTGCGGGATTAGCTATGCGAACAAGTGAATTACCTCAGGAAACAAAAGATGCCAATGTTGGTGCTTTCCTTTCGCATGCCTGGGGATCTAAGCGTGGCGATCCAACCAATAAAGATGCGATCGTTTATATGACATTTAGTTACAGCCGTGTTATTCGTGGTAAAAGTAGTTTTTACCGATCGAAGCATAATAACTGGTTTGGTAAGAACAAGCGTAAAGTTCGTAAGATACGTGCTAAATTCTAAAACAATTCTTGTATAAATTGTATCTTTGTACCTGTTATGAATTTTAAATCAATTATTGCCATTATTGCGTTAAGCCTTCTTGTTTCATGTGGAGATGATAAAACCAATATTGATTCATCTGACGTGAATATAACAGCTTCAGCAGATGGAAAAACATCGGGCAGTTTGCCTGAGATAAAGTTTGAAGAAGAGGTGTTTGATTTCGGGAAAATTACCCAAGGCGAAGTGGTAAGCCACAACTTTAAATTTAAGAACATAGGTAACAGTAACTTGATCATTTCAGGCGCTAACGGCAGCTGTGGTTGCACTGTACCAAAGTGGCCAAAAGAGCCAATTGGTTCAGGTAAAGAAGGGAATGTGAATGTTGTATTTTCGAGCGAAGGAAAAAAAGGCATCATGGAAAAAACAGTTACCATTGTTACAAATTGCGAACCATCTACCCGTATCATTCGCATAAAGGCAGAAGTTATTGCCATGGAGAGTGTAAAAGAACCAGGATTTTAATTAATATAAAAACAAAACAAAAACAACTATGCTACAACTATTTATTTTAATGGGAGCCCCTCAGGGACAACAGGGTGGAATTATGTCATTTTTACCTTTAATTGCCATCGTGGTGGTTTTCTATTTCTTTATGATCCGTCCGCAAATGAAGAAAGCAAAAGAGCAAAAAAAATACATTGAGGCTTTAAAAAAAGGCGATAAAATTTTAACGATCGGTGGTATCTACGGTAAAATACATGAAGTAAAAGAAGATGGATCTATGATCATGGAAGTGGAAGACGGCACTAAGATGAAAATTTCAAAAAATGCTGTTTCAATGGATGCTTCAGGAACATTAAATCAAAATTCATAAATAGTGAATGCATTTAAACAAATAAAAATTAAAAAGCCGAACCAACTCTCGGCTTTTTTTATTTGTTTATTAATTGCCACAGCATTGTGGTTGTTACATTCTTTAAACACCGTTTATACAAAGCAATTTGTGGTGCCGGTTGAGTTTGTAAATTACCCGTTAAATAAAGTTGCTGTTAGCGAAATTCCGAAGGAAATAAATGTAACCGTTAAAGCCAGTGGTTTAAAATTATTGTTTATTGGCATAAACGAACCATTTACAAAAGTTACGGTTGATTTTAATGAAACCAAAAGCGATCTCAATCGAAATCGTTATTACCTATCATCCAATACCGGCGGTTTTCAAAAGCTGTTCAAGTTTAAAACAGATATAAAACAAGTATATCCAGATACAATAGCTTTCGTGAGTAAAGCTGGTACTCAAAAAGAGGTTTTTGTAAAAGTACCTTTATATGTGAAATATGCCTTAGGGTATATTGGCAGCGAAATTAAAACAGAGCCTAGTATGGTTATGATCAATGGTGAAGAAAGTGATCTGAAGAGTATTGATACCGTTTATACAGCACCTGTTTATTTAAATGATCTGAAAACAAATTATAGCAAGCGCATTTCCATATTAAATGCCAATTCAAAACTATACATCAATAACAGTTCGGTTGATTTTACCATTAAAGTTGATAAACTTGTTGAACGTATTGTAACACTTTCATTAGGAACTACCAATGCTGATCCTGAATTGAATTACGCATTGTTCCCAAATAAAATTAAGGTAAAGATCACAACCGGCTTAGATCGTTTAACGGAGTTAGATACAGCCCAGTTCAAAGCGAAGGTGGATGTTGGATCAAAGAACACAGGTAAGTTGCCTGTTTCAATTTCTGTTTTGCCTGAAGGCGTTCACGTAATGAGTATTGAACCTAAGGAAGTAGAAATATTAAAGATCAAGAAAAAATGATCGTTGGATTAACAGGAGGCATTGGCAGTGGTAAAACAGTTATTTCAAAACTGTTCGCACTTTTTGGCGCAAAGGTTTTTAATAGCGACGAGAACGCAAAAAACCAATACTTTAAACCAAATATTAAAAGCCAAGTTACCTCGTTATTAGGAGAATCTTGTTACAAGGCAGATGGGAGTTTAGATAGAAAATATATTTCAGATAAGATCTTTTCAAACACCGATCTTCTTCAGCAATTAAATACCATCA
>JBIKKW010000147.1:0-6517 GCA_044360115.1 Bacteroidia bacterium
CCATCATTCATCCGGCGGTAGGAGCAGATTTTAAAGTATTTGCCAAACAACATGAAGGAAGTTTGATCATTAAAGAAAGCGCAATTTTATTTGAGACCGGAATTTATAAAGAATTGGATAAAACTATTTTAGTTACCTCACCCCTCGAATTGCGTATAAAACGTGTAATGCAACGCGATGGTCTTACCGAAGCAGAAGTGCTTAATAAGATCAAAAGTCAAATGAGCGATGAAGAAAAGATCAAGCTGGCTTCATTTGTAATTCATAATAACGAACAAGATCTGTTGATCACTCAAACACTGCAAGTATACAAAACACTTCATGCTTAGAAAAGATTACATACTCAGGCAATTTGAAGAGTTTGGGAAAGTAATGGCAGTTATTTTTGGATTTAAGCATAAGAACGAGTGGGATAAATTTGAAGAAGAGATCGAAAAAGCCGTTAAACAATTCACCACTTTAGAATTAAAAGAATTGATGTTGTTATCTGATGCTGAATTCAAACAATTAATTGAATCATCTACCCACCTGAATGCCGATCAAATAAAGATATTGGCCGACTTGACCTACGAGCGATCAATTGCCGAAATGAAAAAAGATGATGTGGTAAAACAAAATGATCTCCTTCAAAAGAGCTTGTTCTTATATAAACGTTATAAAGATCAACTAACGGCTAATGATTTTAATTTGGAAGTGCATTACCGTATCGCGCTCATCACTAAAATGCTTAATCTATCCAATCAGCGATAAATAAATTGGTATCGCGTGTGCCGTGATTATTTCGGTTTGATGACCAGATCAGTTTCTTACCATCAGGCGAGAACATTGGAAAGGCATTGAACATACTTTCCTTTGTTATTTGTTCTAAACCGGTTCCATCGGTATTGATCATGAATAACTGAAAATCGTAACCGCGCTTACTGTGATGATTCGATGAAAAGATGATCTTTTTGCCATCGGGTGTGTAAAATGGCGCCCAGTTGGCTTTTCCTAAATGTGTTATTTGTTGCAGGTCGCTGCCATCAATATTGCAGGTGAATATTTCCATGTTTGTTGGCGCAACCAAATGTTTATCTAAGTAATATTTATATTCTTTGATCTCTTCCTCTGAGTTGGGTCGCGATGCGCGAAATACCAGTTTCTTTTCATCTGGTGAAAAAAATGCGCCACCATCATAACCTAGGTCTTTAGTTATCTGTTTTTGGTTTTTTCCGTTGATATCCATGATCCACAATTCCAGATCACCGCTGCGGTCGCTTGTAAAAACAATTTTATCGCCCTTTGGTGAAACTGTTGCTTCTGCATCATAGCCATTACTGGTGGTTAATTGTTTTTTAATAAAGCCTTTTTTATTGGCAACAAAAATGTCAAATTCCGGATACACAGCCCATAAATATTTACCTATTTCAACAGGAGATGGAGGACATGAATCATGTTTAAGGTGAGTTGAAGCATAAAGGATGTCTTTTCCGTTTGGCATATAATAGCTGCAGGTTGTTCGTCCCTTTCCGGTACTGATCATCTCCGGTTTGTAGGTACTATCAGCTGCTGCTTTCGAAAGATCTAGGTCAAATATCTGATCACATTGTAATCCCCATTTTTTATTATTGCTCTGAAAACTCACGCTTTTACCATTAGGCGAAAAATAAGCTTCTGCATTATCACCACCATAGGTAAGTTTCTGAATGTTCTTTAAATGTTTTTCTTGAGCAGAGCTGCAAGTAAGTATAACTAAACAACTAATAGAGAAAAGTAAGCGCATGATCTTTGTTCTGATTAAAATTTCTTAAAACGCATTTGTAAAACACCTAAAAAGGCTTCTTTAAATATCTTCGAGCTCATTTTGCTGGTGCCAAGCACACGATCAACAAAGGTAATAGGAACTTCTACAATTTTAAATCCTTTGCGGTAGGCCGTATACTTCATTTCAATTTGAAAAGCGTAACCCATAAAACGGATATTATCCAAGTCAATTGTTTCCAACACTTTTCGGCGGTAACATTTAAAACCTGCAGTGGTATCTTTTACATTGAACCATAAAACCATACGTACGTACAATGACGCAAAATACGAAAGCAAAATGCGTTTCATATCCCAGTTACTTACGTTTCCACCTTTCACATAACGCGATCCAACTGCCAGATCAGCACCTTTTTTACAGGCATCTAATAAACGTAACAGATCATCGGGGTTGTGTGAAAAATCGCAATCCATCTCAAAAATAAACTCATACTGGCGTTTCAGCGCCCATTTGAATCCATGAATATAAGCTGTGCCCAAGCCAAGTTTACCTTTACGTTCTTCAATGAACAAACTGTCGCCGTATTCCTTTTGAAGCTCCTTTACTTTGGTAGCAGTACCATCCGGTGAACCATCATCTACTATCAGCAAATGAAATTTTTCAGGCAATGAAAAAACCTTACGGATCATCTTTTCGATGTTCTCGATCTCGTTGTAAGTTGGGATAATGATCAGGTTTTGGCTCATTGAGACCGCTAATATAAGAATTATATTGAAAAGCGCAGGTCTGTAGCTTTTCAATAGTAATGCTGCTTTTAAGCAAATTAGCGCGGTTTTAACCAGGTATTTATTAAAAAATCGCTGTTCGTTAAAATATATAAAAACCGGAATTGAAACAAGGCGTTAGATTAACTTTAAAGGATATTGCATTTTAAATAAAACAGACATATGAGAAAATTTTTTGAATCAAAATTATTTCGTGCCATTTGGAGTATAGGTTTGGCCGCTTTCATTTATTGGATCTGTCCGCCTTGTTTCAGTAAAACCACCTTAATGGTGTTGCTTGGTATTCAATTAGTATTAATAAATGCAGCGCCAATAATTGCTAATTGGACATGGGTAACTCATATTGCTCGTATTTTGGTTGGTGGTTTGTTTATTTTTTCTGGATTTATTAAGGCAAATGATACCCTTGGTTTTTCCTATAAACTCGAAGAGTATTTTGAGGTTTTTAAAACAGATACCGGCCTTGGTTTTTTTGAATGGTTTGCACACATCAGTTTGCCATTAGCCATTATTATTTGTGCCAGTGAAATAGTATTAGGTGTTTTCTTATTAATTGGCTACCGCCGCAATTTAACCTTAGGCTTGTTGTTTGCACAGATCGCCTTCTTTACCTTTTTAACGTTTTATTCGGCCTGCTATAACAAGGTAACACATTGCGGTTGTTTTGGCGACTTTTTACCTTTAAAACCTTGGGAAAGTTTTTGGAAAGATATTGCTTTAATGATCCTTATAACCTTATTGTTTGCCGGTAAGGAAAATATTAATGAGATCAGCTCGCCAATGTTCATGAATACGCTTGCCGTAGTTGGTTTTGTAGCGTCCTTTTGGTTTCCAATATATACCTACAGGAATTTACCAGTTTTTGATTTCAGGCCATATGCCATTGGTAAGAATATTAAAAACAGTATGGTGTTTCCGGCCGATTATCAACCCGCTAAATATGAGACGAGGTTTTTGTACAAGAATTTAAAAACAGGTGAATTAAAGGAATTTGATATGAAAAATTATCCTTGGCAAGATACACTTACTTGGGCTCACGATTCTACAATGAATGTGTTGATTCAGGATGCCATCAATCCTCCAAAGATATCCGATCTGAATATATCAAGCTTAGAAGGTAATAATGTTACCGATTCTATCTTATCTATTAAAAATCATAATTATTGGTTGGTGGTTTATGATCTTGCAAAAACGGAGGACGACGAAGAGTTACATGCTAAAATAAATGATTTTTATAAACTCGCGTCACAAGAAAAAGTATCATTTATTGCGCTTACTGCATCCGGTCCAAAAGAGATCGATAACTTTAAACACAAGCATAACGCCTTGTATGATTTTGTAACTGTAGATGCAACGGTACTAAAAACAATGCTCAGAAGTAATCCGGGATTGATGCTGGTAAAGGATGCAACCGTAATTATGAATTGGCACCATCATAATTTTCCTACCTATTCAGATGCCAAACAAAAATACATGAAGTAATTAAAAGCCCCCAATAAAACGGGGCTTTTTAATTTAAAAATGTAAGCAAATTTTCTTTTACTTGCTATTTTGCAACAATAAAAAAATTGAATAATTTTGGTTGAAAGGATTCGTTCTATACAGGAACGAATTGATTTTTTATAACGAAATGAAAACTGAATTAATTGCAAAATTGGAAGAACTGCTTACAAAAGAAGCAGGTGAAGTTGCTCTAGAGGTGCGTCAATTACAAAAGGAGTATCAAAAGATCTGGAGTATTGAATTTGAAAAAGCCAAACAACAATTTATTGAAGATGGCGGAAAGTTGAAGGAGTTTGAATACCCTAAACAACCGGATGATAATAAATTTGAGGCCTTGTTGGAACGATTCAAGAAGTTGAAGAAGGAAAGTGAAGAACGTTTGGCAAAGGATCAGGAAAAGAATTTGCTTGTCCGTAAAGAGATCATTTCGAAGATAAAAGATCTGAGTCAGTTAAGTGAAAATGTTGGCGCTGCAATTAAAAAACTGCAAGAGTTACAAACCGAGTGGAAAGAGACCGGCGCTGTATCATCACACAAATACAAAGAAGTACAGGGAGATTACAGTAAAGCCGTTGAGGAATTCTATTACAATTTAAAGATATATCGCGATTTGCAGGAACATGACCTGAAACGCAATTTGGAATTAAAACAAGCTGTAATTGAAAAAATAAAAGGTTTGCAACAAACAGATAGTATTAAGGAAGCGGAACATTCAATAAAGGCGTTTAGAAATGAATGGGAAGAAATTGGACCTGTGCCTAATGAAAAATGGGAAGATTTGAAAGCAGCATACAGAGCAGCTTTGGATGAAACCTACGCGAAAATAAAAACCTATTATAAAGGCATAGAGGAGAAGAAAGAGAATAACTTAAAAGCAAAGCAAGATCTTATTGAAAAATTAAAAGGACTTGTAACTGAAACCGATCTTCAATCAGCAGCGGCATGGAATAAAAAAACCGATGCTATCATGGAAATTCAAAATCAATGGCGCTCTGTTGGTCGTACTACCGAAAAAGATAATGAGAAGATATGGTCAGAATTCAGAGAACTTTGCGATCAGTTTTTTGATGCGAAAAAAGTGTTTTTTAATTCGTTGCATGAGAAATTTGCTGATAATCGTAAAATAAAACTCAATATTATTCAAAAGGCAGAAGCCTTGCAAAACAGCACCGATTGGGCTAATACAGGTAAGCAATTGATCAAATTACAGGAAGATTGGAAAAATTACCCATCTAACGGTGATAAAGAAGAACCAAAATTATTTGCACGATTCAGAAAGGCATGCAATACGTTTTTTGATGCGAAAAAAGCATACTATGAAAATATGGATGCTGCCTACGAAGGAAACTTGGTTGTTAAAGAAGAATTATTGACCAAATTAAATGCTTTTCAATTAAGTTATGATGTGAATGCCAACCGCGAAGCCTTAAAGGAATTTACAGCAAGTTGGAATAATGGCGGCATGGTTCCTATGAAAGATAAAAAGCGTTTGAACGATGCTTTTTACAATAAAATAGATGAGTTGTACAACCAATTAAATGTAAGTAAGAAAGAAAAAGCTGCAATACAATACCAGTCGAAGTTAGACCGTTTTTTGTCTTCTGAGAATCCAAAAGATCTGTTAAGTAAAGAGGCCGATTTTTTAAAGAAGCAGTTAGATGAAGTGAACAACACCATCCGAACATATGAGAATAATCTAGGGTTCTTTAAAAATGCAAAAGGTGGTAATGCTTTGTTAAAAGATGTTGAGGATAAAGTGGCATTTGAAAAGCAAAAGGCCGAAGAGATATCTGCTAAACGTAAAAAGGTGATCGAGGAACTTACTAAATTAAGAGAGGCACAAACGCCCAAAGCACAATCGTAATTGATAAATAAAAAGTCCCGTAAAAAACGGGACTTTTTATTTGCTTAAAACTTATTTTCTTACTTCAATAAAGTAACATGACCAACTAATTCATGGGCTTTGTTATTAATGTCAACCACATTGGCTTTCCAAACATAAACATCATCTTTAATTGGTTCGCTGCTATTGTTTGTATGACCATCCCACGCATTATTCATGTCGTAGGTCTCAAATATCAAATGGCCCCATCTGTCGTAAATACGCATCTCAAACTTTACAATGTTATAACCTAATGCTTTAAATCCGTCATTCAAACCATCTTCATTTGGTGTAAATGTATTAGGTACGTAAATCGCATAAGTTTGTTTTAATTTAAGTATACGCGAAGTGGTATCGGCGCAACCATATTTATTGGTAACCACTTGAAAAATGATCGGCTTTTGTTTGTCCAAATTTGTGAATGAATGCGCAAAGCTGTTCTTTTTATAAGTGTAGCCATCGTTCAAATAGTAAGTAACCTCATCTGCTCCAACAGCATCACCGGTAACGTTCACAATTGGTTCTAATTCATCGATCTCACTTGGTTCGGTTACAAATGAAGCTATTGGTTTAGGATATACTTCAACAACAGCAAGGCTCTTTTTA
>JBIKKW010000109.1:0-9084 GCA_044360115.1 Bacteroidia bacterium
TTTAAGCATTGTGATCCAACAGGTGTGATAAATTGCGGATCAAATTTTGGATATGCATAAAATGTTTTTTTGATACTGTCAGCACACGGCAGTCCCGGATTAACCACTAAGGTCACAACATGTTTGCCTGTATCTTGATAGGTGTAGGTTGGATTTTTAACGGATGAGGTATCTGCAAGCGTTGTTTTGTCTCCAAAATTCCAGGCATAAGCAATATTAAAATTACTCGAACTTTGATTTTGGAAATTGATAGTATAGCCATCGCATTTATTTAGCTGATCGGCAAATGCCACTTTGATGTTGAGTACACAGGAAATAACAATGTATTGAAAATCGCGGTAATGTGTACTTAATAATTTTCCATTGCGGTATTCTTTAACAGCAATACAAACAAGCCACTGACCAATTATTGTAGGAACACCATTAACGGTTCCGTTGCTGCTATTAATATTTATAGGTGGGCTAGAGGCCATCGGATAAACAGCACTGTAAGGTGTTTTGTACTGAACAACAGAATCGGGTGTGCCCATGGTTTGATCATATGCCGGAATAAGCGAATACACCAATGAATCGCCATCCGGATCAATAGCTGCATGATTGAAATTTATATTAGCACCTTTGCAAACGTATAAGGATGGATAAAACACAAAACGTGGCGAGCTATTGCTGGCAGCAGATTCAGGTCCCGGTATGTAACATTTGTAGCCATTACCTTCGCTAGTAGGATTTAATAAGTTTAAATTGTTGGCACTACGGCAGCAGGTTTTAAATTGCAAAAAGTAGCCTCCGGTTTTTGGCGGCAACGTAACGGTTTTTGTATAAACACCCTCTTCAACACAAACACCTGAAGGCGATTTCATGCAGGGATTATTGGTATTGGCAACTACCTTATTAATTACCGGCGTGCCTAAAATAAATTGATATGCTAATTCCTGATTGTATCCTTTTACATCCAAAATAGCTTCACCATTCCCTTGTCCGTAAAAGCCAATATCGCTGGTGCAATCTCTGTATAATTTTAAAGTAATACGGTACTGGTTTCCTCCTAAATGATCGTAATATAATTCGCCGCCAACGTAATGCGTGGCATTTGTATTGAACTTGCATAGAATCAATACCAAAACCAAAATATGCCTAAAGGTATATTTCAAACCAAAATTAAAGATAGTAAAAATTAGGAATAGATTCCAGTAGCAGAGGCCTTTTAACGTTTTAAGAAGGCGTTACTCGTTGTTTAGAGGATTTAGCAGGTTAAGCTGACCGGTTCTTACTTCAAATTCTTGGGTTACATCGTTTCTAAATGAAATTTTCCAAACATAAACATCCTGTTTGCAAAGTATTCCTTTTCGTTTTCCATCCCAGCCTTTTAACGGGTCGTTTGTATAAAAAAGTTGTTCGCCCCATCTGTCAAAAACATAAAATTTGTAATCGGTTACACCAATTACTATTGGTAAAAAAACATCGTTCTTATTATTGTAATCGGGAGTAAAAGAATTTGGAACCCAGCACCTGAACTCTGGTAAAATGGTAATTGTTTTTTCTGTTTTATTGGTACAGCCAAAATTATTGGTAACATTTTGTGTAACTAAATATTTGCCGGGTAACTGAAAAGTATGAAGCGGGTTAAAGTTGTTTGATGCTGATCCATCTCCAAATTCATAAGTTAAACTTACAACATCAGTACTTGAATTGTTAGTGAACTGTATATCGGGTTCAAAGATGGTGGTTATGGTTGGTGAAAATAAATAGTCGGCCACTGGATTTGGGTTGATGGTGATCGGACTAAATACAGCCTTGCTTGTATCCACACAAGGTGCACCTCTCAACAATGTTAAGGTAACTGTGTATATGCCACTTGGTGTGAAAACATGAGTGGGCTCATACGAATTGTATGTGAAACCATCGCTTGTTTGCCATAAATATCCCGGTGGATATTCGCTCACACTGCCATTACTAAAGGCTACTTTACCCGGATCACATAATGTTGTAGGAAAATTATTGATCTTGGCTATTGGGCGTTTTAAAATGGTGATTGAATCTATGAACGTATCAATACAGGCAAATTGTTTGGCTATTAATGAAATGTAATGAACGCCCGGTTCAGTAAAATTGATGTTTTGCGGATTGGTTAAGGTAGATGTGTTGGGTGTTGCAAAAGAAGTGAAGTTCCAATTAAAAGTACATTGAGGTAAAAATACACCACCGGCTTTAAAATTAACGGAGTTGGATTTAATACAAGCTATTTGCGGTTTTGTGAAATTGATAGAAAGTGGCGGATAAACATACACCTGTTTTTTGATGGTATCTGAACATAATGCTCCAGGATTTACGATCAGCGTAACATTATAAATTCCGGTATCTTGATAATTATAAGTTGGATCCTTTATTCGTGATGTATCGGCTAATGTGTTTGGGTCACCAAAATTCCAAACATACGTTGGTGATATGGATTGATTGATACTTTGATTGGTGAAGTTAATGGTTAAACCCTGACAAAGTTGCGATTGATCGGCAATAGCTGCAACAATAGTAACTGTGCATGTTTTAATATTGAATTGAAAGTCGCGGTAATGTTTGCTTAATAAATTTCCATTGCGCCACTCTTCAACACACACCCCAACCACATACTTGCCAAGTAAATTGGGTTTACCTTGTAAAAGACCCGTTGTAGGATCTATCGTTAATGATGGGTTAGATGCAACGGCATAATTTTTTGAATAGGGTGATTGATATATAACTGAAGGGTAAGGCAATGGTGTGGCAAATGTCGGACAAAATGGAGGCGGATTACCACATGTATTACCAGGAGGATTTTGACCTAACACGGCACAACATGCATCTAAACCTTGAAAAGCCTCACTGAATTTATAGATGAGTTGATCACCATCCGGATCGGTTGCCGAGTGATCAAAATTCAATGCCAAATTATTGCAAATGTCTATCGGTGGAAAATTATTGAATCGCGGACAGCTATTAACAGTTGCTAATTCAGGCCCGGGTATATAAGCAAAATAGGACGCACCTTGTGAGTTACTGTTAGATAAGTTGTCTATGCCTACATTTCGGCAGCATCGTTGATAAACTAAATAATAACCTCCTGCCAAAGGAGGTAATGTAATTGTGGTGGTATATATTCCTTCTTCTACGCAAGGCACATTTGTTTTGATACACGGATTGTTTATACTTCCTTGCACCAAAGTTACAACAGGCAAACCTAGATCAATTTGTGCGATCTGGTTACTTGCAGTATCCATAACATTTAAAAAAGCTGTAGGCATTTGAGCAAATCCGTCAAAATTTGGACTATTCGGATTATCGCAGTCGCGGTATATCTTTAATGTTACTCTGTACTTGTTTGAGCCTAAATAATCATAATACATTTCGCCACCAATAATGTGGTTACTTTTTCCTATTGTTTGAAGAATCAAAACAAAAAGAAACACTAAAACATATTTTAAAACGTTTTTCAATTTACCAGGTATTGTAAAATTAACAATAAATAGCCCATTTTTCGCTAAATTTGTAAGTATGAGGTCACTTTTAACCGCACTAATTCTGTTAATTTTTATAACTGGTAAGGCACAGCTAACAATTGGTGTAGATACCATTACTGTATTAAACAATAATTATTGTTTAAAGATGCCTTGGGCCGGTGGAATTAATGCTGCTTCTTTTTCAAATATCGATCTGAATTATGATGGTAAAAAAGATCTTGTGATCTATGATAAGTTAAACAACTCTGCATTGGGGGCCTTCAAATGCTTTGTGAACATTGGTAATACGGGTGAAACAAAATACAAACACGATCCTTCATTAACGGCAAAATTTCCGCGAACATATAATTGGGCATTACTTTACGATTATAATTATGATAACAAAGTTGATCTGTTTTGTTCGGTAACCGGCGGCATTCAGGTGTATAAGAATATTGGCAATGTTTCTGCAGGTTTGCAATTTACTTTAAGCTACTCCTTGTTGTACAGCGATTATAATCCGGGTGGACCGCCTTCTGTTTCCAATATATACGCGGGCCCTGTTGGTTTACCTGCCATTAGCGATATTGACAACGATGGTGATCTGGATATTTTAACCTTTAGTCCTACCGGTATTTTTATTGAATACCATAAAAATAAAAGTAAGGAGTTATTTGGCCATGCCGATAGTTTGCGTTTTGACCTGGTGGATGGTTGTTGGGGAAAGATCAGTGAGAACAGCTGTCAGGTTAGTTTAAATCAATGTCCGTTACGTCCGCTATACGATAGCTTGGTTTACCGAACAAATGATTCGCGTCACGCCGGTGCATGTTTAATGTGTTTTGATAGGGATGCTGATGGTGATAAAGACCTGATCATAGGTGATATCTCTTGTTCTACTTTAGAATATTGCCAAAACGATGGAACCATTGCCAATGCGGTGATCTCAGACACTACAAAATTATTTCCTAATTATCCGAATACTGCAAGCGTAACACCAATTAATTTTAATTCGTACCCATGCACACATTATGTTGATATTGATAATGACAATGTGAATGAGTTGATCGCTTCGCCAAATACATTTGGAAGTGAAAACGCAAAAAGTGTTTGGCTGTATAAAAACACCAGCACAACTAATACAGTTAATTTTCAGTTCGTAAAAAATAATTTTTTGCAAGATGAAATGATCGATGCCGGCCAAATGTCGCGCCCTATTTTAATTGATCATAATAATGATGGTAAAAAAGATCTGTTGGTTGGCGGTGGTGGTGTTTACATCAATGGCGCACGTCGTCCGCGTTTTTACTTGTATGAGAATGTTGGCACCTTATCGCAACCTGTTTTTTCATTGACCAATACCGATTACGCTTCACTGTCATCCGTTTTAAACGCGTCGATCATCAGCGCCTATCCGGCACCCGGTGATATTGATAATGATGGTGATGTGGATCTGTTCATGATCACCAACAGCAATACATTAAGCTGGTATGAGAATACGGCAGGGGCCGGAAATCCTTGTAATTTCACTGTATACAAACACAATTTCTTTTCAATTAATTTCCCTTCAAGTGATGCTATACCGCAGCTGTTTGATTTTAATAAAGATTCAAAGTTAGATCTAATGGTTGGCACAAAAAACGGACGCGTGTATTATTATCAAAACATTGGAACCAGCACAGCACCAACTTTTACGCTTGTTACCGGCTCATTCCCGAATGTGTCTTTAAAAGGTGATTTTTTTGTTTATGGTTTAGATGGATTTGGCTCTCCATTTTTTTATAATGAAGGAACTTCAACCAAATTATTGGGCGGTTGCGTTACGGGACAAGTTTATTTGTTTGATGTTCCTGCATCATCAACGGCAACTTGCACATTAATTGATTCAACGGCAAATAATATTTTAGAAAGTACTTATTCAACACCATGGTTTGAAGATGTGAATGGCGATGCAAAACCCGATCTGTTTGTTGGTAATGCAGCAGGTGGCGTTTCGTTCTATTCATCAAAGGCACCTGAGGTTGGTATTAAAACACATGTGCCAGATCTGTTGAGCAATATTCATGTTTATCCAAACCCGGCACATTCCATTTTAAATATTGAGTCCGGTTCAGCAGAAATGCAATTGGAGCGAATAGAAGTGATCGATCTTTTTGGCAGAAGCATTTTTGCAGAGAAAGTAAATAAAGCTGTTTACTCCATCGATATTTCATCATTAGCCAACGGTGTTTATTTTTTAAAGATGAAAGTAAATGCACAAGGCAATACTTACGAGCAAACCAAAAAGATCGTGAAGCATTAATGCTTAGAGTTTTCAAATATTTTGTGTTCTTTAGTTTTGTACTTACATCGTGCAGAAAGGATGTTGGTAAAGTTAATTTTGGCGATTACCCAAATGAAATAGGTGTTTTGATCACCACAAAATGTGCTACCAGTGGTTGCCATAATGATAAGAGCTATAAAGCAGCAGCGGGTTTAAATCTTTCAACGTGGAATGATCTTTTTAAAGGGAACAATAACGGATCAGCCGTGATCCCATACAGCAGCAAATTTTCCTATTTGTGCAGTTTTATAAATACATTCGGCGATCTTGGCACCATCAATAAACCTACCATGCCTGTTGGATTACCGCCATTATCACGTGATGAGGTGAAGCTGGTTATGGATTGGATAAATTCAGGTGCGCCCGATGGAAATGGCAATATCAAATGGGCAGATGATCCAAAGCGAAAAAAGGTTTACATTGTGAATCAGGGTTGTGATGTTGTAACGGTAATTGATAGTGAAACACAATTACCCATGCGTTACATTGAGGTAGGCAATAAGCCCGGCGCTTCTGATACGCCGCACAGTGTGCGTGTGTCGCCCGACGGGCAATATTGGTATGTGATATTTATAAATAACAACATCATGCAAAAATTCAGATGCAGTGATGATAGTTATGTTGGTGATATTCCATTAACACCAAAAGCTGCCGGAATAAATGCGAGTGTTGATGGTTTTGATTGGAACACGAGTATCATTTCATCAGACGGTAAAAAAGCGTATGCTGTTTCGTGGACACAAAGCGGACGCGTTGCGGCTGTGGATCTGGTGAACCGAAAACTACTTCATTATTTACCAAATTTAAATTACCCGCATGGTATTGCATTGAATTCTGCAAACGATACTTTGTATGTTACCGCGCAAACCGGAAATTTTATTACAGCAATAGATTCAGGTTTTACAGATAAATTTGAATATTCCATTGAGCCTTCGCAGCCGGTAAAATACACCTCTTCATTGGATATTCATGATATCATACTAACACCTAACGGGAAAGAACTGATATTGACTTGTCAGAAAACAAACGATGCGCGAAAATTTAATTTAGAAACACATCAGATATCTGTGATAAGCACTGGTGTTTATCCGCAGGAAATAGTTTACTCGAGCAGCACCGATCAGTATTTTATTTCTTGCCCGTATGATTCAACTACATTTACCAATTCAATGGGAGTGGTTACGCGTATTGATGGACAGTTTAGCGCCTCACCAACCCACATTAAGGTTGGTTTTCAGCCGCATGGTATTGGTGTTGATGAATCAAAGAAAGTGTTGTATGTGGCTTCACGTAATTTACTTTCAAGCGGACCAGCACCACATCATACCAGCCAATGCGGTGGCCGTAACGGTTTTTTAAATTTTATAGATCTTTACTCCTTAAAAGTTTTACCTAAAAGCTACGAATTAAGCAGCGATCCGTATTTTGTTTTTTCTCGCCCATGACCGATATAAATGAGATCTTAAAAAAGCAACCCATACTATTGATTGATGGTGATTGTGTATTGTGTAACAACAGTGTTAATTATTTATTACAGCGCGAAAAAACACCCAAGCTGTCATTCGCCACTTTAAAAAGTGAAACCGGAAAAGCATTGATAGAGTATTTTGAGATCCCACAGGATGTGGATAGTATGGTGTTGATCAAAAATTATTCGGTTCACATTAAATCATGCGCGGCCTTGCGTTTAACTTTGTACATGAAAGGCTTGTGGCCATTATTGGTTGTGTTTGTGGTGATACCGCCATTCTTGAGGAATATTGTTTACGATTTTATTGCTAAACGACGCTACAAAAAATTTGGCAAAACAAACAATTGCGCCATGATCGATCAAAAATTCAGAGATAGATTTTTAAGTATATGAATGCTGCGTGAGCGATTGAAACGAAAAGTCCGGAGAATTGTGAGGAACGAAACAATTTGAGGACTTGTAGTGAAAAGCGCGACCCCGCGTAAGAATTTTTTAATGGAAATAAGATCATGCGGGGGCACGTCCAAATCAATTTACCCCTTCATCAACTCTTCCCAGTACTCGGCACCTCGGCGTGTATGCGGTATTACAATGGTTCCGCCAACAATATTAGCTACGGCAAAAATTTCGTAGATCTCTTCGGTGGTACAACCTTGCTCATGACATTTACCCAAATGATATTTGATGCAATCGTCGCAACGCAGCACCATGCTTGCAACGAGGCCCAACATTTCTTTGGTCTTAACATTTAAAGCGCCATCGCTATAGGTTTGCGTATCTAAATTAAATAAGCGTTTAATTACCAAATTATCTTTGCCTAAAATAACATCATTCATTTTAGCGCGGTAATCGTTAAACTCCTTTACTTGATCTGACATGAAATTGAGAATTAATTATTTATTTGGATCTATCTTTCCTTTAACAATAAAGGCATTGGCAAATTCTATTTGAATCTTCTTTAACGCTTCAAAGGCTTCTAATTTGGTGCGGTAATCGCCAACTAAAACAACAAAGTTTGGTTGCTGGTATTCCTCATCGGTTGAAATTTCGGGAAATTTAGACGAGAACTTGCTTCTTACGTTTTTGGCAGCTTCTCTGTCTACACCAAAATGGATCTTTATGCGGTAACCATCCATTTTACCATTTGTAAGTCGGTGATATTCAGCTTTCTTCTCCATTAATTGGTTTACCTTGCTTTCGGTGCCGTTTTGCGCATTTACAAATGTTAAAACGCAGGTAAACAGGGCTATCAGAGCTATTTTAAAAGTGCTTGCTTTCATTGATACAAATGTACGCTAAAATTAGTGTATATCAGGTTAAAATTGTTAAATTTGTTGGTTGTTTAAATTTATAAAATGGACAAATTTTCATACCTAGGAACCAGTGATGTGAATGCTGTGGAAGATCTTTTTTCGCAGTATGTTAAAGATCCTAATTCGGTTGATAAGACCTGGCAAGATTTTTTTAAAGGATTTGAGTTCGCTAAAACCGATTACTCAACTTCAAATGGTGCAATTCCTGAAAATGTTACCAAAGAGTTTAAAGTGATCAACCTGATCAACGGCTACCGTTCTCGTGGGCATTTGTTCACTAAAACCAATCCAGTTCGTCAGCGTAGAACCTATAATCCAACCTTAGCTTTAGAGAATTTCGAACTTTCAGATAAAGATCTTGAAACAGTTTTTCAGGCCGGTAACCAAATTGGTATTGGTCCTGCTAAATTAAAAGATATTGTTGCGCACTTAGAGTTAACCTATTGCAATAGCATTGGTGTTGAGTACGCGTTTTTGCGCAATCCCGATGAAACAAAGTGGTTA
>JBIKKW010000110.1:0-9007 GCA_044360115.1 Bacteroidia bacterium
GATCAGCGTGACTTTCCATCGGTTAAAGGTACCAGCCGTATGAGCATGCATTTGCGATTTGGCACTGTTAGTATTCGTGAATTGGTAAAACAAAGCATACACACCAGCGAAACTTGGCTAAATGAACTCATTTGGCGTGAGTTTTATATGATGATCTTATATCATTTTCCACACGTTGTTAATGGTTCTTTTAAAAAAGAATACGATCATATCAAATGGGTGAACAACGAAGATCATTTTGAAAAATGGTGCGCAGGAAAAACCGGCTATCCTATTGTTGATGCCGGAATGCGTGAATTGAATGAAACCGGTTTTATGCATAACCGCGTGCGCATGATCACCAGCAGTTTTTTAGTGAAAGATCTGCTGATAGATTGGCGATGGGGCGAAGCTTATTTTGCTGCCAAACTTAATGATTTTGATTTGAGTGCCAATAATGGCGGATGGCAATGGGCTGCAGGATGCGGTGTGGATGCCGCACCATACTTTCGAATTTTTAATCCATCGGAACAGCAAAAACGTTTTGATCCTGAATTTAAATATATAAGACAGTGGATTCCTGAATTTGATGATCTTACCTATCCCTCACCAATTGTTGATCATAAAACAGCACGTGAAAAAACACTTAAACTCTACAAAGATACTTTGGCATCCTTAAAGCAATTTGTATAAATAAAAAAAGGTCTGCGTTATGCAGACCTTTTCATTTGTATTTCAATTAAAATTATTGTTTGATCATTTTTAATGTGCGTGAACCACTTTCAATCTTGATTTGGATCATGTAAACACCGGTTGGGATAACTGATGTATCGATTGATCCGTTCTTGTCGATAGTCTCTTTTTTGATGATCTGACCTAAAGCGTTTACAATATTCACTTCAACTACTTCGCTTGCACTTACTTTGATCTCGTCGCGGAAAGGATTTGGATACACATTGAACTGAATAGCATAATTTGCTATTGAATTAAATCCTGTACAGTTTGCAACATTTTGTACAACTGTGAATGATGATGAACAACTGCCATTATAACCTGTAACCACATAAGTTGTTGTAGTTGTAGGGAAGATCAAAATTGTTGATGTTGTTGCACCGGTGCTCCATGAATAAGTTGAAGCGCCACTTGCAGATAAAGTTGCTGCCGCGCCAATACACAATACAGATGTTGTTGTATTAGCATTTACGTTTGGATTTGGTGTAACGCTGATGTTTACCTGACTGGTATTTGAACAAGACGCATTTAAACCAGTAACTACATAAGTTGTATTTGAACTTGGATTAACAACAACGTTGTTTCCTACAATATTTCCAGGATTCCAGGTATACGTTGTTGCGCCTGTTGCAGTAAGTGTTACCGATTGATTAGCACAAACACTATTACTTGATGCGCTTGATCCTACAGTTGGAATGGTACCAACTGTTAAGGCTATACTTGTTGTTTTTGAACACACACCCGATAAACCATTAACAATGTATGTAGTATTAACTGAAGGTGAAACAACAATTGAACTACCGGTTAAATTTCCGGGATTCCAAGTATACGTTGTTGCGCCGGTTGCAGTTAATGTAATTGGTTGTGTGCCACAAATAGCGGTACTACTTGCTGCTGCATTAACAGTTGGCGTTGGATTAACTGTAATAACCTTTGTGCCAGCAGATGAACAACCTTGTGCTGTGGTACCTACAAATGAATATGTTGTTGTGCTTGCAGGCGTATACGTACAAATTGATGATGTTGGACAAGCCCAGCTGTAAGTGCTTGCACCGCTAGCTGTAAACGTTACCGATGAACCTGAACAAATTGTGTTTGCCGAAGATGCTAAGGTAATAGTTGGCGTTGGGTATACAACTACTGATTGTGTGAACGTATTACCCGGACCACTGGTGTTTGAAGTAGTCATGGCTACAACATACGTACCGGTATTTGCAAATGTGATATTAGGACTCGCCATACTTGGTGTATTTATTGTTACACCGGTTGAAGGTGTTACATTCCAAGTATAAGAAGTTGGTCCGTTTGTTGATGTGTTATTAAATGTTTTTGCTACACCTGTACAAATGTTTCCTGTGAAAGCAAATGAGCTCACCGGAGGAAGAGCGCTTGGTGCCACATCTACTTTCCATGTACCACGGCCATAAGTAGCTGCCACAATTTTTGTTGGCTCAGCCGGTGTAATTTCCATATCCGATACCGGTGTGTTTGGTAATCCGGTGTTGTATAATGTCCAGGTAGATTGAGATGCATCTCTGTAATAAACACCAACATCCATACCTACATAAACTCTATCGTTTGAACCCGGCTCATATAATAAACAGTTACCAGGAATGTTCGGAAGATTTGAACTGTAATTGGTCCAAGTTGTTCCGCCGTTTGAAGAATAAAACACTTTGTTACCTGCTGAATAATTAGCCGCAACAACCCATACTTTATTTGCATCGGTTGGACTTACACAAACGTTTGCGTAACTCACACCTGTAGATAATGTACCAGTAATGTTTGTCCATGTTGTACCACCATCAGTAGTTTTCATAATGGCATTTGTTTTTACAACATATAATACCTGATTGTTTGACGGAGCGATCGCAAATTCAACTACACCACCTGTTACAGGTAAAGTACCTGCTTGTGTCCATGTTCCTGCCGAATTAGTTGACACGAACATGTTTTGGCGACCAGACCACAATTTTGTTGCAACTACAGGGTCTTGTTTCCAAACAGTAACCCAAGGTGCTGTACCCGACATACCACTTGTACATGCGCTCCAGCTTAAACCTCCGTTAGTTGATTTTTGGAAAGTACCATTATAATACTCTGCAAACATATTATTATTGTTTGTGCGATCAATAAAACAATCCATACCATCACCACCCATACGAGCTGTGTAGGTTGTGCCATTCCAGGTGCTGGTTCCGTTATCTTGGTGACCGGTGATCCATAAATTTGCAGTTAAAGCAGATGTTCCTAATTTATAAATTTGAGAAATATTCATGGTTCCTGAAATTTCCTGCCAAGTTGTTGCTGTGCGACGATAAACTGTTCCATCATTTGCGTTGAATAAAGTTCCGTTAGAAGCATATTCCAGGTCATGATGATCAGCGTGTGTGAAAGGAGCGCCTGAACCAGTCCAGTGACCATATAATGCCCAAGAACCACCGCTATTTGTGGTTCGCCAAACATTCACACCTCCAACCACAACTTCAGCAGCGTTGGTTGGTGAAGCAGCTATACACAGATCATACCAACCTTGTCCACCGCTATCGTTTCCTGCAGATGCCCATCCTAATAGATTCAGAGTTGTTGTCATATTAGAAAACGATACACCTGCGTTGGTTGAGTGTAAAAAACCAAGGAAACCACTTCCCGAATTGTTGGAAGCCAGTACATAAACGAAATTAGGATTAGCAGGAGTAACAGCTATAGCAAGCCTGTTAGACGTACCGGATGCAGGAACACCAGTAATGGTTGCCCATGTTACGCCACCATCGGTCGATCTTCTGAAAGTTGTTCCTCCGGCATAAACTATACTTGAATTACCCGGCATGAATTCAATATCGTAAGTGTTGGTTGTACTAACCGATGTCCAGGTTGCGCCACCATCCGTAGATCTTCTGATACCCATACTTCCAACTGCCATTACAATTTGCGAATTAGTTGGGTTTACAATTAAACGACGGATACGAACACCCGAGCTTACCGGAAATGTAAGGCCAGTGGTATTCCAGGTGTTTCCACCATCGGTTGATTTATAAACATTAGTGCAATAACTATCGCCTGCATCGCCATCGCCATTAGCAGCATACATGATGTTCGTATTTGTAGGATCAAATGCATGATCGCCAAAACCGCTTACGGGAAGATTATCTGTGTTGGTGGTCCAACTGGTACCGCCATCCGTTGATCTCCATAATCCACCGCATGGTGCCCCCACAAAAAGCACATTACTGTTAGTAGGAGAAATAGAAATGAAATTAAGTCGCCCCGATTTTAAAAACTGCCCACCTGCACTTCCGCTAATTGGTCCCATTGGTCCAATGGCCGACCAGGTTGTAGAAGCGATCATGCTGCTGCTTGAAAATTTATTATTGGTATTATTATACCCATTTTGCTCAAGGAATTCCTGATAATTTTTTGCAGTTAAATTTAACTGAGACAGATCTCCACTTGGATACACACGTCGTTCAGTAAAATATTCCCAACGTTTAAATTGCTTATAACCTTTACCTTTCTCGGTAATATCTTTATCTTGCCAATACTGGTTAAAGTTTGCCTGTATCTGATAAAAATTTGCATTCGGTTCTTCCATCATGCGAGCCCATTCTTGAGCTGATGCAAAACCTGCAGACATTAAAAACAATACGGAGTAAAAAATAGACTTCATGTTAATATTATTATTCCTATGAATTTACCCCATAAAAAATGCGATGTCAAGATTTAGCCGCTTTTTTGCCCATCTAAATCAAATAAAATTCGACAAAAACAAATTTTGAAGGGATGAAATTGATTAATCTAAACTAAATTAATTTTAGATGAATGATCGGCTCTTTAAATCTTAGTAGATTTACAGCAAAGAATTTTATGGCATTAATTTTATCAGTAAAAGATATCACGCCTCAATATGGTGATAATTGTTTTTTAGCGCCTAACGCTACAATATGTGGTGATGTGATCATGGGAAATGATTGCAGTGTTTGGTTCAACGCTGTTATACGTGGGGATGTGAATAGCATTCGTATTGGGAACAAAGTAAATATTCAGGATGGTGCTGTATTGCATTGCACCTATCAGAAAACAAAAGTGCATTTAGGGAACAATGTTTCTGTTGGTCATAATGCCATAGTTCATGGATGTACCGTGCATGACAATGTATTGATAGGGATGGGTGCCATAGTGATGGATAATGTGGAGATCGGAAGCAACACCATTATTGCCGCAGGCGCTGTGGTAACCGAAGGCACAAAGGTTCCGAGTGGATGCATTTTTGCAGGCGTACCGGCCAAAAAAGTAAAAGATATTTCACAAGAATTAATTAGTTGCGAAATAGATCGTATTGCCAATAACTATTTAATGTACAGCAGTTGGTTCAAGGAATAATTTAATTGGCAGAGATCTTTGCTTCCTTAGCTGTCTCTTCCATGGTAAGCAATCCTTTACCAAACAGTTTCAATCGCTCTTCATAACGTTTCTTTACGCGCTCAGAAATTGGGATCGCGTTTCCTTCTTCATCAATACGAACAAATTTCACATTGGTGTGCGTTACAATATCCTGTTCTGCCGTATACACATTATGCTTTCTAACTTCAATGTAAAGCTCAATAGAACTATTACCAAATTTAATGGCTTTACCATAGATCTTTAAAATACTTCCAACTTTAACTGCCTTTTTAAAAACCAGCTCGTCAAATTTAATAGTTACCATGCGCGGTGTGTCACATAATTGCGCGGCGTATGATGCAGCGGCATCATCAATTAACGACATTAAGGTGCCTCCGAACATGTTATCATGAACACCAATATCAAATTTCTTGCAAATGTAGGTTGTAATTAATTCCATAAAAAAAATTGCAAATATACTAATCTATCGTTCCGGCTGCAACCGTATTGTTTGTGTTTTCGTTTATCAAAATAAATGAACCGGTATTTCTATTATCTAAATAGGAATCAAAGCTTAAGGTTTCCGCCGTTTTAATTAACACCTTACTAATATCGTTTAACTTCAACACGCCATCACTTTCTATCTTATCAAAAGAATGGATATCAATTTTGTTAAGCACCTCTTTTATAACCGCCTTGCTTCTGAAACTATTTTGCTGGATCACTAATTTTTGTCCGGGTTGCAATGCCGAATTATCCATCCAACATAAGGTTGCGGTTACTTCTTTAGTGATTTGCGGAAGCTGATGAACAGGAACAATTGTACTTCCTCTGGAAATATCTACGTCATCTTTTAAATGAATCACTATAGGGTCAGAGAAAAAGGCTTCCTCTATTTCGTTTTGATGTTTTTCCAATTTCACGATCTCTGTTTCAATTTGTGAAGGTAAAACCAACACGCGATCGCCTTTTTTAAATGAACCGCTTAATACTTTACCGGCATACCCTCTGTAATCATGTAAATCATCGGATTGCGGACGGATAACGTATTGCACTTGAAAGCGAGAAGACTCGTTTTTTGTATCAGATAAGATCTGAACTGTTTCTAAATAATCCAATAAAGCTTTTCCTTTATACCAATCTGTTTTTTCTGATCGTGTAACTACATTATCACCAGCCAAAGCACTTACCGGAATAAAGCTGATCTCTTTTAAGCTCAAAGGCTTTGCAAACAAATTGTATTCTTCTACAATAGAATTAAAAACTCCTTCAGAATAATTCACTAGATCCATTTTATTGATACAAACCACAACATGCGGAATTCCTAATATCGAAGAAATGATACTGTGACGTTTGGTTTGCTCGGTTATACCATTGCGCGCATCAACCAATATGATAGCCAGATCGGCATTGGACGCGCCGGTGAACATGTTTCGCGTGTACTGAATATGACCCGGTGTATCAGCAATGATGAACTTACGCTTATCCGTTGTGAAATATTTATAAGCCACATCAATGGTAATTCCTTGTTCACGTTCGGCTCGTAAACCATCGGTAAGCAATGCCAGATCAATATCAGCATTAATGCCGGTTGTTTTACTTTGTTTCGTCAGTGTTTCAATAATATCTGTTGATATCGAATTACTATCATACAACAATCTCCCGATCAATGTGCTTTTTCCATCGTCAACATTACCTGCTGTAAAAAATCTTAGTAGATCCATGATTTTAAATATGATTTATTAATTATAATTTATGATTTAGTTAAATGTTTTTGCTTAGTAGTTAGAATTGAGCTTCTCAGCATTTTAAGTAATTCAATTGCTAATTCAGAAAGTTCTTTGTGCTTTTCAAAAGATATATATTTAGTTGCAAAAAGGAGGTCAAGCCAATAAATTGTTTCATCACATTCCTTTTGTGCAATTGCCAATTTGTGAACAAAATCTGATTTGCTTTCAGCATTTTGCGACTCTCTGATCAAAGCCCCAATTGCAGTGCCACTCCTAATTAATTGTTTGCTTAACACGAACTCTTTCTTATTTTCTACCAGCTCCTTTGACACATTCACAATGCGAACAGCAAAATCAAATGATTTTGTCAAGAACACATTTTCCTTCTTTTCTATATTATTCATAATTCATTACTCTTAATTAATAACTACTAAAAGTATCCTCCCTTTTTTCTGTCTTCCATGGCTGCTTCACTGATCTTGTCATCCATTCGAGTTGCGCCACGTTCACTAATTTTTGCGTCTTTAATTTCTTGTATGATATCGTCGATGTGATGCGCTTCACTTTCAATGGCTGCCGTACAGGTCATATCACCAACGGTTCTGTAACGAACTTGTTTTTTAATGATGATATCACTCTCATCTAACTGCAAAAATTCTGAATTAGCCATCAACTGTCCGCTTTCTGTTACAACCACATCACGCTCGTGAGTAAAATAAATACTTGGTAATTCAATTTTTTCGCGTTTGATGTAATTCCATACGTCTAACTCTGTCCAATTGCTAATTGGGAACACACGCACATTCTCACCTTTATTTATTTTACCATTGTATATATTCCATAACTCCGGACGTTGTTTCTTTGGGTCCCACTGCCCAAATTCATCGCGCACCGAAAAAATTCGTTCTTTCGCTCTCGCTTTTTCCTCATCTCTTCTGGCGCCGCCAATACAAGCATCAAATTCAAACTCTTCGATCACATCTAAAAGTGTATACGTTTGCAAGGCATTTCTGCTTGGATACTTACCTTTTGCATCCTGTAATTTTTTTGCTTTAATGGTGTCTTCCACTTTTCTCACGATCAGTTTCTCATTGATGCGAGCAGCCAGATCATCACGGTATTTTAATGCTTCCGGAAAATTGTGTCCGGTATCAACATGAACTAATGGGAATGGGAATTTACCCGGACGAAATGCTTTTAATGCCAAATGCACCAAACAAATACTATCCTTACCGCCACTGAATAATAAAGCGGGTTTCTCAAACTGACCGGCTACCTCACGCAAAATGTAAATAGCCTCATTTTCTAATTGATCTAAATAGTCCAATTTTTCCATAACATACTCTTCTGTTTTATCTTAATATTTATTACTCTTTATATGCAAACCACATTCTTTTTTTGAGGCATCTTCCCACCACCATCTTCCGGCCCTAAAATCCTCACCTTCTTTAATGGCGCGTGTGCATGGCTGGCAGCCAATACTTACAAAACCTTTATCATGTAAGGGATTATACGGAATGTTATTCTCAAAAATATGATCCTTCACATTTTGCAATGTCCAATTAAGAAGTGGGTGAACTTTTAAGATGTTGTTTGCCTCATCCCATTCTACCATTGGCATATTGCTTCTATTACCAGATTGATCGGCACGAATACCGGTGATCCAAATAGTATGTCCTTTTAAGGCACGTTGTAAAGGCTCTACTTTTCTTACGTAACAACATTCTTTTCGATTGTCTGTTGATTCATAAAAACTAAACGGGCCTTTATTCGTAAGCAATTGCTCAATTGCAGTTGTATTGGGATAGAAAACCTGAATTGGTTTTTTGTAACGTTCGAGTGTACTATTAAGTACAGAGTATGTTTCAGGAAATAAACGTCCTGTGTCTAAAGTAAAAACAGAAATAGAAAGTTGCTCACTAAAGATCATATGAGTGATCACCTGATCTTCATAACCCAGGCTGGTTGAAAAAACAACACTTTCAGAAGTTAATTGCGAAACGATACGCAATACTTCTTCAGCTGTTTTACCAACCAATAAACTTTCTATTTCCTTTACTTTATTCATTAATTAAGTGCTTGTAAAATATCATTTAAAATATCCTGCTTATTCTCTAAGCCAATGGAGATGCGTATTAAGCCGGGGGTAATGCCAACTGATAAACGCTCTGCTTCCGATAATTTGC
>JBIKKW010000112.1:0-8953 GCA_044360115.1 Bacteroidia bacterium
ATTTTTTAATGCTTGTAAGTATTTAATGATACAAAAAGCCAATAAAACTATAAACAGTGTTGAGATGCGCGACCTGATGCAAACATCAAGCGGAAAAAACTTAACTGACTTTTTTAACGGCTGGGTATTTAATGGTGGATGGCCTCACTTTGCAATAGATTCGGTAAGAGTATTACAGCAGTCGGCAGGCAGTTATACGCTGAGTGTTGGTGTAAAACAAAAGTTATACGGTGCACCAAATCTATTTAATAATGTTCCGTTGGAGATCAGCTTTTTTAAACCCGATTGGACACGCACCATTCAAAAGATCAACTTCAGCGGCGCGGCACAACAATACACCTTTGTTTTAAATTATAATCCGGTTTATACTATTTTGAATTACGACACTAAAATTGGTGATGCGGTATCGGTAGAAACCAGAACTTTTAAAACAGCAACCGCTGTTACATTTAACAGAGCGCGTTTACGTTTAACAGTAACCAATGTTGGAAGCGATTCAAACTTTGTTTACATGGCCCATAATTTTGTGAAGCCTGACGCATTCAAAAACAATCCTGCAAACGCTTTACTTTCTAACCAACATTATTGGACAGTAGGCGGCATATGGTCGAATGGTTTTGTTGCGAAAGCACGATTTACTTATGATGGCAATAAGGCCAATAATTTATCATACGGCTATTTAGATACCTTACTGGCGCGCGTTAATGGCGATAGCATTCGTTTATTTTATCGTAAGGATGCAGGAGATGATTGGAAAATGGTGAAGAATTTCTTTAAGAATACAACCACCTTAAAAGGCGGATATATAGAAATTGATACACTTAAAATGGGCGAGTACACTTTTGGAAATTTTGGAGATACCACTGCCATTAGTGTTAAAGAATTGAGTAAAGATGCAGGAAAAATAACTTTGTATCCTAACCCGGCCAAAAAGTTTGTGAACGTTGACCTAAAAGAGATGAAACATTTTTATAACCGCATTGATGTGTTGAATGCGGAAGGAAAAGAAGTTTATTCGGTATTAAGTTCAGATAAATTAATTAAGATCAATACCGAACATTTTGCCAAAGGTGTTTACATGGTTCAGGTAAAAGACGGACCAAAAACGCTCACCACCAAAAAACTCATTATTCATTAATACCGTTAATGGCTTTGATGAGTGCATTGGCTTTTAGCAAACACTCTTCGTATTCAGCCTCCGGATCGCACATGTGTGTGATGGCGCTTCCAACCGCGAACGATAAACGCTTGGTTTGCTGATCATAAATAATGGTGCGAATTAAAACCGATAAATTAAAATTACCGCTTTGATCGATCACACCAATTGCGCCCGAATATTCTTTTCGTTTGAATTGTTCTGTATCATCGATCAATTCCATGGCTCTTATTTTTGGCGCGCCTGTCATGCTTGGCATTGGAAATGTTGCGGCAATAATTGAATCGAAGTTCACATCCTCCTTTAATTCGCATTGCACGGTGCTTACCATTTGATGCACCGTTTTATAGGTTTCAATAGCATACAATTTTGGAACGGTAACTGTTGCGCGCTTGGCAATAATTGAAAGATCGTTACGCGCCACATCAACGATCATCACATTTTCAGTGCGTTCTTTTAAACTCAAATGAAGTTGATTCTTTAAATTATCATCTTCCATTTTATTGGTGCTGCGTTTTGCTGTTCCTTTAATGGGTTTGGTAATTAAACGGCTTTGTTGTTTTTGTAAAAACAATTCGGGACTCGCGCTTATAATAAAAGTATTACCCAGTTTTGCTAAAGCCGCATAAGGCGCTTCTGCCAGGGTGTTGAGTTTTTTAAAAACAACAAAGGGATCAAGCTCCACATTTACCGCTTCAAATTCCACACAAAAGTTGATCTCATAAATATCGCCTAACTGAATGTGTTGTTTTAATTTTTGAACGCGTTTAACATACTCCTCTTTTGTGGTGCAGGTTCTTAATTTAATTGGCGCCGCATCAGCAACAGCATCCGGTAAAATTTCGTTTAGCGTACATTTTTGCTTTTCGCGTATTTTATAATAATGAATATCCGGTGTTTTGTTATGAAGTAGAAAATTTTTGTGAGAATAATTGATGAGTACAACCGCGTTTGGTGAAAACGAGTTTGATCCTTCCTCTAACATATATAAGGCATCCTCAAAACCCATCGGATGGTTATTGCTTGAAACGATCAAAAAATTATGTTGCAGCAAACTTGTTTTATGCATTTCGCATTAAAGTTAAATTATTTTCAGGAACCTGAATTTTATTGTTTCATTTTATTGATTTTCCAAAGCAGCCAAGGCAAATTTAATATCGCCGTAAGAGAATGATGGATCTAGCTCCTCCTTGATCTTTTTAAGCGAGGTAGATCCTGCCCTTTCAATAGCTTTTTTAACCTCATCCAGTTTTTTCTGTGAAATAAAATCACTTGCACTCAATACGCCGGTTGCCACATAATAAGCTATGTGACCTTCTACAGTGGTCAACGACAGTTTTCTGCCTTCAGCAATTTGTTCAATTGAATTTCCTAATTTATATAGATCGTAAGTGAGTTGCTTGGTATCCACTTTTTCGGTTGCAATGGTTTTTGCCTTTTTATCTCGCGCTTTTGATTTGGCACTTTCTAAGATCTTTGTTTCGCGCGATTGATCGTGTATGAGTTTGCTGTATTTTTCCTTGGTATATTCTTCCCCTTTTATGATCGCCTCGCACAAGCCTACCGTCTTATCGATCTTTTTTACCTGCTCATAAAACAGCACTTCCAATTTTACCAGCTCGGCCGAATATTGCTTTACTTTTTTTTCATCCTTCAATATCTCTATATGCGCCAAAATGGAGTTGGAGGCATTCTTTAAAAAAGGCGTAAAATAGCCTTGCGCGTCTTTAACTCTTTTAAGTAGATTTTGTTTCCAGTCTGCCTCCGCCTTATCTATTATGCCGTTAAGTTGAATGGTAAATTTATCGGCATGCGTTTTTAGTTCGCCAACCTTTGCAACCAGCTCCTGTATCCATTCGCTGAACTTTACGCGAAGTTTACTTTTATGTTCCTCAAAATGTTCTTTATAATGCTTGTTAAGCGAATTGTTGAGCCAGGTAAAATCGTAACAAAAATTAAGGTAATAGCGCAAAAACTTAATGGTATCGTTGTTGAGTTGCACTTCCAGTTCAGATCCCTCGTTCTTTGTGCTTGAAAAATCGGTCACATGTTTATCACTACTGATACTATTGAAATTTATAGGTGATGTCAAGATCAATCCATCTAAACTTCTAAGGCGTGAAAGCGCCACATACACTTGTCCGGGTGCAAAGGCATCTGCCACATCAATAATTGCTTTATCAAAGGTTAAACCCTGACTTTTATGAACCGTTATGGCCCAGGCTAATTTTATTGGATAATGCACAAACTCACCAATAACCTCTTCCTCAATTTCGTTCGTAAGATCATTTACAACGTATCGCTTATTTTCCCACTTGTATTTTTCGAGTTTCAGTTTTTGGCCATCTTCAAACTCCACATGAATTTCTTTGGAAGAAAGATCGATCACCTTTGCCAACTTACCATTAAAATAATTTTGATTGCCGCTAATATCATTCTTAATGAACATGACCTGTGCGCCCTTTTTTAATTCGAGCGTTTGTTCAAGCGGAAATAAATTATCTGGATAATCGTCTTTTATCTCCGCGTGATATTGATAAGACGCACCACTGAGCTCCGCCAAAAAATCTTTATTGATCTTGTTGGCTTTGTGGTTATGCGTGGTAAGTGTAATATAATTATCATTTACCTGTTGCTTGAATTGGGGTTGATAATAGCGATTCAATAATTCTACATCTTGCTTGGTGACCTTATTATCGCGCAAATTATTAAGTACCGAAATAAATTGCTGATCGTTCTGACGATAGATCTTATCCAATTCGATGTATATTGGCGGTTCTTTTTGCAATACCTGCGCATCAAAAAAATAAATGCTGTTGTAAAATTCACTCAACACATTCCATTCCTCATCTTTCACCACCGGCGGCAGTTGATACATATCGCCAATAAACAAAACCTGCACACCGCCAAAAGATAAATAATTTCTTCCACGTACACTGCGCATCATGGCATCTATGGCATCCAACAGATCGGCGCGCAACATACTTACCTCATCAATGATCAATAATTCCAATTCGCGAATAATAGCGCGTTTTGTTTTATTCATTTGATGATTTTTAAAAAGCGATTGTCGGTCGTTAAGCTGAATGAGGCTTCCGCCTTTTTGTTGGTATGATTGCACCGGAACAAAACTTCCAAAAGGCAACTGAAACATGGAGTGGATGGTGGTGCCACCGGCATTGATAGCGGCAATACCTGTTGGTGCAACAATGGCTGCTTTTTTGTGTGTATGTTGAATGATGTATTTTAAGAATGTTGTTTTTCCGGTACCTGCCTTACCGGTTAAAAAAACATGCCGGTTTGTTTGGTTGATAAATTTACTGGCTAACAATGCAGCTTCGGAAAGAGATGACATAGGGTAAAGTTAGGTAATATTAATTTAATTTTTTAGGCGGGGTGGGTTATTTAAACACGGAGACACGGAGAAGATATTTGATAGTGATGTTAGTTAGTAATGTATTTTGGATAAGGAATTGATCAACTGGGGTTGTAAATATAGCAGGGCGTAGTTTTAAACACGGAGGCACGGAGGTTATTTTAGCCACGAAGGCACTAAGACACAAAGGGATATTTTAATTGGCCATAAAGCACTAAGGCACGAAGTAATGCTAAGTGTTTTGAAAGAATAAGACACTAAGATGTAAGGTGCCATTATATAGAATACTTCATTTAATTCTTAAAGCGTTTAATGCCATTTTTTACAAGTGGTGTATTAAAATTTATTAAGAATCCTAATGGCATGTGCAATAGTTTCATATAACTGATCAGTTGTGCTTCCCATAGCTTGTTGTGATTTTCAATTGCTTTTAATTCTACAATTACTTTGTTCTCAACCAAGAGGTCTAATCTAAAACCTTCTTCTAAACACAAGCTGTCGTATTCGATTGGTATGATCAATTGACGCTGAACAGTAAGTCCTCTTTTTTTAAGTTCGTGTTCTAAACACGTCTCATAAACTTTTTCCAACAAGCCGGGACCTAAATATTTATGGATTTTAATTGCCGAATCTACGATCTGAGAAGCTATAAATTCGATATGCTCATTATCTGACATCATTGTTTAAAATGCTTGTTCCATCGTTCTACCTTTTGAATAATCATTTCTTTGTGCCTTTGTGTCTTAGTGGCAAAAAACCTATGCGGCTTGTGTGTAGTTCACAACTACTTCGTGGGCAACGATGCGAATGGTGTTTCGCTTTTTGCCGAGTTTATCAATGAAGGAGCGGGTATCCAGTTTTCCTTCAATTAATACCTTGGTGCCTTTTTTGGTTAGTTGTTGAACCTGCTCGGCGAGCTTTCCCCAAACAATAACTTTATGCCATTGCGTTTTGGTAGAGGTTTGTCCGTTCTTATAACGCTTTACTTCATTTACCGCAACGGAAAGTTCGGTGAGTTTGGTGTTATTAATGATCTTTAATTCGGGGGTGTTGCCCAGGTTACCTATGATCTGTACTTTATTGGTTTGATTTTTCATGTGTTGTTTGTTTTTATGCACCAAGAAAATTAAACCTTACGGGGTTTGCACTTTCTTTATAAATAACCTTACGGGGTTAATGGCGCCGGTGTTTGAATTAATTTGTTTTCCCTTTTGTAACAGATCACAAGCGCATTTAAAAAGCTTACGGGCATAATAAAGCGCTCATGATCAATAAACATTTACGCTTGTTTTTTATTCATTAATACCAATTCGTTTGCTTGAATTTCGGTAACGTAGCGTTTGTTTCCTTCTTTGTCAACAAAGCTTTTGCTGATCAATTTTCCATCTACCAACACCTGGCTGCCTTTTTGAAATAATTTTTCTGCTACTTCAGCCAACTTCCCCCATGCTATTACATTGTGCCAGTGTGTTTCGGTAACAAACTCACCATTTTTATTTTTCTTATACTCGGAAGTGGCTACCGCGAAACGTGCCAATTTATTATTTTCAAACGATTTTAATTCAGGTGTGTTACCTAAGTTTCCTACTAATTGTACGCGGTTTTTTACGGTTGTGCTCATGTTGTTTTGTTTTTTATTTTATTATACGTTTTAAATTTTAAGTGTCATTTTATTTTCGAACGGCCATTCAAATAGTTTGACGAGACAAAGGTATATCCACAAAAAAAAGACATCCGTATATTAAACGATTAAAGTCGACAACAAACGTTTACAATCTAATAAGCCTTTTAGAGATCGTTTTATTCCTGTGTTTATATATTGATTATCATGTAGTTATGATGTTTTTTGTTGAGGCTTCATCTTCCCTACTTTTTAGTTTTTATTTTTTAATTTTCTGATCATTATCGCGCTAAACGGTTATTGGTGTTTCATAAAGGCTTCCATTTTTTACGGAGCGATCATCTTCTCACCCTAATTTTTATGAAAGCTATAATTTGTAGCTACACTTTTTATTTTGTGAGATTAGTTTTGCCGGCATGAGAAAACAAATAGAGATGGAACACGCGCTTTACAAAAATGAAGTGCGTTTGTTTTTAAAATTTAAGTATGACAGGCCATTAATTGATCTTATAAAAAATTTGAATGGCGCCACGTTCAGTTATAGTAATAGAGCATGGCATGTGGCGTATGCGGTAAACTATCCTGCGTACATTAAAAATTATTTTGCGTTGCATGAGGTGGATGTGAGTTATATTAATGAAAGATCGGAAGTGCCGGTCCCGAAAAAAGAGCATTTAAAAAGCTTAGGCGCAAACACTACCGGCATTGCAGAAAAGGCCGATCAATTAAAACGTTGGATGAAAGCCAGGCGCTACAGCGAGAGCACGATACAAACGTATTGCGATTCGCTCAGCATTTTTTTGCGGTATTTTAAAGACAAACCTATTGAGGAGATCAGTAATGATGACATTGTGGATTTTAATAACGCGTATATATTAAAGAACAACTTATCGGCATCGTTTCAAAATCAAATAATAAATGCCATAAAATTGTTTTTTTACATTATAGAGAACAAGCGTGTTACGGTGGAGTTGATATACCGCCCCAAGCGAGAGAAATTATTGCCAAACGTTTTAAGCAAAGAAGAAGTAAAACGTATTTTGAACGCGCATACAAATATAAAACATAAGGCTATGCTGAGTTTAATATACAGTTGCGGATTGCGGTGTGGCGAATTGTTGCGGTTAAAACCCGAGCATATAGATAGCAAACGCGGTATTATTCTTGTTAAACAATCGAAAGGAAGGAAAGACCGTATTGCACCATTAAGCGAAAAAATAATTGCTCTTTTAAGAGACTATTATACCGCAGGTAAGCCACAAGTATATTTGTTTGAGGGACAAAAACCAGGTGACGCTTATGATGCGAGAAGTTTGCAGAATGTTTTAAAGCAGGCTGTGGCAAAGGCGCGAATTAAGAAGCCGGTTACTTTGCATTGGCTAAGGCATAGTTATGCCACGCATTTACTTGAGGCTGGCACTGATTTGCGATACATTCAGGAGATTTTGGGCCACAGCAGAAGCACTACAACGGAGATTTATACGCATGTAAGCACAAAAGGAATTCAAAAAGTGGTTAGTCCGTTTGACAGTTTGTAAATCAACAATTTTTTTATATTTTTAAAATGTTAAATCAAGGAAGATTTCAAGACTAGAGTGATGTATTATTATTTTAACAAAAGAAATTTAACATTAAAAACGAAAGCCAAACGCCACAAAGATTCGCAAATCTCGCAAATTATGCAAGATAAGCGCCAAAAATTGGCGACTATAGGCTAGTTATGTGTGATTTTAAAAGACAACAATGCTAAAACGACTATTCATATTAAACACTGACGACAGCCGACCTTGGATTAAAATAATTCTTTGGTGGGAGTTCAGACGAATACTTTATAATTTACTGCTTATAGTTTTCGGCATTTTCGCATTGACAATTTTGTCTTTCATTGTTAAAGACCTTTGGTCATTCTTTTCGCCACCAATTTTCTTTTTAATATGGACAGGGCTTTTCCTACTTTTGGCAAACGTCTTTTACACGAGTGGATGGATTTTTCAACTAATAACTCGTAACAGTTCAAACAAATTTATTAATCGAATAAGACCCAAAGTTTTTATTTACGGACTTGTTTTTTCATTTGGCATTCAACTAATTCCTGCACTTGCGACAGGAATTTACACAATTGTAACTGGCGAAAGAATTAAATCACGTTATGCAGACTTCGCAACAACTGAACCTAAATTCAGCGACATTGTTGGCGAATACAAATTAGCAGACTTAAGCAAAAAACAACTCAACTTCCCTGACAGCTTATCTAAAAAGACAATCATTCGATTTAACGCTGACAGCACATTTACACTTCAGTATTTCCCTGACCACGGAATGGCTATGGACTTGACCAGTTACGACATTGTTAATGCGACAGGTAAATGGAAAATTGAAAAAAATCAAGGCACTTGGGTAATTCCAATGGACTTTGACATAAGCACTAGTATTCAGACTGGACAAATAGATAGCTCTGGTTTTTATAATAGCAACGGTTTTAGCATCAATAAAGACAATCCACCATATGAAATTTATATAACAGTTGGCGACCCTGACAGTTGGGAAGGAGTAACTTTACAGAAACGATGAGTAGAAAAACCACACATAACAGCACCTACCCAAAAGGCGGGGTTTCGTGTTCCAAAGACAGTTTTGTAGTTAATCAAACATTAGTTTTTCAAATTAAGTTTTGTGGTAAAAGTCCCGCCCTTCGGGTAGCTGCCAAACGTTATAGGTTATGTACCGACAGACCGACTTTAATGACAAGGAAAAATTACATATTCATTTTATTCTCGGTCGGACTTTCGATTTTTTTTGT
>JBIKKW010000019.1:0-29716 GCA_044360115.1 Bacteroidia bacterium
TGCCATGAGTATAAATACGATCGGAATAGCAACTGTAAAGGCAAAAACATAATAACAGATCACATCAATTAAATAGTGTCCGAATCTCGACCAGCCCTCAACTACGGGCACTTCCTTAAACCTTACAAATGTTTTTTCTACATCAATTAGTTTTCCAAAAGAATCACGTTCTTTACGTTTCACTTTATAAGATTCTTTGATCTCAGTTATTTTTTGTTTTCCCATTAAAACAATAATACTTTAACTTTTGTTATTTTCTTGCATATATACCGTATTTGTGGTATTTTTGTGATGAATTTAGAATTAATCTAAATAAACATAAGGAATTAATTAATTGATAATCAAATAAATATAACATGATTACAGTTTCAGACGAGGCAAAACAACATGCCATTAATTTAATGAAAGAGGAGAATCGTCCTGCCGATTCGTTCATTCGCGTTGGTGTTGAAGGAGGCGGATGCAGTGGCCTATCTTACAAATTAGAATTTGATAACGTTGTAAAAGATGGCGATCAGATGTTTGAAGATAAAGGCATTAAAATTGTGGTTGATCGTAAAAGCTTTTTGTATTTGGTTGGAACAGAACTTCAATATACAGGTGGTTTGAACGGAAAAGGTTTTGTTTTTAATAATCCAAATGCGTCGCGCACCTGTGGTTGTGGCGAATCATTCTCAGTTTAATTAACATGTCGAACGAACTTTTAGAAGAACATATTCAAAACGAATATAAGTGGGGCTTTACAACCGACATTGACACGGAGACCTTTGCAAAAGGGTTGAATGAAGATGTTATTCGTGCACTTTCAAAAAAGAAGAACGAGCCCGAATGGTTATTGGAGATACGTTTAAAGGCATATCGCTATTGGCAACATATGTCGGAGCCTAATAACTGGGCGCATTTACCATATCCTAAAATTGATTTTCAGGATATCAGCTATTACTCTGCTCCAAAGAAAAAACCGGAGATCAAAAGTTTAGATGAGGTAGATCCTGAATTATTAAAAACGTTCGAAAAACTTGGCATCTCATTAGAAGAACAAAAACGTTTGTCGGGCGTTCAATCTAACATTGCAGTGGATGCGGTTTTTGACAGCGTATCTGTAAAAACAACATTCAGAGAAACCTTGGCAGAAAAAGGCGTTATCTTTTGTTCATTTAGTGAAGCCGTTCAAGAGCATCCTGATCTTATTAAGAAATATATGGGCATGGTTGTGCCTTTTACCGATAATTATTACGCTGCATTGAACACAGCGGTTTTTAGTGATGGCTCCTTTTGTTACATTCCTAAAGGCGTGCGTTGCCCAATGGAACTATCTACCTATTTCCGCATCAACTCCAGTGGTACCGGTCAGTTTGAGAGAACATTGATCGTTGCTGATGAAGGCAGTTATGTGAGTTACTTGGAAGGATGCACTGCTCCACAGCGTGATGAGAACCAATTGCATGCAGCGGTTGTTGAGATCATTGCACATAAAGATGCTGAAGTAAAATACAGCACCGTGCAAAACTGGTATCCCGGTGATAAAGATGGTAAAGGTGGTATTTACAATTTTGTTACCAAACGTGGAATTTGTTTAGAAGATAATGCGAAGATCAGTTGGACACAAGTAGAAACAGGATCGGCCATTACATGGAAATATCCATCTGTTATTTTGAAAGGCGATAATTCGGTTGGTGAATTTTATTCGGTTGCTGTAACTAATAATAAACAAGAAGCAGATACCGGAACAAAAATGATCCATATCGGAAAGAATACAAGAAGTACCATCATTTCAAAAGGTATTTCTGCCGGCTTCAGTAATAACAGTTATCGTGGTCTTGTTCAAATACGTAAGGGCGCAAAGAACGCGCGTAACTTTTCGCAATGTGATAGTTTGTTAATGGGCGATAAATGTGGCGCACACACGTTTCCTTACATTGAGATAAAAGATAAAAGTGGTATTGTTGAACACGAGGCAACCACAAGTAAAATTGGTGAAGATCAATTATTTTATTGTAAGCAACGTGGTATTGATACAGAAAAAGCGGTAGCCTTAATTGTAAATGGTTATTGCAAAGAGGTGTTGAATAAACTCCCAATGGAATTTGCTGTAGAGGCTCAAAAATTACTAGCAATTAGTTTAGAGGGGTCGGTAGGTTAGGAATTACAGATTGCAGATTGAGCAGATTACAAATATGGCTACGTTTGAAAAGTTTGAAGAATTAGAGGTTTGGAAATTGAGTATGGAATTATGTGCAAATATTTATGAACTTACAAATAATACATTATTTGCTAAAGATTATGGTTTAAAAGATCAGATCAGGAGATCTGCAATTTCAATTCCTTCGAATATTTCAGAAGGATTTGAAAGAGATAGTAAGAATCAATTTATTTATTTTCTTACTATTTCAAAAGGTTCATGTGGTGAATTAAGAACACAATTAAAAATAGCAAAATCTTTGAATTACTTAAGTAATGAAGATTTTGAAGTGATAAACGAAAAGTGTCTTTCTGTTAGCAAACAACTTTCAGGATTCATAAATTATTTAAAGTCGAAAAAATAAAAAAAGTAACAAGCAATTTGTCAATTTGCAATTTGCACAATTTGAAATTAAGATGATCACTATTAAAAATTTGCACGCCTCAATTAACGGCAAAGAAATATTAAAAGGCATTAACCTTGAAATTAAAGCTGGAGAAGTTCATGCCATCATGGGACCTAATGGTTCCGGAAAATCAACATTATCAAGCGTTTTAGCGGGACGTGAAGATTATGAAGTTACCGAAGGTGAAGTTATTTTCAATGGAAAGAATTTATTAGATCTTTCGCCGGAAGATCGCGCTCGAGAAGGATTATTTTTAGCGTTTCAGTATCCGATCGAAATTCCGGGTGTGAGTAACATCAATTTCTTAAAAACAGCATTGAACGAGATCAGAGCTTATCATGGTAAAGATCCTATTGAAGCGAAAGATTTTTTAGCCTTGGTAAAGGAAAAACAAAAGTTAGTGGAGTTGGATGCTAAATTAACGAATCGAAGCGTGAATGAAGGATTTAGCGGTGGAGAGAAAAAACGTAATGAGATATTTCAAATGGCGATGTTAGAACCAAAGTTTGCCATTTTAGATGAAACAGATAGTGGTTTGGATATTGATGCCTTGCGTATTGTTGCCAATGGCGTAAATAAATTGAAATCAAAGGATAATGCGTTTGTGGTTATTACACATTACCAACGTTTGTTGGATTATATCGTTCCTGATTTCGTACACATTTTATATAATGGCCGAATTGTGAAAAGCGGAACCAAAGAACTTGCGCTTGAATTAGAAGCTAAAGGCTATGATGAGGTTAAAAAGGAATTTGAGAGTTTATAATCAGTAGCTAAAGAAAAATCATGATCGCCGAAAAATCTTTAACTGCACAAAAATTAATAGATGCCATTAGCGCTAAAGCTAATAAGGTTAATTTTATTAATGATACCGAGTTAACTCATGCCATCCAGTATTTGGAGTCGAATGGCATTCCTACAAATAAACACGAAGATTATAAATATTGTAATGTTGATGCGATTCTTAAACGCGAATTCAAAGAGATATTACAGGAGTTTAGTACCTTAACTAACAAGGAGGTTAATCCTTATAAATTAGAGGAAGCCATTAATTTAGTCGTAGTGAACGGAAATTATAATGAATCATTGAGCGACAAGATCATTGTAAAAGGAATAACCATTAAATGTTTGAATGATTTTTCTAATTCAAAGAATAGCCCAATTGCCAGTTTAACAAACTCATCATCTGATGCATTTGTTTCTTTGAGTAATGCTTTCAGTGATAATGGAATTTACCTTCAGATAGAAAAAGGTAACATCATTCCAATGCCAATTCAGATCATTTACATCAATTCATCTGAAACCGAGGCTTTGGTTAATTCAAGAAGTTTTATTCATGTTCAGGCCAATGCTGAGGTAACTATTGCCGAGCGTTTTGTGAATGTTGGAGCACATAAGGTTTTTCATAATTTTTTAAGTGAAAAATTAGTTGATGAAAATGCAAAGTATACTGCATATACCATTCAGCAGGAAGGTGAGCGCTCATACGTTGTGCACACCAATCAGGTAAAAGTAGATCGCTATGCCACTTATGATAATACAACTATAACATTAAGCGGACAATTAGTGCGTAACAATCACAATGTGGTTTTAGCACAAGAAAATTGTCAGGCTCATTTGAATGGTTTGTTTTTAACTAACTACAATCAGTTAGTAGATAATCACACATTAATGGATCATCAGGTTCCTAATTGCGAAAGTAATGAACTCTATAAAGGTGTGATCAATGGAAAAAGCACCGGTGTGTTCAATGGAAAGATCTATGTGCGAAAAGATGCTCAAAAAACAAATGCTTACCAAAGCAGTAAAAATATTTTATTGAGTGATGATGCCACTATTAATACCAAGCCTCAATTAGAGATCTATGCCAATGATGTGAAGTGTTCGCACGGAACCAGCACCGGTAAAATAGATGAGAGTGCTTTGTTTTATTTAAAAGCACGTGGTATTGGCGAAGAGAGCGCACGTAAATTATTGTTGAATGCTTTCGCACTAGAAGTGATCGATAAAATTGAGATCGAAAGCTTAAAAGAATACGTTGAAACTGAATTAAACCGACTGTACTAAGTGTTGGATATAACTAAAATACGAGCTGATTTCCCAATCTTAAAAAGGGAAGTGAATAAAAATAAGCTGGTTTATTTTGATAATGGCGCTACTACGCAAAAACCTTTAGCAGTTATCAATTCGATCGTAAGTTATTATTCAGAACATAACTCAAACATTCACCGAGGTGTTCACACCTTGAGCAGAGAAGCCACTGAATTATTTGAGAAAGCAAGAAGAACAGTTGCCGGTTTTATTAATGCAACTGAAGGTGAAATTGTTTTTACTGCAGGAACTACCGATTCAATAAATATTGTTGCCTCGGGATTAACCATTCCACAAGGATCTGAAATAATTGTTTCGCAATTAGAACATCACAGTAATATTTTACCATGGCAATTGTGGTGTGAAAAAAATAATGGAAAACTCAATGTTTTACCGATCAATACCGATGGCTCATTGCAACTTGATAAGTTAAAAGCCTTGGTAACATCTAAAACTGCCGTGGTTGCCCTTACCCATGTTTCAAATACTTTAGGGGTCATCAATCCTATTAAAGATATTGTAAAACAGATCCGAGATATTAATCCAAATACTATTATTTTAATAGATGGCGCACAATCTGTTCCACATATTAAAATTGATGTGAAAGAATTGGATGCCGATTTTTTTGTATTTAGTGGTCATAAATTATATGCACCAACCGGCACAGGTGTGTTATATGGTAAAAGCGATGCACTGAATAAATTAAAATTATCACGTTCAGGTGGTGGCACAATTAAAACAGTTACGTTTCAAAAAACGGAGTATGTTGATGGTCCGTTGCGATTTGAACCCGGTACGCCAAATGTTGAAGGTGTATTAGGTTTGGCAGCAGCCATAAATTACATTAATGAAATTGGCATAGATAAATTAGCTTCATACGAGCATGAGTTATTGACTTATGCTCAATCAAAATTAAATGAGATCAAGGAAGTTGAGATCTATGCGAATCATTTGAATAAAGCTGCAGTAATTTCATTTAATGTGAAAGGTCAGCATCCATTTGATGTTGGAACTTTATTAGATAAATATGGCATTGCTGTAAGAACCGGTCACCATTGCACGCAGCCATTAATGAGTTTCTTCAATATACCCGGAACCATTCGTGCTTCCTTTGCAGTTTATAATACAAAAGAAGAGATCGATCATTTTATTGAGAAATTAAAGAAGGTAATTACCATGTTGAACTAATTGAAATGAGCATTAAAGAAATAGAAGAAGAAATAATTTCCGAATTTGAATTGTTTGGTGATGATTGGGAAGGGAAGTACGAGCACTTGATCGATCTTGGGAAATCATTACCTATTATTGAGGAAAAAGACAGAACTGATGAAAATATCATAAAGGGTTGTCAGAGCAGAGTATGGCTTTCATCTGAAATAAAAGATGATAGGGTATACTTTAAGGCTGATAGTGATGCAATAATAACCAAAGGTATGGTCGCATTAATCATAAGAGTGTTTAATGGACAAAAACCTAAGGACATTATTGATGCCAAATTGGAATTTATCAATAAGATAGGCTTAACAGAGCATTTGTCGCCAACACGTGCAAATGGTTTGGTAAGTATGATCAATAGAATGAAGTTAGATGCAATTCAATTAAGTCAATAGTCGTTAGAGTATAGAAGTTAGTAGGTATGAGTGGGTTTAAAAGTTTTGAAGAAATAATTGGTTGGCAAAAGGCTAGATTACTTTGCGGAGCAGTTTACAAACTTACCTACAAGGATGCTTTTAAAAAAGATTATGGGTTGGTTGATCAAATAAGACGTGCATCAGTTTCGGTGATGGCAAATATTGCAGAAGGATATGACAGAAGAGGTGATAAAGAGTTTGTCAGGTTTTTAAACATTGCTCGAGGTTCTTTGTCTGAAGTGAAGTCGCATTTGTTTATTGCATTTGATTTAAAGTATATAAATGAGAAAGAAAAAACGGAACTTTTTATATTGATTGATGAGATTGGAAAACTAATTAATGGATTGAGTAATTACCTAGTTAAGAATACAAAAAAGAAAGTTTAATTTACAGTTGATACTGACTAGAGACTATTGTCTAACAACTAATGACTGATTAAAAAAAATGGCTGCGATTATTGTAACTAAAAATACTGAATTAATGCAACGTGTGATCGATGAGATCAAGACATGTTTTGATCCGGAGATCCCTGTTGATGTGTGGGAATTAGGCTTGATATACGAATTGCATTTAGATGATGATAGTAATTTGAAGATAGTAATGACGCTTACTTCACCCAATTGCCCCGCAGCAGAAAGTTTACCGGCCGAAGTTGAAAATAAGTGTAAGTTATTGCAAGGCATTAAATCAGTTGAATTGAAATTAACTTTTGAACCAACCTGGGAAAAAGAAATGATGAGTGAAGTGGCACAGTTGGAGTTAGGGTTTATGTAGAAAAGAGTATAGTCAATAGAAACTAGTCTCTAGTAATTGCGGACTAAATTCTAGCGACTAATAACTAAAGACTAATTAATATGGATGAAATAGTAAATAAGGTTGCTGAAAGCGGGTTGATCTCCATTGATCTGGAGGAATTTTATGTGCCCGGAGAGCGCGTTTTATTTGATATTAAGCCATTATTGTTTCAGGAATTGATCTTAAAGGAAAAAGATTTCAGAGACTATATTAAAACAAATGATTGGTCGGTTTACAAAGATAAATTAGTGGCCTTAACTTGCACAGCAGATGCTATAGTTCCTACCTGGGCTTATATGCTTTTAACATTGGCATTACAGCCTTATGCCAAAAAAATTGTTTTTGGAGATCTACAATTATTAGAGAATGAACTGTTTCAGGAAAAGTTGGGTTCATTAAAGGTTGAACAGTTCAAAGATGCCCGCGTTGTTATAAAAGGTTGTGGCGAAAAGGCAATTCCGGTTAATGCCTATGTGATGCTAACTTCACTTTTAAAACCCAATGTAAAAAGCATTATGTATGGCGAACCATGCAGTACCGTGCCCCTTTATAAAGCCCCTAAAAATTAAATATATTTCAAAAATTACCTTACCTTTGCGCCCGATATGGAAATTCAAGTACTAAAATCGAAACTACACGGTGTTACTGTTACACAGGCCGAGTTAGATTATATTGGGAGCATTACCATTGATGAAGATCTGATGGATGCTGCTAATTTAATTGAGAATGAGCAGGTGCATATTTTAAATAAAAATAACGGTGAGCGTTTTACAACTTATGTTTTAAAAGGTCAGCGTGGTAGTGGTGTTATTTGTTTAAACGGACCAGCTGCTTTAAAGGTTAAGTTGGGTGATGTTGTTTTAGTGCTTTCTTATGCCAACATGGATTTTGAAAAGGCAAAAACTTTTAAGCCATGGGTTGTTTTTCCTGATACTGCAACTAATAAACTTAAATAAGCTGTAAGTGAATAAATCAACCAAATCCATTATCCAATTTGTTATTTTATTCAGTATTGGAATTTTACTGGTTTGGTTATCACTTAAGCAAGTTGCTCCCCAAAAAGATAATATCATTAATGCGTTCGCCAACGCTAATTATTTTTGGGTGATCCTCTCCATGGTTGTGTCTATTTTTAGCCATATGCTTCGCGCTTATCGCTGGAACTATTTATTAAATCCTCTTGGCCATAAAGTAACGTTTGTGAATTCAACAGCTCATGTGCTTGTAGGATACTTTGCAAATTACGGCATCCCTCGTATGGGCGAGATCACCCGTTGTACTTTAGCAACTAAATACGATAAGGTGCCGTTTGAAGTGGCTTTTGGTACAGTTATTACAGAGCGTATCATTGATTTTGTTTTGTTCCTTCTCATCTTTTTACTTACCCTATTACTTGAATTCTCAAACTTAATTGGTTTGGCAAATGAATTGGTATTTAGTAAAGTAAAAAATCAGTTAGCGAATATTTACGATAGTCCGGTAAAGATGATCGTTATTGGTGTGTTGCTTATTGCATTTGTAGGTGGTTTTTTCATGTTCAGAAAAAAGATAGCCGGCATGCTAAAGGGAAAATTTGGAGGCATTGTAAAAGGTTTAGGTGAAGGTTTGGGATCAATACGCAAAATGGATAAACCAATGATGTTCATTGTAACCAGTTTATTGATTTGGGCTTGTTATTTTTATTCGCTTTACTTATGCTTCTTTGCTTTGCCCGGCACGGCAAATTTGGGTCAGTCAGAAGCTTTAACATTATTATTGTTCGGAACCTTTGGTGTGATGTTCTCACCGGGTGGATTGGGTGCTTACCCTTTGATATTAAGCGGTATCTTAATGAATACCTATCACATTGATGAGGTTTCGGCATTTGCATTGCCATGGTTATCATGGACCAGCCAGTTTATTTTAATAGTTGTACTTGGAGTTATTTCATTGATCGTATTACCAATCATCAATCGCAGTAAAAATGGCGTTTCATAATCTATTAAGCAGTAAGATCATTTCACAACAAGAGATCTCGCGTTTTGTGAATGCGAAACGTTTTACCGGAAAACGTATTGTATTTACCAATGGTTGCTTTGACATTTTGCATGCAGGTCATGTTGATTATTTAACACAAGCGCGCGATCTGGGTGATATATTGGTATTAGGATTAAATACTGATGAATCGGTTAAACGTTTGAATAAAGGTCCGGAGCGACCAATAAACAACCAGGATGCAAGAGCAAAAGTGCTTGCAGGATTAGGTTGTGTGGATGCCATTATTCTTTTTAATGAAGATACGCCGTATGAATTGATCAACTTGGTTCAACCGGATGTATTGGTGAAAGGCGATGATTACAAACCGGAGGCTATTGTTGGTTATGATATTGTTACTGCACGTGGCGGTAAAGTGGTTACTATTCCCTTTCTTCAAGGATTTTCCACTACCAACATTGTAAATAAATTAAAGGGATGATTTCTTGATCAGTATATGATCTTTAATCTTATAAAACTATTTCTTCGTTAATTCTTTAAATACATCTTCCATTTTTTGCTCTTCTTTATTTAGCGTTAATACTCCAATATTTTGTTGAACAGCAATGTTAAAAATGTCTTTACGAATATCTTTTTCATCGGAAGCAATTATTTGATAGGTATTGCCCTGTAAGTGTTTTACAGATTCAACTCCCGAGATAGATTGTAAAAGTTTTGTATCAATGGTTGCATCAAATTCAACATGAATGATCTGGTTGATCTTATGTTGTTTTAATACTTGAGTTTTATCGTTAGCAACTATTTCGCCATGGTTAATGATGATCACGCGGTCGCACACGGCTTCAACTTCTTGCATGATATGCGTACTCAACATTACCGTTTTTTCTTTTCCTAATTTTTTTATTAAACCGCGTATCTCTTCAAGTTGATTTGGATCTAAACCGGTTGTAGGCTCATCCATGATCAATACTTTTGGGTTATGTATCATGGCTTGTGCTAATCCAACACGCTGGCGGTATCCTTTACTTAAGGCGCCAATTTTTTTATTCTGTTCGATCTGTAATCCCGTCATGTCGATCATTTCTTTCACACGTTGATCGATGTTTTTAACCTTATACAAACCACCCACAAAAGCTAAAAATTCTTTCACATACATATCCAAGTATAGTGGATTATGTTCCGGTAAATAGCCAATGTTCTTTCTAACCTCTAAACTTTGTTCGTTAATGTCAAATCCACAAACCTTTACACTACCAGAAGTAGGAGGGATGTAGCAAGTAATGATCTTCATCATGGTACTTTTACCGGCGCCATTCGGACCTAAAAAACCAACGATCTCGTTTTCATTTACATTAAACGAAACATTATTGAGGGCTTTTTGCTCTTTGTAAAGTTTGGTGATATTTTCTACTACAATTGACATGATATGAATTTGTACAACTAATTTAATTAGAACACCCGTAAAAATATATTGTAAAATGGAGAACTTATTAAACGGATGGTTTTAATTAAACTTGTTAAATACCTCTGTTCCTTCTGAATTTTTCTTCTTTTCGCTTTTGTCTTTCCTGGCGACGTTTCCCGCCTAAATTAACCTTTTTGTTCTTTGCTTTCTTCTCATGAAAGGCACCGCCCGAATTTTGAACGATCATTTTAGAGATCTTCTTTAAATTCTTATCAGGCTTTGCTGTTTTTTCATCGGCTATCAAAATATCCGATACTTCAACTTCCTCCGGTAATTCAGTCATCGGAATGGCCTTATTCATAAGCTGCTCTATTTTTTCCTGAAACGGTTTTTCCTTTGGAGTAACAAATGATATGGCATTACCAATACTATTGGCACGTCCGGTTCTTCCGATACGATGAATGTAATCTGCCGCCTCTGAAGGCGTATCAAAATTAATTACATGGCTAACCTCCGGAATATCTAATCCACGCGCAATAATATCAGTTGCAATTAATACTTTGTGTGTGCCATCATCAAAATTTTTAATGGCAGCAAAACGTTGAGGCTGTGTTTTGTTTGAATGTATGATGCTTATCTCATCCGGAAAACGTTCATTCAATTCTTTGAATAATAGGTCGGCCAGTTTTTTATTCTTAACAAATACCAAGGTCTTTTTTAGTTGATCATCCTTCAGTAAAAGGTGTTCAAATAAATTTATTTTAGTATAAAAATTAGGAACATCATATCCCAATTGTACAATCTTTTCAATAGGAGTACCGCGCGCTACAAGTTCTACATATTGTGGTTGAACAAAATAATCAGCGATCAGTTTTTCTACATCTTCATCTAAAGTAGCCGAAAACAGTAGGTTTTGGCGTTTTTTTGGAAGAAGGTCCATAATGGCCAACACTTGTGCTCTGAAACCTAAATTGAACATTTCATCCACCTCGTCAATCACCAATTTTTGAATGGTATTTACTTGCAAGGTGCGTGTGTGTATCATATCGATCAATCGACCGGGAGTAGAAACCAACACATCCAAGCCATCAAAGATCAATTGCTTTTGTGTATTGATGTTTGCACCACCGTAAATTCCGCCAACCCTAACACTCATATAAGCCGCTAGTTTTTTTGCCTCTTCAACTACTTGCACTACTAACTCACGTGTAGGAACACAAATTAAAATGCGAGGTTGTTTTTGTTCAGAGAATGTAAGCTGACGTAACAACGGTAGTAAATAAGCAAATGTTTTACCGGTACCGGTTTGGGCAATGGCAATGGTATCTTTACCCGACATGATCACAGGAAAAGCTTTTTCCTGAATAGGAGTAGCTTCTTTAAACCCAAGATCATCCAAGGCTCTTTGTAAAGGTTTTGTTATGTTCAGATCTTTAAATTGCACAGTAGTAATTTGCCTTAAAGATACGGAATATTAATGGATTTAAGAGGTTTAAAGGAGTGTTTCCATCTCCTTTTGCAGATCGTATTGAAGATCTTCGTGAAGTTTGCCAATGCAAGTGTTCAACTTTTTTAGTTGTGTATTATATAAGTTCACTAAAACGGCATTCTTGTGATATGGTATTCCTGAATTTTTCATTTTGCTTAAAAAGTAAATGATCAATTCAGCTTCCTTTTCTTTGCCACCCATGTATTTGGCATAACGGTTAATGATACGCAAAATTTTACGCAAACTTTTTTTAACGAGGTATAAATTGGTTTGTGTGATCTCTATGAAGTGTTTATCTACTTCTTTTTTTACAGCCGTAATGAATGATTCAGGATCGTTTGCTTCAAATATTAAATAGTTCAAATACTCCTTATTGTCTTTTTTGTACTTGGCTAGCGCCATGCACTTTTCGAGCAACTCTTCCTTTGAAAGTTCTTTCAGTTCTTTTTTTATTTCGCTGATGCTATACGAATGCTTTAGTGTTTTTTTAATGCTTTTAAGGGAGCCAATAAATGCTCAAGACCATTCATTTTTATTTCGTACATGGTTTCGAGTAACATGCCTAATTTGCCTTTAGGAAAACCATTTCTATTGAACCACTCTAAATACGAAATAGGCAGGTCGCATAATAACACATCTTTGTACTTGCCATAGGGCATTGGTATGCGCACCAGGTCGCTTAAAAAGGTAGGGTCGGGTTGTTGCATGTTACATCAGTTTAACTTTATATTTCTCTGCCATTTTACTCAATTGATCGGTACTTACATTGTGTATGTTATTTGAACCATGATAATTTTCAACTGTAATTACATGCACTTGATAATTATTGGCTGCTGCCAATTTAAAATAAGGCTCAATTTCCCAATCCAATGTAAATGTATTATCTACAAATATTTTTGGCGTGTTTGTTAGCATAGCGTCTTTGGTTTTTTGTTCACAAGCTTTGTAGGCCATGTGATTCTCGTCAAATTTAAAGTTATACTCGCCTTTATCATTTGTAAAATAACTATCGATCGAAAAAACAGGATACTTGCCGTTCTCACTCAATAAGCTTGCCAGTGTGCTTTTTCCGGCACCGGGCAAACCGCGTAAAAGTATAAGTGCATTCATTTTTTTGATCAACTAAATTTACAAATAATAACCAATTAGTTTATTTCTTATTTTTAAGCATGCTGAAACGATTTTTCATTTTATTTATTTTATTTCATTTTGCGACTGTTGCACAAGATTTTCCTTCACAACCGCGCAATTATGTTACCGACGATGCGCAGGTTCTGTCTGATGAGCAAGAAAAGAATTTGAACGAGAAGCTGCGAACATTTGAAGATAGTACATCAACACAGCTATTTGTATATACCGCTGCGTCTTTAAACGGACAAGAAATGTCTGATCTGTGTCAAAACATTTTTCATTCATGGAATATCGGACAAGGAAAGAAGAACAACGGTGTTTTAATAGGCATTTTTGTTAACGATCATAAATTCAGGATCCATACCGGATATGGCATGGAAGGCGTATTACCCGACCTGCTTACAAAGCAAATACAGGATAACGATATGCGTCCTTTCTTCAAACAAAGTGATTATTTCGGTGGTATAAATGCGGGTATCGATCAATTGATGTACTATAGCAAACACGAATATAAATCTGAAGTTGTGCAAGAAGAAGTTGATCCAACTTCATGGATTTTGGCCTATGTTTTTAATACTGTTTTATTAGTGTTGTTTTTATATCTCTTACATCGCAAGAAGCAAAAAAAGGAGCGGACCAATGCCGTTAAAATTACACTTACTGTTTTTGCCATATTATTTGCATTGATACCTTGTATTGGTAGTTTTTTATTGTTGGCTTTGTTTTTATCGTTTGTAACATTTAAACGAAGTTATACTACCGGTAACGATTCAACGTATTCTTCGGGAACCGATTGGAGCAGTAGTAGTTCTGGTTGGAGCAGTTCTGATTCCTCGTCAGATTCCTCGTCTGACACTTCATTTGATGGCGGCGGCGGCGGTGATTCAGGTGGAGGAGGCAGTGATAGCGATTGGTAATAATTGTCAATAAAAAATATTTATTGAATAAATAGACAAAATTTGTCAATTTCAAAAATGATTTATACCTTTGGGGTATGAACAAATTAGCGCATATTTTAAAAGAAGCTCGCTTAGCAAAAAAGCTTAGCGGCGTTGCGGTAACCAAAATTACCGGCATTGATGCTTCGCTTATAAATAAAATAGAAAGCGGAGTTAGGTTGCCAACAAAACCGCAAATGATCAGTTTGGCTAAAGCCTATAAAATTCCGGTAAAGTCGCTACAAATTGAATGGCTTTCAGCAAAAATATACAAGGAGTTAGAAGGCGAGGATTATGCTTTGGAAGCTTTAAAAGTTGCCGAAGCTTTATTGGAATATGGTAGCCCCAATTATGAAGAAGAAAAGATCATCGCAAAAATAAATAAGCTTAAAAAGCAATTGGATGCTTTACGTCCAATTCCAAAAGCACAATTAGAGAACCTGCGAAATTATTTTAAAATTCAATACACCTACGATAGTAATCGTATTGAAGGAAATACGCTTACACTTCAGGAAACCTCATTAGTTGTGGAGAAGGGGATAACCATTAGTGGTAAAACAGTTCAGGAGCATTTAGAAGCGATCAATCATTCAGAAGCGGTTGAGTTTATTTTAGATCTTGTAAAAAACAAAACACCATTAACCGAGTATATACTCAAACAATTACATGGTTTGGTGTTACGAGGTATTGATAAACACAATGCCGGTAAATACCGCAGTGTAAATGTGATGATATCGGGTAGTTTGCATAAACCACCGCAACCGTTTATGCTTGATAAACTCATGGAAGATTATTTTTTGTTTTATGAGCAAAATAAATCCAGCATGCATCCTGTTCTGTTAGCAGCCGAAATGCACGAGCGTTTAGTAACCATTCATCCATTTATTGATGGCAATGGCCGCACCTCGCGCCTCATCATGAATTTGGTGCTTATGCAAAATGGTTATCCTATCACAAACATCAGTAGTGAAAGGCAAAATCGTTTAGCATACTATAGTTCATTGGAAACAGTGCAAGTAAAAAATGATAAAACAAAATTTTATGATTTTGTTTGTAATGCTGTGCTGCACTCACTCAACGAGTATCTCCATCTGGTAAAATAAAAAAGCCCCGCATCCTATTAGCTATCAGGAGCGGGGCTTTTAATTTATGATAATTAATTATGCTTCTTTCTTTTCAGCACCTTCAGGTTTTGGTAACAACACCTTACGGCTTAATTTGATCTTTTTAGTTTTAGGATCATCACCTACGTATTTTACTTTAACGATATCACCTTCTTTTAATAATCCTTCTAAAGTATCGTTGCGGTTCCAATCGTATTCGCTGATGTGTAATAAACCATCTTTACCAGGTAATATTTCAACAAATGCACCATAAGGCATGATCGATTTGACTTTCGCGTCAAATATCTCACCAATTTCAGGCACAGCAACAATTCCTTTGATCTTCGCTTTTGCTGCATCAACACTTTCCTTATTCTCACCAAAGATCTCAACAACACCGGTTTTTCCTTCTTCAGTAATTACAATGGTTGTACCGGTAGTACGTTGCATTTCCTGAATTACTTTACCACTTGGACCGATTACGGCACCAATAAATTCACCAGGAATTACGATCTTCTCAAAACGAGGAGCGTGTGGTTTGTAATCTTCACGAGGCGCATCAATTGCTTTCAACATCTCGTTCATAATGTGTAAACGGCCATCTTTAGCTTGTTTCATAGCTTGCGCCATTACTTCATATGGTAAACCATTTACTTTCAAATCCATTTGTACAGCCGTGATACCATCGCGTGTACCACATACTTTAAAGTCCATATCACCCAAGTGATCTTCATCACCTAAGATATCAGATAAAATAGCGTAGTTACCTTTTTCATCAGTAATTAAACCCATTGCAATACCTGCAACCGGTTTAGAGATCTTTACACCCGCATCCATTAATGCTAATGTACCGGCACAAACTGTTGCCATACTTGATGAACCATTACTTTCTAAAATATCACTCACAACGCGAATGGTATAACCCGAATCGGTAGGAACAACTTTTTTCAAAGCACGTAAGGCCAAGTTACCATGACCAACCTCGCGGCGACCAGGACCACGGTTAGGTTTTGCTTCACCTGTGCTAAAGCCAGGGAAGTTGTAATGTAAGATAAATGTTTCTTCACCTTGATTAAATGCACCATCAATTTTTAATTTATCTAATGGTGTACCTAAAGTTACTGTGGTTAATGATTGTGTTTCACCACGTGTAAATACTGCACTTCCGTGCGGCGAAGGCAAATAACCTACCTCTGCCCAAATAGGACGGATATCTGTAGTTTTACGACCATCTAAACGTACTTTTTCATCAATAGCTAAACGACGAACAGCAACGTATTCTACTTCGTGATAATATTTGTTGATCAACGCTTCTCTTAAAACCAATTCTTCAGCAGTGAATTGTTTTTTAAATTCTTCTAAAGGAGCTTTAAAATTAGCCTTACGGTTATTTTTGTTTGGATCTAATTTTTTTGCAGCAGCATAAACAGCATCATACGTTTCTTTGAAAACTTTTGCTTTTAGGTCTGCATCATTGATCTCGTGGCAATATTCACGTTTTGTTTTTAAACCTGCTTTTTCAGCAAACACGTTCAATTCTTTAATTTGAATTTTAATAGCTTCGTGTGCAAACTTAATTGCTTCCAGCATTTCATCTTCACTAACTTCCTTCATTTCACCTTCAACCATACAAATGTCGGTAGCGTTACCCGCAACGATCATATCAATAGTACTGTTGGCCATTTGTGATTTTGTTGGATTGATAACCAAATTGCCATCGATCTTAGCAACACGAACTTCGCTGATCAATCCATTAATTGGAATATCACTTACAGCAATTGCTGCTGAAGCTGCTAAACCAACTAATGCATCAGGCATGTTCTCTCTGTCTGAAGAGATCAATGATAACATCAATTGTGTATCGGCATGATAATCTTCAGGGAATTGCGGACGCAAAGCGCGGTCAACAATACGAGAGATCAAAACCTCATAATCAGATAATTTTGCTTCACGTTTAAAAAATCCACCAGGAAAACGTCCTGCTGCGGCATATTTTTCTTGATAATCTACCGTTAAGGGTAAAAAATCAACTCCTTCTTTTGCTTCTTTGTTACTTACAACGGTTGCAAGTATCATGGTGTTACCCAATTTAACTACTACGGCGCCATCAGCTTGTTTAGCTAACTTACCTGTTTCTAATGTAACGATTCGGCCATCGCCAAGATCGAAATTGTGTGTTGTTCCTATTTGTGACATATTGTTTTTGTTTTTGACGAACCCCTTGCTCGTCGGGTTTATATTTGTGTTTAATTATTCTAATAAAAAGGGCAATTCGATTGTGTCGAATTGCCCCCCTTCAATAAATAACAACCGTTCCGATGTATCGGAATTATTTACGGATGTCTAATGTTTTAATGATAGCACGGTAACGTGTTAGATCATTTTTCTTTAAATAATCTAATAACGCACGACGCTTACCTACCAAGTTTAATAAGGCACGTTGTGTACCAAAATCTTTCTTGTTATTTTTTAAATGACTAGTTAAATGATCGATACGGTGAGTGAATAAAGCAATTTGAGCTTCAGCACTTCCGGTGTTTTTGTCGCTTCCTGCGTACTTCTTAAAAATGTCTTTTTTTACTTGCGATGTCAAATACATGTTCTTCTACTTTTTAATTCGGGCAACAAATATAATACTTTTTTGATTATCTCCGCAAATTTGGGGCAAAAAAAGGCTGGTTTTGCTACTTTTTTGGGATCTGCCACCGGAAACAGGTGCCCAAAGTGGCCAGTAATGCTATTTTCATTAATTTTGCGGCATGATAGAGAAGGGTATTATCTTATTTATTTTGATCCTATTCAGTGGTATTTTTACACTTGTTGCGCTTATTTTAGCCATTGTAAAGTTAAGCGGATCAAAAGGGGGAGGCATAAAATGGCTTATTGGATTTTTTATAGGATTAGCAGCCTTATTTACCTCAATATTCATCTTTACAAGAGCCGTTGTAAATAAAACTCAGGAATTTGCCCAAAATTTAACGCAGGTTGCCACCGATCAGATGGGGATGTTGGATTCGCTAAACATGGGCTATCAATTTAATGAAGATTCGGTTTTAAATTCAGAGCAAGTAAATAAATTGATGCAAATGGAGTCGGAAGTTGACCGAGCCACCATCCCTGGAAGGTTTTATACGTATTTGGGTTTTAGAGATTATTACCGCTTACCTTTAAAGTATCCTTTTTCTTTACATTGTATGGATTCGTTGGGTAATGCTGAACTGTTTGATGAGAGAAATGTGGTTCAGTTTGACGTGAATAATAATGGCGAGGTAAGTACGAATTTACAAAATATTCAACTGTTCACTTTTAATGATGCTGCAGTAATTGGCACACGTAATTCAATGGATAATGGTAAAATAAAAACGAGTCATTTTTATTATGATCTGGCAAACCGAAAATCAATAGAGTTTACTTCTAAGAAAGATCTGATGAAAACAGCAACAACAAAAGGCTTTAAAGAAGATGAGCGTTTTTATAGTTGTAAAGAGTACTTCGAAGGTTTTTAATCTTTAACGATCGCTCCATTCTTATCCTTTGTATAAACAAGGGTTTCAACCGAATTGCGTTTTTCAATATAGGTTTTATAAGGCTCTGTAAATTCTGTACGAATTCTTAAAACATCGTCGAAATTTTTATTCAACACCATCAGCATTTCGCTTGCTTCACGTATTCCGTGAGTAGAACCATCGTTAGCCGTTACATAGTCGGCCAAACTATTTTGAATGCAGTATTTTGTGAAAAGTGATGTTGCTGATTTTCCGATCAGTATTCTTAAACCGCAAACTTTGGCAATCGACAGATCGAGCACATCGTCAAAAAAATAAACAACTTCTTCAGGTTCAATACTCTTTTCCTTACAAATAAAATTTAACGCATCAATTTTATGAGCGATCTTGTAAAATGCAAAATCAAAATGTTCGCGATTGGCAAAGAACTGGGCACTTTCATTTTTTTCGCCACTAATAATGGCAGTTACCGGTAATGATTTTGCGCACAGGTAATGTGAAAAACGCAATAAGTTGGTTCCCATGCTATCAACCTCACTAAATCCGCTACCGGCCTGACCTTGCTTAAATCCATTATTAAAAACACCATCCCAATCGAATATGAATGCTTTTGCTTTTTTTAAACGCTCAGCAACTTCTAACTCGCTGTCAACAAAATGCCCTATGAAATGAAAATTTTCCATGAAATAAAAAAGTCATACTTACTCTCCGCTCAGTATGACAAAAGAAAAATAAAAACGGTCATGCTGAGCGGAATCGAAACATGACCGTTTAAGGACTTTTATGATTTCAGATCCTGAATATCGAGCATTCCAACAGGTTTGCCGTTATCAGTCACAACGATCGTATCTACATTTGTTTTCTTGAATAAAACATTTGCGTCATTCAATAACACATTTCCTTCAATGGTAATTGGGTCGCGGAAAGTAAGGTCAGATAATTTTTTATTCAATACATCTCTTCCTTGATCCATGATCAATTTACGCAACGACCCATCGGTAAATACACCTTTAATGCTTCCGTCTGCTTTGGTAACAGTAACAGCACCATAACCGAATTCAGTCATTTTAATGATCGCATCTGTAATGGATGTGCTTTCTGCTACTAATGGATTAATTCCTTTGATAGCTTCTTTTACTTTAACCATCATTAAACGTGTATCCATAATAAACTGATCGGTACCAACAGTAGTAAAGTTATTTTCGGTTAATTGCTTTAATACTTTTAATGGAACGGTTATGGTATGAACACCAACGTTGATCGCGTTTCTAACATGTTCAGTATGACGAACAGAAGAGAACATGATCTTGGTATCGTATCCATATAATTCAACTGCATCAATACATTGTTCAACCAATGCCAAGGCATCGTGGCCCTGATCTTGTAAACGACCAACAAGCGGACAAACATAAGTTGCACCGGCATGCATAGCCATATAAGCCTGTTGTAAAGTATAAACCAAGTGAACGTTAACCAAAAGACCTTTATCACGTAATAATTTACAAGCACGAACACCTTCTAACGAAACCGGAATTTTAAAAACTGTTTTGTTCTTATCTAATCCAAGCGCTAATTGACGCTCAGCTTCAGCCAAAATTTCTTCTGCTGAATTTCCTAAAGCTTCAATTTGAAGCACAGGTACCATTTTACTTAATTTTACAATGGTGCCATCAATATCTGTAATACCTTCTTTTTGCATGAAGGTAGGGGTAGTGGTTAAACCATTTAAAAAGCCAAGCTTAAAGCCTTCTTCAATTTCTTTAAGATTTGCTGAGTCTAAATATAATTCCATATTGTTTTTTAATAATGCGTAAAGTAACTAAAAATATTCAATTCTTCCTAAAAGCAAACAAGCAAGTTTTTCAACTTGCTTGCCACTTATTATTTGAGATCGTTATTATTCGATAATGATCACTAAGTATTTTGATACACTCCAAAACTCTTCAGGGTTTGTTATCTCAATACGCTCTACTTTTTTCTCACCAATTAATTTGTAAGAACCACTTGGGTGAGAAGTGATGATCTTCGCTTTTTTAGCTCCAATATTAATACTGGTTGTTTCATCAATATTTACTTTAGTAAAATATTCTTTATTAAAATCATCCTTTAATTTATTTGATTTACCAATTCCAATAAATCCACCTTCTTTAGTAACGATATTCTTTTCTTTCAACTCCTTGCTGGTTCCAAAGGCATAAAATGCTGTTTTGATAACTTGTGTTTTTAATTCGTTCTCACCTTGAATGTCTTTATAATCGGTATTTAAGGTAGATAATTCAATATTCAAACTTTCGATCTTGTTCTTTAATTCAGCGATCTCCTCATCCTTCATATTTAAAGAGTTTTGAAGGTTCTCGATCATCTGTTGCATGCCTTCCATCTTTAACTTGCTATCCTTTAACTTTTTTGTTAATGAGTTAATTCGGCTTTTGTTTTTACCCATTAAGTCATAAATAGCCTGAATATCTTCTTTAATTTGATCTTCCTTGTTTTTCACATCGCCACCAACAGTTGTTTTTGCAACGATCTTTTCTTTTTCTTTGATCGCATTCAAATTATCTTGAATTTCATTGAAGGTTGAAATAAATTCCTGCAAGGCCAATTCCTTTTCATTTAATTTACCGCTCAATCCATTGTTTACCTCTTTTAAGCTATCCGCCAAAGGATTTACTTCTTTCTCCCCATCGTTTCCGCAAGAACTCATAAACAATGATGAAGAAACTAATAACATAGCAACTATTAATAATCCTAACTTTTTCATTTTTTTAGTTTTTAGTTAATTCTAATTTTGTTCAAATGTAACCCATTATTTGCAAAAAAAAGGCGCAAAAAATGCGCCATTCCAAAATTGCTATGATTTAATTCTTAACAAAACTCATCGTAAACCATCTTTAAATGCTCAGCGATCATGGCCGCTGTTCTGCCTTCAATGTTGTGACGCTCAACCATATGCACCAATTCACCATTTTTAAATAAGGCAATACTTGGACTGCTTGGCGGGTAAGGTGCAAAATGTTCGCGGGCCTTTTTAACTGCTTCAACATCAAAGCCTGCAAATACGGTTGTTAATTTACCCGGTAATTTGGCATTGCTTAAACTCATTTTAACTCCCGGGCGGCAAGCTCCTGCTGCACATCCGCAAACCGAGTTAACCACCATTAAAACGGTGCCTTGGTTCTTTATTGCTGCTTCTACCGATTCTGGGGTTGAAAGGTCTTCAAATCCCGAACTGGTTAATTCAGCTTTCATTGGTTTTACTATCGATTCTGGATACATGATTATTATTTTTTTACAAATTTATACATAAAACAGCTAATCAATTCTATAGTTTTAATAAGTATTGTTAATTTATCACCAATATTTACCGCACAAAATAAATTTAACCGCTAACAATTACTGAATTATTATATTTACCAAACTTAATTTGTAAGAAATAAAACAATAAATATGAAGTTAGTAAAATACACAGCCTTTGCCGCCATTTTTTTGGTTTCAGGTCTTCAGGCTCAAAAAAAGCCGCAGGGTTTACCAAAAGATATGGTTATTCACACTGCGCCAAAGTTTGTTGAAGAGGTTAAAAAAGTAGGGAAAGAAATTGTGATACCATACAAGCGCTATGTAATGGCCAATGGTATGCAAGTAATTATTCATGAAGATCATAGCGATCCGATCGTTTATGTAGATGTTACTTACCACGTTGGCAGTGCGCGCGAGCAGCAAGGTCGTAGCGGTTTTGCTCATTTCTTTGAACACATGATGTTCCAGGGTTCTAAGAACGTGGCCGATGAACAACACTTTAAAATTATTACCGAAGCAGGTGGTACTTTAAATGGTACAACCAACACCGATCGTACCAACTATTTTGAGGTTGTTCCAAGTAATCAATTCGAAAAAATGCTTTGGTTAGAATCTGACCGTATGGGCTTTTTATTGGATTCGGTAACTCAAAAGAAATTTGAAGTACAACGCGCTACCGTAAAGAACGAAAGAGGTCAGCGTTATGATAACGCACCTTATGGTTTGGTTAGCGAGAAGTTAGGTGAAGCTTTATATCCAAAAGGACACCCGTATAGCTGGACCACCATTGGTTATATTGATGATTTGAATCGTGTGGATGTAAACGACCTGAAGCGTTTTTACATGCGTTGGTACGGACCAAACAATGCAGTAATTACAATTGCCGGTGATGTGAATACCGATAAAGCATTAGAATTGGTACAAAAATATTTTGGAAGCATTCCGCGTGGCCCGGAGGTAAAACCTCAGGTTGTGGCACCAGTAAATTTAACTGAAAGCCGTTATATTTCTTATGAAGATAATGTGAAGCTACCTATGTTGCGTATGGCTTATCCAACCATTAAAATGAACACAAAAGATGATGCTGCATTAGATTTTTTATCGTTCATTTTAACAGGTTCACAAGGCTCGCCATTTTACAAATCTTTTATTGAAACAAAAAAAGCAGTAGGAGCAAACGCGTTTCAGTATTCACGTGAATTGGCCGGACAGTTTGAGATCATGATCCGCGCAAACCCGGGTTCAGCTTTAGCAGATATGGAAAAAGAGGTTTATAAAGTGATGGCCGAATGGGAAAAGAAAGGTGTTACCGATGATGATATCAATAAATATAAAGCTTCTTACAAAAGTGATCTTTACAACCGATTAACTTCTGTACAAGGTAAGGGTGCTACTTTAGCTGCTAATTACACATTTACAAAAGATGGTAATTACATTAAAAAAGAAATGGCTACCGTTATGTCTATAACAAAAGCAGATGTAATGGCAGCATACAACAAATACATTAAAGGAAAGAAATGTGTTGTGTTAAGTTGTGTGCCAAAAGGTAAGCCTGAATTAGTGGCACAAAAAGATACCTGGACAATGTATCAGCGTACAGTTGAGCAAGAAAGTGCTGAATACAAGAATTTAAGTTATACTGAGCCAAAAGATAAGTTCGACAGAAGTAAAATGCCTCAGGCAGAAGCCGCAAAACCGGTACCTGTTCCTGATTTTTATACTACTCAATTTAATAATGGTATAAAATTAATTGGTGTTCAAAACAGCGAAATTCCGAAAGTAAATGTATTGATCAGTATTAAAAACGGTCACCGCTATGAGCCAATTGAGAAAGCAGGATTAGCTTCTTTATTATCTTCAGTTTGGGGAATGAGTACAACTAAAACAGATGCGGAGGAGATCGAGAACAAATTGAACCGTTTGGGCAGCAGCATTAGCGTATCAACCGGTGAAGATGAGATCAATTGTTCGGTTGAATGTTTACGCGAAAATTTAGCTGCTACTATGGCTATTTTAAAAGAATCGTTATTTGAACCTAAGTTTGATGCTGAAGAGTTTGAGATCGAGAAAAAAGGTCAGATGGATGCTATTATGCAATCGCAAATGTCGGCTTCAGGCTTGGCAGATAACTTGTATAAGAAATTATTATACGGTAAAGATAATGTTGTAAGCATTCAGGTTAACGGAACATTAAACAGCGTAAAGGCCTTAACAATTGATGATGTAAAGGCATATTATGGCAAAACAATGAACAGCAGTTTATTCTCTGTTTCAGTATCGGGCGATGTTTCAAAGGATGAGATCATGAAGGAATTGGTTTTCTTAAATGATATTAAAGATAAAGGTGCATTAGTTTACACGGAGCCTGCTCGCCCGGCAATTGAAAAAACCAAGATCTATTTCTGTGATAAGCCAAAAGCAGCTCAAAGTGAGATCAGAATGGGATATACTACATTCCCTTACGATGCTTATGGTGAGTTTTACAAGAGCCAGATCATGAACTTCTCTTTTGGTGGCGCATTTAACAGCCGTACCAATTATTTATTACGTGAGATAAAAGGCTGGACCTATGGTTCACGCAGTGGATTCAGTGGTTCAAAATATACAGGTGCCTTCACTTTCTCAGGTGGATTTAAAGCTAATACCACAGATAGTACATTGGTTGAGGTTTTAAAGGAAATGAAGAAATATCGTGAAAGCGGTATCAACGATGATGAGATCACATTCACTAAAAATGCCATGTCGCAATCAGATGCTTTAAAATATGAGGCGCCGGTACAAAAGTTATATTTCATTAAACGTATCATGGATTATAATTTGGAGAAAGATTATGTGAGCAAGCAAACGGCTATCCTAAATAGCATTGCAAAAGACGAGATCAATGCATTGGCAAAGAAAAATTTACCAATGGATAAAATGGTGATCTTTGTTTTAGGTGATAAAGCAAGTAATTTAGAGCTAATTAAAAAACTAGGTTACGATGTTGTAGAAATTGATAATGAAGGCAATGAGCTGAAGTAAACCTTAAACGTTGTTTTTTAAGCCTTAAAACCCCTAAAAGTCATTTTTAGGGGTTTTTTGTTAATTTCTTTTGAGTTTAGGCGCTTATTTTTTAAAAAAGTTTGTGTGAATAAAAAAAACTTGTTACATTTGCAGCCCTTATTTTTGGGAAAAACGCTTAAAAAAGATTAAAAAGTGGACGCATTAAGTTATAAAACCAAGTATCAAACCAAGCAAACCGCTAAGAAAGAGTGGGTTTTGGTTGACGCAGAGAACGAAGTTGTAGGTCGTTTAGCAACAAAAATTGCAATGATCCTTCGCGGAAAGCACAAAACAAATTACACACCACACATGGATGGTGGTGATAACGTGATCATTATCAACGCTGATAAAGTAAGATTTACCGGTAAAAAGGTTACAGATAAAGAATATCTTCGTTATACAGGATATCCGGGAGGACAGAGAACTGCAACTCCTAAGACATTGTTGATGAACAAACCAACTGAGATCTTAACACATGCTATTCATGGTATGTTACCAAAAGGTCGTTTAGGTCGTGCTTTAAATACGAACGTACGTATTTTTGCAGGAACTGAGCATGGTATGGAAGCACAACAGCCAAAGAAAATTGATTTAAGTAAAATTAAGTAAGAATGGAAGTTATTAATACATCAGGACGTAGAAAGACATCTGTTGCACGTATCTACATGACAAAAGGCAACGGAAAAATTGAAGTGAATGGTAAAGATTACAAAACGTATTTTTCTACCCCAACTTTACAGTATTATGTTACACAATCATTAAACATTGCTAAAGCAGCAGGTGAGTATGATGTAACAGTTAATGTTGCAGGTGGTGGTATCACCGGTCAGGCACAAGCTATTCGTTTAGCAATTGCAAAAGCATTAGTTGAAGTGAACGCTGATTTTAAGAAAGATCTTCGTGCTGAAGGATTGGTTACTCGTGATCCTCGTATGGTTGAGCGTAAGAAATTCGGTCAGAAGAAAGCTCGTGCTCGCTTCCAATTCAGCAAACGTTAATTTTTTAATAATAGAAAGAGAATATATCAAATGTCAACAAGAACATCATTTAACGCATTATTAGAGGCAGGTGCTCATTTCGGTCACTTAAAACGCAAATGGAACCCTGCAATGGCTCCTTATATTTACGCTGAGAAAAATGGTATCCATATCATTGATCTTAACAAAACCGTTGCAAAGGTTGATGAAGCTGCAAATGCTTTGAAACAAATTGCTCGTTCAGGTAAAAAGATCCTTTTCGTAGCTACAAAAAAGCAAGCGAAAGATATCGTTGCAAGTAAAGTAAGAGACGTGAACATGCCATTTGTAACTGAGCGTTGGCCAGGTGGAATGTTAACTAACTTCAGTACCATCCGTAAATCTGTTCGTCGTATGGCGCAGATCGACAAGATGACAACTGATGGAACTTTCAGTAACATCTCTAAGCGTGAGCGTTTACAGTTCTCTCGTGAGAGAGCAAAATTAGAGACTCAATTCGGTTCTATCTCTGATCTTTCTCGTTTACCGGCTGCATTGTTCATCGTTGATATCACTAAAGAACATATCGCTGTAGCAGAAGCTAAGCGTTTAAATATCCCAACTTTCGCGATCGTTGATACGAACTCAAACCCTAACCAGGTTGATTACGCTATCCCTGCGAATGATGATGCTTCTACTTCTATCGCTTACATTATTGATTTAATGTGTGATGCAATTAAAGAAGGTTTATCTGATCGTAAGGCTGATAAAGAAGCTAACGCTGAAGAAAAAGATTCAAAAGAATTAAGCGCAATGGAAGCTGAAGAGCTTGCAGAAGGCACCAGAATCAAAGGTTTCGATAAAGATGCTGAAGAAGAAAAAGGTGGTGCTAAAAAACCTCGTAAGAGAGTGAGTGCTAAGAAATAATTAATTTATTTATTTAACGAAGCGGTCATTCTGGTAACAGTTTGACCGTTTTTTTTACAAAACCAAACATAAAATTTAAACAAAATGGCTATTACAGCAGCAGAAGTAAACAAGTTACGCCAACAAACTGGCGCAGGAATGATGGATTGCAAAAAAGCATTAGAAGAAACCAATGGTGACTTTGAAGCAGCGATCGATTATCTTCGTAAAAAAGGTGCAAAAGTTGCAGCGAACCGTCAGGATCGTGATGCAAAAGAAGGTGTGGTTTTAGCAAAAACCACCGCAGATAACAAACGTGCGATCGTTATCAGTGTAAACTGTGAAACCGATTTCGTTGCAAAGAATGCTGATTTTATCGCATTTGCTGAGCAAGTTGCAAATATTGCATTGGAAAAAAATGCAGCTGATATTGATGCGTTAAAAGCATTACCTTTTGATAACAACATTACTGTGGGTGATAAATTCATGGAGCAAGTTGGTAAAATTGGTGAGAAGATCGATATCGGTTACTACCAAAGCATCACTGCTGAATTCATTACGCCTTACATTCACCCGGGTAACCGTTTAGCGGTTGCAGTTGGTTTCAACAAAGCTGTTTCTGCTGATGTTGCTAAGAATATTGCTATGCAAGCAGCTGCAATGGCTCCTGTAGCTATTGATAAGGATGATGTTGATGCAAAAACTTTAGAAAGAGAATTAGATATCGCTCGTGAGCAAATTCGTGCTGAAGGTAAACCTGAAGATATGGTTGAGAAAATTGCACAAGGTAAATTAAATAAATTCTATAAAGAAAGTACTTTATTGAATCAGGAATATTTCATCGATAACAAAGTTACTGTTCGTCAGTTCTTACAAAGCGTTGAAAAAGACCTAACCGTTAATGCATTCAAGCGCTATTCATTAGCATAATTAATTATCCCGACTTTTCAGTCGGGATTTTTTTTGATATTTTATTTAATAAATTTGTGAAACTCAACGGCCATTAAGCCAATAAAAACAGAACTATGAAATACAAACGCATTCTTTTAAAACTAAGCGGTGAGGCATTAATGGGCAAAAAAGGCTTTGGTATTGATCAGGAGCGATTGATGGAATACGCCAAAGAAATTAAATCGGTATACGATGCCGGTTGCCAGGTTGCCATTGTAATTGGCGGTGGAAATATTTTCAGAGGTATACAGGCAGAAAAAGGCGGCATGGACCGTGTGCATGGTGATTACATGGGTATGCTTGCTACAGTAATTAACAGTATGGCCATTCAAAGCGCGCTCGAAGGTTTAGGCGTTCAAACACGTTTGCAAAGTGCTATTAAAATGGAACAAATTTGTGAACCATTTATTCGCCGTAAAGCCGTACGTCATTTAGAAAAAGGCCGTGTGGTTATTTTTGGTGCCGGTACCGGAAATCCTTATTTTACAACCGATACAGCGGCTACATTGCGTGCTATTGAAATTGAAGCAAACGTGATCTTAAAAGGCACACGTGTTGATGGAATATATACTGCCGATCCTGAAAAAGATAAGAACGCTACAAAATACGAAACCATTAAATTTGAAGAGGTTTATAACAAAGGCCTTGAAGTGATGGATATGACAGCCTTTACACTTTGTAAAGAGAATAATTTACCGATCATTGTTTTTGATATGAATAAGGCAGGGAACTTAATGAACCTGATACAAGGTGAAAAAGTTGGAACTTTGGTTGAGGTTTAAGTTTTTATCCAAGCATTTTATAAAGGCATTTGAAAGATCTCAAATGCCTTTTTTATTATCTTTATTAAAGTGAAATTTTATTTTACCATAATAACCTTTTTTATTTGTACGTTTTCATTTTCTCAGAACCTACAAAAAGATGTTGAAAGCATCACTGCCCGCTTGAATAAAGGGCAAACAGTAAGTAATGCCGAATATGAGAAATTAATAGTTTCAAATGCGAAGCAATTTGATAAAGACCCGGATAATGCCGCACGATTGTATTATTATTATGGTGAAAATTTATACAATGCATTAAAAATTAATGAAGCAACAGAAAATTATGTGAGCGCCTATAATTACGCGGTAAATGCAAAAGATACAAGCTTAAAATACATTGCTGTATTGGCTTTTGCCCGCGTTAATTATTATTTGGAAGATTACGAAAATGCGGAGAAATATTATCTGTACGCTTTACCCGGATTAGCAGCGTATTTCGGACAATCCAGTATTGATTACACAAAGATCTATTACGAATACGTAAAGTTGTTAATGGCAACCAGAAGGTATACCGAAGCAAAACCATCATTAGACGCTTTAGAATATTATTTTAAAACACTTAATTTATTGAGTGATCCGGTTTATCATGTGGTGCTTGCGAATCAGGCTGGAATACTGCAGGAAGAAGGCAAGTATAAGGAAGCAACAGAAAAGTATCAATCGATCTTACAAGACGATTTTATTTTGAAGAATGGCGATACCTCCGGCTATTTTTATATCGCTATTGGCCTAGCCGAACTTTATCGCCAAATGGGTGAGTATGAAACGGCATTAACTCAATTAAAAGCTTTAAAACAAAAAGCGGTGAAATATCATTACAATTTTAATGTTGATTACGGAAGATTGCATAATATTTTAGGATTGACATACAAAGCCTTAAATGATTATAAGAACGCCGAAGATGTTTTTAACGACGCCATTACCTTGTATAAAAATTTAGAGCTTGAAAAAACTGAATCGTATTGCACTGTGCTGAGTAATAAGGCCGACTTGATGCGTTTGCTGGGTAGAAGAGAGGAAGGTTTTAAAATGCTGGACATTGCTTTAGAAGTGCGTAAACAAAATTTTGGTGATACTACCGAAAACTACGCG
>JBIKKW010000113.1:0-8920 GCA_044360115.1 Bacteroidia bacterium
GTTTACAAGCGCCTCAGAAATACCGGTTGCTAACGCTGAAGTATCAGGAGCACCTGCATTTGCTAAAGCCGCGAACGCACGGATCATACCCACAACCGTACCAATAAGACCGGCTAAGGTACCAATGGAAGCCATTGTAGAGATAACCACCATGTTCTTAGATAACATAGGTAATTCTAATGAAGTAGCTTCTTCTAACGCTTTTTGGATAGCATGAACTTTTGCTTCTTTATCCATTTGCGTGTCGTTTTGAACGAACTGGTATTTAACAATACCTTCGTGCACTACGTTAGCTAATGAACCTTTTTGCTTGTTACAAGCAGCAATTGCGCCTTCAAAATCATGATTTGCGATAAGTGACTTAATGTTTGCTACAAACTTATCTGTTTGGCCTTTACCATTTGCTTTCATAATTGTAACGAAACGCTCAATAGCGAAGGTAACTACGGTTAATAAGAAACCGATTAGGATAGGTACGATGAAACCACCTTTGTACATGGTTCCTAAGATGTTGTGCGGATGTCCTTTAATAGGATCGCCACCTTCAAAGTTACTAGGTGCTCCAAGCACGCTATTAAAGATAAATACGCCAATACCAATGCAAATTGCAATTGCTAACGCTGAAACTACCAAAGGAAATCCTCCTGATGTTTTGTTCTTGCTCATAGATTTATGTGTTATTAGTTGTTTTTTAATTTTTTAATATGAACGCCAAACATAATAAAAATACTTATAATTAAAAAGTTTTATCCATTATTACGTTTTTATAGAAATAACGATGTTTTAGCCACAAAATTATAGGTTTAAACCGCATTAAATAAAGTGTTTTATAAGTGGTTGGTATGGGGCAATAATTGGTATATTATTTTATTGTTAACAATACTTTTATGGCCTAATAATTGGTGAAATCATGTACAACCTGCTTAACAATTACAAAATATTTGTTCCCAATTTTAAAATATTCCTGATTTAAAAAATTGATCATAAAACGTGTTGGTTTACTGTAATTTGCAGTTGAATTACATGTTTTTAATTTAACTATGGTGTCTGTTAATTTAACAACCTGATTGGAACATGTAATTATTGTGTCTGTATTAATTACCGCGCCATCATAACGCAATTTATAATCAAAAATGAGTATCCCTTGTGGTTGGTAATAACTATATAAAATAGCATTTGAAAACCCTCTACGCGTAATAAGTTCATAGCACTTGTTCTCATATAAAAATTTTAAATAGATCGCGTTTGCGCTATTTGTTTGGTACTTAGCTGTAATTGGGCTTCCTTTGAACTCTCCTTCATAATAATTTTTGATCGGGTTGCCATCTGCCGAAAAGTATAAACTCGCATACGATTCGTTGAAAAGCTCATCTCTACCCGATTTGGTAATCATTATAAAACCATAAATACTATCGCTGTTTAACTTTAAATCGATATTAGAGCAATTTAACGTTATAGGCTTGTCTACTTCTTTCAGATCGATCCGTTTCTCTTGATAAATAACTAGATCATTACTCTTTTTACAAGCACTGATCATTAAAATGTTTAACAAGATTAAATAACTAAATTTGCCCAACGAATACATGTTGAAATAACGTATTACTTCTTATGGATATTGTTTCACTGCGCGAATTTTGCATTTCTAAAAAAGGGGTTGAAGAAAGTTTCCCTTTTAACGAAACAACCCTCGTATTTAAAGTGGGTGGCAAAATTTTTTTGCTGGCGGATATTGAATCAAAGCCCCTATCCTTTAACGTTAAATGCGATCCTTCAAAAGCTATTGAATTACGCGAAACATACAGCTGCGTGAAGCCCGGCTATCACATGAATAAACAGCACTGGAACACCATTGTGGCCGATGGCTCGGTAAGCAACAAACTGCTTCAAAACTGGATAGAACATTCCTATGAATTGGTTGTTTCATCTTTACCTAAAAAACTACAGATTCAATTTAAATAACATGATCTCCGATTCTCTGCTTCAAAACGCTTTATCGTACAAACAATACCGCCAATTGCTCGAAGACCTTATGACTCAAGGCAAAACAACGGGTAACGACCAAAGCGAGGCCATGCTCCATTACGCTAAAATTAATTTGCAACGCTCTCAACGTATCGATAAAACATTGGTTTTAAATGAAGCTACCAAACAAATTGTATCTAAAATAACAAAACCTTATGCCTGGCTGGTTATTACCGAAGGCTGGTGCGGCGATAGTGCTCAAAACATTTCTTTGTTCGCTAAAATGGAGGAAATAAATCCATTGATCTCCTTTAAAATATTACTCCGTGATGAGCATTTAGACCTCATGGACCAATACCTTACTAATGGCGGAAGAGCCATTCCTAAACTTATTTGTTTGGATGAAAATAAAAAGGAGCTTTTTACTTGGGGTCCTCGCCCTAAAATTGCGCAGGATCTGGTGGATAATGCCAAAAAACTAGGTATTTCAAAAGCCGATTGGAACCTGAGTTTACATAGCCTTTATGCGCAAGATAAATTGCAAAGTCTTCAAAATGAGTTTATTGAGTTAATTGCCAAATTCATGATTTAGTAGGCTAATATTCACCAAACATCTAAAATATACGCCGTTAATCTAATTTACGGGTATTTTCTGCCTAAATCAATGTAATACTTATAAATTTGCACCGCTAACTATTTAAAATTAAGTACACTTTTCTATGAAAAAATTTCTATCCCTATTTCTTGGTATTGTTTTACTAAGCAATATCTCTAAAGCGGATGAGGGTATGTGGTTACCTCAATTGCTGGGCGAACAGGTTTATAACGACATGGTTAAAAAAGGCCTTAAGCTTACAAAAGAACAACTATACAGTATTAATAAAGCCAGCTTAAAAGACGCTATTATTATTTTTGGCGGCGGCTGTACCGGTGAAATTGTAAGTAAAGAAGGATTGATCTTTACAAACCACCATTGCGGTTATAATGCTATTGCTGCTGCAAGTTCGGTTGAGCACAATTACTTACGTGATGGCTTTTGGGCAAAATCAAAAAATGAGGAGATCTATGCAAAAGGAGTTCATGCACAATTTTTAACCAAGATCGAAGATGTTACTGCAAAGGTTAATGAAAAATTAGCGGGCTTAAGTAAGGAAGAAATTCCGGTTAAATTACCCGGCATTATGCAGGAAATTGCGAAGAAAGCAACTGAAGGCACTGAATTAGAAGGTCGTGTTGGATCATTCTTTAAAGACAATCAGTTCTTATTATTTGTATATGAGCGTTACAAAGATGTGCGTTTAGTTGGTACACCTCCTGAAAGCATTGGTAAATTTGGTGGAGATACTGATAACTGGGAGTGGCCACGTCATACCGGTGATTTCTCTATCTTCCGCGTATACATGAGTAAAGATGGTAAACCGGCTGAATACAACGCTGATAACGTGCCTTACAAACCAAAACATTTTTTACCTATCTCTATCAAAGGATTAAAAGATGGTGATTACACCATGATCTATGGTTACCCTGGTGGAACCAACCGTTACGAGACATCTTTTGGTGTAAAATTAAAAACAGATATTGAGAACCCAAGTTTAGTTGGCTTACGTGATGTGCGTTTAAAGCACATGATGGAAGAAATGAAAAAAGATCCTGCTGTTAAAATTCAATTGGCCGGTTCTTACGCAGGTATTGCTAACTACTGGAAATTTTTTGATGGCGAATCAAAGCAATTATTAAAATACAAAGTATACGAGCAAAAACAGGAAAGCGAAAAAACCTTTAACGCTTGGGCAAAAGGCAAACCTGAATACGAAAACATATTTACAGACATTGAAAAATCTTACGCTGCATGGCGCCCTTATGCCGAGCACCGTGTATACATTCGCGAAGGTATCTTAGGCTCGCCATTATTAATGTTTGCTTCTAACCTAATGGCATTGGATGCAGCCATGGCTAAACCAAATGCAAAACCTGAAGATATTGCCAATATGAACAAAGCTGTTAAAGGAGCCTTTGAACGTTTTATTGGTGAAGAGAATATTGCATCTGATAAAAACATTTTAGCATCTATGGTGCAAATGTTCTATAATGATGTTGATCCATCGCAGCACCCTACTGCTACTTTCCAAATGATCAAATCAAAATACGGTGATCTTTCAAAAGCAGAAACATTTAAAGCTTTATCTGAATATGTGTTCGCAAATACCATGTTCTTAAATAAAGATAAAGCAAATGGTTTCTTTGCCACACCTGATACCGCTGCTTTGCATAAAGATCCGGCGTTTCAATTGGCAAGTGCTTTTGTAACTAACTACAACAGCAATTACGGAAAATTTGCAACTGACTTTACAAACAAGAACACCATTTTAAATCGTGCGTATTTAAAAGGTTATTTAGAAATGAATAAGGGTAAAACATTCTATCCGGATGCAAACTTTACTATGCGTGTTTCTTACGGTCATGTTAAATCATACTCACCGCGTGACGCCGTTAAATACAGCCACGTATGTACTTTAAAAGGTATCTTAGAAAAATACAAGCCGGGCGATTACGAATTTGATCTTCCTAAAAAACAATTGGAGTTAGCTGCTGCAAAAGATTTTGGTCAGTATAAAGATGCTGCAACAAACGACATTGTTGTTGCCTTTATCACTACCAACGATATCACCGGTGGTAACTCAGGTTCACCTGTTATTAATGCAAAAGGCGAATTGGTTGGTTTAGCTTTTGATGGTAACTACGAAGCATTAAGCCATAAGATCGCATTTGATAAAGACTTGAACCGTACCATTTGCGTAGACGTGCGTTACGTATTATGGGTAGTAGAAAAATTAGGTGGAGCAACTAACATCATCAACGAATTAGATATTCGTAAAATGTAATTTGAATTGATTTTCTTTCTGCAAAACCACCTCAAAAAGGTGGTTTTGTTGTTTTTATAAGTCTTTATGATATTCCTAACAAGGATCTGATCAAAAAAACAAGTGAATAATGGCTTCTTTTGATATATTTTACTAAATTTAAGTATCTTTTTGGTACTCCATTTAATAATTTAAATTAATTGAGCATGTTTAAAAAATTACTTCGTGTTAGTTTGTTACTTACCGCAACATTTAGCACCATTGATTTAGTTGCAAATAATGGCCAACCTGTAAAGCTTATAGAATCGAACATAAACGAATCGATCATTAAGGTTGAAATAAATTCATTTTCACAAAAGCCGGTAAAAGTTGCTCAAAATGAAGAATTTGTGATTCACTCACCAAACGGCGTTTCTATTCACAAAAAAGGATGTCCTGATATTCCCAAACATACTGTTTCCTTGATCGTTCCTGTTGAGGCAGAGATGGGTTTTGAAATATTAAGTTCAAAATACACGGATTATACAAATATCGATGTAGCTCCATCCAAAGGAACAGTTTCACGTAAATTCAACATCAACGACATTCCCTTTACAAAAAACGAAACATACGCTCAAAATGCTTTTTTTCCGGGCAATTTGGTTGAATTAGGTCAACCTTATGTATTACGTGATTTTCACGGTCAAAGTGTTTCTTTTCAACCTTTTCAATACAACCCCGTAACAAAAGTTTTACGTGTATATAACGAATTAGTGGTAAGAGTTTATAACCGCAACACTTCAAAAAATTCAAACACCATATCTAATCCAGTGAGCATCGACCAAACGTTCTTGAACATTTATCAGCATCAATTTCTGAATTTCAGTTCTTTATCATCATCTGTTCCATTGGCAGAAGGCGGTAAAATGCTTATCATTTGCAACGATGCCTATATGAGTGCCATGACGCCCTTTGTGAACTGGAAAAATCAAATTGGAATTCCTACTACCATTGTGCCTATTTCAAGTGTAGGTAATACAACCACTTCCATTAAAAATTATGTTACTAATTATTACAACACAAACGGCCTCACCTATCTTTTACTTGTTGGCGATGCGCAACATATAACGCCGATGTTCTTTACAAATAGCGGTGATTCGGATAATGGCTATGGTTATATTTTAGGTAATGATAAATATCCTGATATTATCGTTGGCCGAATGTCTGCTGAAACACCATCTCACGTTACAACACAAGTAAACCGATCTATTGCTTATGAAAGAAACGCAACGGTTAATGATACCTGGTATAAAAGAGGAATGGGTATTGCTTCCAGTGAAGGGCCCGGAAATGATAGTCAAATGGATTATCAACACATGCGCAGCATCAGAGGTCAATTACTTGCGTACACCTATACCAATGTTGCCGAAATGTATGATGGTTCACAGGGGCTTGCAGATGCAGCGGGTAATCCAAGCCCTGCAATGATCGCTAACGAAATTAATACCGGCGTAGGTATCATTAATTATGTTGGTCATGGTTCAAATACTTCATGGGCTTCTTCAGGATTTTCATCAAGTAATATTAATACGCTAACTAATGCAGGAAAATGGCCGTTCATTTTTTCGGTGGCGTGTGTAAACGGCAACTTTAAAAATCAAACCTGTTTTGCTGAAACATGGCTAAGAGCGAGCAATGGCGGACAACCAACCGGCGCTGTTGCAACCATCATGTCAACCATCAATCAATATTGGGATGAACCTATGGAAGGTCAAGATCAAATGGATACAATATTATGCGAAGCATACAGCAATAACATTAAACGTTCGTTTGGCGGCATAACCTTTAATGGCTTATATAAAATGAATGATTTTTACGGCCAAAGCGGTTATGATATGACTGATACCTGGACCATTTTTGGAGACCCTTCGGTAATTGTACGAACAAATGTTCCTAGCGCAATGGCGGTTACGCATTCAACACTTGAACTGGTTGGTGTAAATCAATTGGCTGTAAATTGCAATGTGAATAATGCCATCGTTTGCTTAACCAAACAAGGTAATATTTTAGGTACCGGTGTAGTTTCGTCGGGAAGTGTATTGATCAATTTTGCAGCTATCAATTCAATTGATTCCATTCATGTAACAGTTACAGCGTATAACCACGTTCCTTACTTCGGAAAAACTTATGTGAATTGCCCGGCACAACTAATGACCTTAAATTCAAACAACATTGCCATGTGTGCAGGTTCATCAACTGTATTAACGGCAAGTGGTGCTAATTCATACACCTGGAGCACTTCTTCAAATGCATCGAGCATCACTATTAGTCCGGTTTCAAACACTTCATATACAGTTACAGGATCTTTAAACAATGTTTGCTTTGAAACGCAAACGGTAAATGTTGTGGTGAACGCATTGCCAAATGTTACCTTTAATCAAAATCCAACAAATATTTGCTTGGGTACCGGTGCTGTTTCACTTAACGGCTTACCTGGTGGTGGATCTTATATTGGTAGCGGCGTAAGCGGTTCTAGTTTTGATCCGAATGTTGCAGGCAACGGTAATCATGTGATCACTTATTCTTATACAGATGCTAATAATTGTGTAAATACGGCTAGTGTTTTAATGAATGTGAATGCATGTGCTGCATTAATTGAAAACACCATTTCATCAAACCTTCATGTATTCCCAAATCCGGCACAGGATATCGTAACCATTAATACAACCATTGATTCAGATAACCTGCAACTCACCATTTACAATGCTGTGGGTCAAACATTAACTACAAAAACACTTACAAAAGGAACACGATCGTATGTGTTGAACGTAAATGATTATGCTCGCGGGGTTTATTTTGTAAAAGCTACTGCCAATGCGCAAACTCAGGTAATCAAATTTATCTTACAATAAATTGAACTTGTTTTAATTATTAAAGCCGTTGATGTTCGTCAACGGCTTTTTTATTTTATCTTTACAACGTTAAAGGATAAACACCTTTCATTCATGCAAAAGAAAATTCAATTACAAGTTACGCCTTCTGTTGCTGTCAACGAGCAGCTGTTAAAGGCAGAGGTTGCGCAAGCCCTGGGTGTAAAAGCTTCTCAAACGCTTCATGTTAAACTCGCCAAACGCAGTATTGATGCGCGTTCACGAAACATTAAAGTGAACCTCACCATTGATGCATTTATTGATGAACCAGTATCAACAAAACATATTTCCTTTGATTACAAACAGGTTTCAAATTCAAAACAAACGTGTCATATTATTGGTGCAGGGCCGGCAGGATTATTTGCAGCCTTGCGTTGTTTAGAACTGAACATTAAACCAATTATTATTGAACGTGGAAAAGATGTGAAAAGCAGAAGACGCGATCTGGCGGCTATTAATAAAGATCATATTGTAAACCCCGAAAGTAATTATTGCTTTGGTGAAGGTGGCGCCGGAACATACAGTGATGGCAAGCTTTACACACGAAGCAACAAACGCGGAAATATTGATAAGATCCTGAATACCTTTGTGTATCATGGCGCCAGCGAAGAGATATTGGTGGATGCACATCCGCACATTGGTACCAATAAATTACCGCAGCTTATTCAACAAATGCGCGAACGCATTATTGCACTTGGCGGCGAGGTTTTATTTAATACCAAGTTGATCGATCTTATAACGAATAAGGATCAGATCTCACACATCATCATTGAATCTGAAAATGGCACTAACGAATTGCCTATTCAAAATCTCATATTAGCAACCGGACATTCCGCTAGAGATATTTATGAATTGCTGAACACCAAACAAATTACCATTGAAGCCAAACCCTTTGCCATGGGCGTGCGTGTGGAGCATCCGCAAGAGATCATTGACAGCATACAATACCATTGCCAAACAAAAATTGAAGTATCGCAAAAGCGCGAATACTTGCCTGCTGCCAGTTACAGCCTGGTCAATCAGGTGAATGAACATGGCGTTTATTCGTTCTGTATGTGTCCGGGTGGTATTATTGCACCATGCGCAACCGGACCGGAACAAGTGGTTACCAATGGCTGGAGTCCTAGTAAGCGCAACAACCCATACGCCAACAGTGGTATTGTGGTGGGCTTAACCATGAACGATTTT
>JBIKKW010000114.1:0-8872 GCA_044360115.1 Bacteroidia bacterium
TTCGGCCGTTTCCATCGAAGAAAGCAGTTCATCCAGTATGTATGGCGATTCAAATATGAAAACCTGGACCGTAAAGCATTTTTTAATGGATGCCAAATCGGAAAAAGTGAAGTTTTATACCAGTGCGAGCTGCATGTATGCAACGAACAGCATGGGGTTTGGAGGCACAAAGTTCGTAGACCTTCCCAAATGCTATTACGACACCTTGAGGGATCTTTTAAGGCAATAAATAGCCATTTTACCAATCCTCTAAGTAATTGTCCTTTTGTCCAATTAGCTTATTTTAACACCAAAAAATTAGTAAATTGGCATTAAATTTGAAAAACGTTATTAAAATTTAAACTTATAACACCAATGAAAAAATTAGTATTAGCCGCAGCTCTTGCATTAGGATTTCTTCAGATCAATGCACAAGATAACTTTACAGTTAAAATGTCGTTTAAAATTGAAGGTTTACCAGAAGAGTATGCAGGCATGGCAGAGAATGATATTGTTACCTACATGAAGGGTGATAAGTCAAAAACAGAGGTAACCAGTATGATGATGAGTCAGATCATTGTGAATGATGGTGAAGTTTCAACTACATTAATGGAACAAATGGGTAATAAAACCGGTTGGACCATGACCAAAGCAGAAATGGAAGCTGAAGAAAAAGAAGCGAATGCTAAAAAAACAAAGCCAACCATTGAGTATACAACCGAGAAAAAAACCATTGCCGGTTACGAATGCACAAAGGCTATTGTTACCTCAGTTTCTGGTAAAGAGAAAAAAGAAGTGAAGACCATTGTATGGTATACTGAAAAATTAAAACAACCTTCAACTGCAAAAAGTAAAGGTAAAAGAGGTGGTATGATGGGTGGTCCTGATTTAACTGAATTAAAAGGCTTTCCTATGCAAACAGAAATGACTGCAAACAACCAAGGTATGGACATGAAAATGATCTCAACCGTAACAGAAGTTTCAACTGCAGCAATTGATGATGCAGTATTTAAAGTAAGTACTGATGGTTACAAAATGATGACCTACAAGGAACTAAAAGAACAAATGAAAAAGGAATCAGCTGAATAATTGATTTTTTCATCAAAATTTAAAAAGATCCCGCACCAAAATGCAGGATCTTTTATTTTATTTCCCTCCCTAAAACCCTTTAAATAAGGGAAAAGTGAAATTTTTTAAAATAAATTTGGAGACAAAGAAATTAATACCTTAAATTTGTAGCGAATTAAAACCCACCTATGTGTGTTTTAATTTATCAAGATGCGACGAGAGAATAGGCTCTATGACTCGCAGGCAACCAACTAAAAGTACTGACTCTAATTATTCAGTATTGGAAAACCGGTGCTAAATCCTACCTCTGATGAGAGTAAGAGGAAAGATAAATTAAAAAAAGAAAAAATGAAGAACACACAGTTTCAAAACAAATTCAACAAAACAAACGAACCTTTCGGTTCTGATCATTCATTGTTATTAGCTCATAATGGTATGCGCATGTGTTGCTGCTGCTGTTGTATGTGCTAAGCTTTCTTTAAAACGTATTTGCAAAAAGATATTGCCAGGCACATTCAGGGAGCGGGCAATGCAATTACTTATTAATCAAATTAATTTTTAATGGTTCGGTAAAACGAACAAAAAAAAGAAAAACAATGAAAAACAATATTCAAACATCATCATACGAATTCAACTTACTGAATTCAAACCAATTTAAACAAGCCTTAAAATTTGAAGCAAACTATGCCAATACTGTAAAAGGCGGTCATTTACCAAACTACATCAATGCGAAACAACGTGAGCGACTTGTTAGTACGGTAAACATTCTAACATCTGAAGAAAACACATCACTTATCTCTAATTTATTCATTGGTAAAAACTAATATTATGTCGGCATTACAAAAATATTTACATCCTTACCCATTTGCATTGGAAAATGGCGGGCAATTACCAAATATTGAGATCGCCTATCACACTTACGGCAAGCTCAATGCACAAAAAAACAACGTGATCTGGGTGTGTCATGCGCTTACCGCTAACAGCGATGTGTTCGACTGGTGGCCGGGCTTATTTGGCGATAATGATCTGTTCAATCCAAACGATTACTTTATTGTTTGTGCAAATAATTTAGGCTCATGCTATGGTACCACAGGACCTTTAACGGTGAACAAATACAGTAAACAACCTTTGTTCAGTTTGTTCCCAACCATTACCATTCGTGATATGGTTGGTGTTCATGATATCTTAAGAGAACACTTAGGAATTGACAAGATCCACACCGTTATTGGAGGTTCGCAAGGCGCGCAGCAAGTGATCGAATGGAACATTAAAGAACCGGAGTTGTTTGAGAACACCATTATTTTAGCAACCAATGCCAAACATTCACCATGGGGTATTGCATTTAATGAAAGTCAGCGATTAGCCATTAAAGCCGATCGTACTTATTACGGTAATACTGAAGACGGCGGTCAAAAAGGTTTAGCAGCTGCAAGAAGCATTGCTTTATTGAGCTATCGTAATTATCAAACCTATAACGAAACTCAAAAAGAAAAACATGACGAGAAGATAAACGACTTCAATTCATCGAGCTACCAACGTTATCAGGGCGAAAAATTAGTGAAACGTTTCAATGCATATGCTTATGTAACACTTGCAAACGCAATGGATTCGCACAATGTAGGCAGAGGACGCGTTTCGGTTGAAAAAGCGCTAGAGAAGATCAAAGCCAGAACGTTGGTGATCGGCATTACCAGTGATGTGCTTTTTCCAATTCATGAACAGGAGTTTTTAGCGAAACATATACCGGGAAGCACCTTTGAAGTAATAGATTCGTTTTACGGACATGACGGCTTTTTAATTGAAACAAAAAAAATAACAGAAGTGATCAGTAACTTCTATAAACAAAAAAATAAAAAATCAATAACTAAGAACTTTATTCAAGTTCTGTAACATTTAAGCATATGGCAAAAAAATTAAACATCGGATTATTTGGTTTTGGCTGCGTTGGCCAGGGTTTATACCACGTATTAAAGAACAGTAAGGGTTTTAAGGCCGATATTGTAAAGATCGCGGTTAAGAACAAAACAAAACAACGTCCGTTAGATGCAAACATCTTCACATTTGACAAGCAGGAAATTTTAGACAATCCTGAGATCAATGTGATCGTAGAATTAATTGATGATGCAGATGAAGCATTTAAAATTGTAAGTTATGCCTTAAGCAAAGGCAAACACGTTGTTACGGCCAATAAAAAAATGGTAGCGCAACATTTAAAGGAGTTGTACGATCTGCAACATAAACACAATGTATCTTTACTATATGAAGCATCAAGTTGCGGAAGTATTCCGATCATCAGAACATTGGAAGAATATTTTGATAATGAGCAAATAGAAAAAGTGAGTGGTATATTTAATGGTACAACCAATTATATTCTTACAAAAACCATTAACGAAAAACTATCTTACGAGGAAGCCTTAAAACAAGCTCAAGAAAAAGGTTTTGCTGAAAGCGATCCAACCAATGATGTGGAAGGTTTCGACGCGAAGTTCAAGGCCATCATCATTGCCTTACATTCATTTGGTGTGATAGCTAAACCGGAAGATGTGTTGAACATTGGAATTACAACTTTGAGTCCGCATGACATAAATTATGCGAGTGAGAAAAACTACAAGATCAAATTGGTACCAACCGTTAAACGCATTGCAAGTAACGAGATCAGTATTTTTGTATTACCAAAGTTTGTAACTAATGCCAACCATTTATTTAATGTGGATAATGAATTCAACGGTGTAATTGTAGATGGTGAATTTTCGGGTGAACAATTCTTAAAAGGAAGAGGTGCTGGTGGGCATCCAACAGGGGCAGCGGTTCTTTCAGACATTTCTGCACTATCTTACGATTATAAATACGAATACAAAAAACAAAAGCAAAATCCTGAATTAAAATTCAGCAATGATGTCATTATTAAGATCTACTTGCGTTACAATCAGGAGGAAGATCTGAAAAAATTCAAGTTTGAAACTGTTCAGGAGCAATACACCGGTGGTGAGTACCATTATGTGATCGGAACAATTAACTTAAATGAATTGATCAAAAACAAAGGCTACATTCTTCAAAACAAATTATTTGTTGGAGCAATTGGTGATGAGATCAGCTCAGCGAAAAAAGATATAGCGAAGCAAGAAAACGAATTAGTTTTAAACGCATAAAAAAAAAGGCTCTCCGAACGGAGAGCCTTTTTAATTGTTATTCTTTTATTAATTTGTAACTATTCAATTGCTGTTCGCTCTCGCCTACCTTTAATATATACACACCGGCATTTAAATGGCTAAGGTCAATTTCTTTAACCATGCCTTTAGCACTGGTGGTAAAGATATCATTGTAGATCAATTTTCCTGTTACATCCATTAACTGAATGATCAAGCCGTTAGAAAAATTTAGCTCGCTGTTGATCATAATTTTATTAGTGAACGGATTAGGATAGATCTTTAATCTATCTGCCAATGCCTGCACTGCAATGCTATTGGCGCTGCAAGTAATAACGCTAATAGAAATGGTATTGCTTCCTGTACAACCAAAAGATCCGGTTCCAACGGCAGTATAGGTTGTGTTTACCGTAGGTGTAACCAATAATGTATTACTTGTTACATTGCCGGGCTGCCAGGTTAATGAAGGTGCACCCGAAGCTGTTAATGTAGCTGCTGAACCTAAACAAACAGTTAATGTACTCGAATTAATGCTGATCGATGGCTTAGGAATAACAAAAGCATTATAGGTAGCAGTATTCACACAACCAAAAGTATTTGATCCAATTGCGGTGTACACTGTACTGGCTGTTGGTGTGATTGCCAATGAAAATCCATTTGAATTGCCCGGTAACCAAGTATATGAAATGGCGCCGCTGCCAGTAAGTACAGCCGATGATCCTGAACAAACAAACGAACTACTTGGAATAATTACCATATTAGGCTTTGGATTCACAACAATGGTTTTACTGGTTGTTGCGATCATAGTACCCGATGTAACTGTTAAGTTAATACTATAGGTTCCGGCATTCGGAAAGGTTAACTGAGTAATTGATGCATTTGGAGAAGCAATGGTTACGCTTGCAGGAACCGCTGCCCAGGTATATCCACTTGCAACGGTTGTGCCCGTGTTTGCTGTAACTGTTGTTGAATTACCCGCACAAATAGGGGTTTGCAATGTAAACGTAGGGTTTAATGTTACTGAAGATGTTGATGCTGAAGTTAATGTAATATCATCCACTGCAAATGATGGATCAGCTCCTGTTGCGCTAGTATTTTGCCATCTGAAACCGATCTTTACTGTTGCATTATTATTTGCGCTGGCCGGTAACGCAACCGAATAGGTTGTCCATAATCCTTGGCCCGCACACGTGTTTGTTGGAGTTTGAGCAGGTGTTCCTAATCCCGACCATGTTACACCATTATCTGCCGAGTACATCACCTGAGCAAAATCCTGGTTAATAATACCCCACATAATATAATTAAACCTAAGTGTAATTGTTGATTGACCAGCACAATTAATGGTTGGAGATTGTGCACGTTTATTTGTATTTGACAGGCCTGGTCCTGCTGCATACGCAGCACCTACATCACCACCTAAACTAAACGTAGTGGAAACATGCATTGTATTATTGATTAAAATTGGGGTGATCGAGCAGGAACTGCCGCAATTCCCAGCTCCCATGCCTGCCTCTCGCGGACTAACAAACCATTCATTTGAAAAAAGATCATTTGTACCGGTTGTTGTAACAGTCCACGCACCGTTTGTTGATGTAAATGCAGCTGCTAATGTTGATCCGCATACAGGGTTCGAACCGAAGTTCTCGGTCCAAAAGGGAGATTGCGCATAGGCAAATGACCCAATAACTAATGCTGTAATTAAAAGTAAAAGTTTTTTCATGTTTATATGTTTAATGATTACGCAATTTACAAAAAAAACCCATTTATCCTAATAAAATTTGTTCAATAAAATAAATACAGTACATTTGCTTCATGAATTTTCAATTACATCATCATTTGACACTCTTGAACGGTAAGTCGTAATGATCATGTATTAACCATACTGAAAGGCTTACCATAACGGTGAGCCTTTTTTATTTTAGTTAAATTGAATATGAAAAGAATAATAATAATAGGTGGTGGTTTTGCTGGTATTAAACTTGCAAAAACACTGAATTCAAAACAATTTGAAATTTGGTTGTTTGATAAGAATAATTATCATCAATTTCAACCCTTATTTTATCAAGTTGCAACATGTGGTCTTGAACCTTCATCTATCTCTTTTCCTTTAAGAAAACTGTTTCAAAATAAACTCAACTTTCACATTCGAAATGAAGAAGTAAAGGAAATAGTTCCTGAAACAAATTGCATTAAAACTTCCGATAATACATACAGTTATGATTACCTCATTATTGCAACCGGATGTTCAACCAACTTTTTTGGTAACACAACCATTGAAAACAATGCCATTCCGATGAAATCGGTCGGAGAGGCGCTTTACCTGCGTAATTATATACTTACAAATTTCGAAAAAGCTCTTAATAGTTCAGACACTAATAAGCAATCTTTTTTAAATGTTGTGATTGTAGGTGGCGGACCAACAGGCGTTGAAGTTAGTGGGGCACTTGCCGAGATGCGAAAATATATCTTACCAAAAGATTATCCTGAGTTAGATTTTTCTAAAATGAATATTTATCTCGTAGAAGCATCTGATAGAACACTGAGTTCAATGAGCATGGAGTCTTCAAAAAAATCAAAGGAATATCTAGAAAAACTGGGAGTAAAAGTTCTAGTTTCAACTCAGGTAACAAATTACGATGGCGAAAAAGTTGAATTCAGCAACGGAAACATGATCTTAAGCAAAACTTTAGTTTGGGCTGCCGGTATCAAAGGCAATACAATAAATGGTTTGAAAAATGAAACAATTACTCGAGGCAACAGATTAAAAGTTGACCGCTATAATAAAGTAGAAAACTACACGAATATTTACGCTATAGGTGATATTGCATGTATGAACACGACATTATATCCAAATGGGCATCCACAAGTGGCAACAGTTGCAAATGAACAAGGCGTTCACCTTGGTAAGAATTTAAATAATCTAATTTCTGGTCAAAACATGGATGAATTTGAATACAGCAATAAAGGCTCTATGGCTACCGTAGGAAGACATTTGGCAGTGGTTGATCTGCCAAAGATAAGTTTTCAAGGCTTTTTGGCTTGGCTCTTTTGGATGTTCTTACACCTTATGTTAATTCTTGGTGTAAAAAACAAATTCATTGTATTCACGAATTGGATGTGGAAGTATATCACATTCGATCAATCTTTACGATTAATAATTAAACCTTATAATAAAACAACTAAATGAAATTAAGAATAGCCATACAAAAATCAGGACGTTTAAGCGAAGATTCGCTTAAATTATTAAAAGAATGCGGTATTGATATTAATACCGGCTTAAACAAATTAAAAACCGAAGCGTATAATTTTCCGCTGGAGTTATTTTTTCTTCGCGATGATGATATCCCGCAATATATTGAAGATGGTGTTGCCGATATTGGAATTGTAGGCGAAAATGTATTGCTTGAAAAAAACAAGAAAGTAAAAACAGTTGAAAAATTGGGATTTGGTAAATGCCGATTGTCGATCGCTATTCCAAAAGATAAATCCTTCAAATCAATTAAAGATCTGAATGGTTCAAAAATCGCAACGTCGTATTCAAACATTCTTGCTAAATATTTAAAAGAACAAAAAGTTAAAGCAGAGATCCACGAAATTAGCGGTAGTGTAGAAATAGCTCCTAGTATTGGATTGGCGGATGCTATTTGTGACCTTGTAAGTTCAGGTAGTACATTATTGAGTAATGGCTTAAAGGAAGTTGAAGTGATCTTGCGTTCGGAAGCTGTATTAATTGCCACAAAAAATTTATCTAAAGAAAAAACTGCGTTGCTTGAAAAATTGTTGTTCCGTATCAAAGCATTAAGAAGTGCAAAGAAGAACAAATACATTTTATTGAACGCGCCAAACAAAAAACTGGATGCCATTTGTAAAATATTACCGGGTATGAAAAGTCCAACCATTTTACCTTTAGCCGAAAAAGGCTGGAGTTCGGTTCATTCAGTAGTAGAAGAAAATCAATTTTGGGAGATCATTGAAAAACTGAAAGCCAATGGCGCCCAAGGCATATTAGTTGTACCAATAGAAAAAATGATTTTGTAAAATGGAGATCATACAATATCCGGAAAAAAATATCTGGAATGACATATTAAAACGACCTGCCTTTAGTGTTAAAGAATTAGAGACCAATGTTTCTAATATACTTGATGACGTGAAAGCAAATGGTGATGCGGCGATCAAAAAATACGCGCTTCAGTTTGATAAGGTAAATTTAAGCACCATCACAGTTTCTGAAGAAGAGATCGCGCAAGCTATTCGATCCGTTTCAAGTGAACTAAAAAACGCGATCGAAATGGCCAAGCAAAACATTGAAACATTTCACACTTCACAAAAAGAAGAGATCAAAACAATTGAAACACAAAAAGGTGTAAGTTGCTGGAGAAGATCAATAGGTATTGAAAAAGTTGGATTATATATCCCTGGCGGTTCTGCCCCACTCTTTTCAACTGTATTGATGTTAGGTGTACCGGCAAAATTAGCAGGATGTAAAGAGATTATCTTATGCACGCCTTCCGATCAAAACGGCAAAGTTAATCCTGCCATTTTATATGCAGCAAATTTAGTTGGTGTAACAAAGATCTCTAAGATCGGCGGCGTTCAGGCAATTGCTGCAATGGCCTTTGGTACAGAAACCATTCCTAAAGTTTATAAGATCTTTGGTCCGGGTAACCAGTATGTAACCT
>JBIKKW010000020.1:0-29453 GCA_044360115.1 Bacteroidia bacterium
CCCGGTTCATAAATTGGTAAAATACCTTGTTTTAAGTTTAGGATTTTCTTTTCATCAATATCAACACAAACAACTTCAACTCCTACTTCGGCAAAGCAAGTTCCTGTTACTAAGCCAACATAACCGGTTCCAATAACTGCAATTTTCATGATTACTATTTCTTTATTTTTTACAAAAATCTAAAATACTTTCGGTAATATATTTTAAGGTCTCATTACTTAACTCAGTGTGCATTGGTAATGAAATAACGTTAGCGCATAATTTTTCAGTTACAGGGAATGCGCCAGCTTTATATCTATCACTCTTAAATGCATTTTGCAAATGCAAAGGAATTGGGTAATAGATCATGCTTGGGATATTTTTTGAAGCCAAATGCTCGCGTAATTTATCACGATCAACGCTATTAAGCGTGAGCGTGTATTGATGAAAAACATGGTTTGAATGATTAGCACGTTTTGGCGTTTTAATTTTAGGATGATTGGCAAAAGCCTTATCATAAAATTCAGCAGCATTGTTTCGTGCCTTTGCATAAGAATCCAAATGCTTTAGTTTCACTTTTAATACTGCAGCCTGAATGGTATCTAAACGCGAGTTAACACCAACTACATCATGTACGTATTGTTTGCTTTGTCCGTGATGTGCCACCATTCGTAACTTTGATGCTAGATCATCGTCGTTTGTATAAATAGCTCCACCATCACCATAACATCCTAAATTCTTACTTGGAAAAAATGAGGTACAACCAATTGTTCCAATTGTTCCGGCTTTCTTTTTTGTTCCATCAGAAAAAATGTAATCTGCTCCTAAAGCCTGAGCAACATCCTCTATCACAAATAAATTATGCTTTTTAGCAATAGCCATAATTGCCTCCATGTTGCAGCACTGGCCGTATAAATGCACAGGTACAATGGCTTTCGTTTTTGGTGTTATATTCTTTTCGATCGCTTCAATATTAATATCAAAGGTATCTTCATTCACATCCACCAAAACAGGTGTTAAACCTAACAAACCAATAACTTCAGCTGTTGCTACATAGGTAAAATCTGCCGTGATCACTTCATCACCGGGTTTTAAACCCAAAGCCATCATGGCTATTTGAAGTGCATCTGTTCCGTTTGCGCAAGGTATCACATGCTTCACGTGCAAATACGCTTCCAGATCTTTTTGAAATTCTTTAACTGCAGGACCGTTAATAAAAGCTGTATTATTAATTACCTCTTGAATACCATTATCAACTTCCGACTTGATCTTTTCGTACTGGGTCTTCAAGTCGACCATTTGAATTTTTTGTGCTGTAACCATTACTTAAAAAAATTTAGCTAATATACTTAAATAAATTGAAGGAAAGGCGTAAAAAATAACTAAAAAAACTTGGCCAAAGCCTCATTAAACCAGTTAGGTAATTTACAGGGACGATTCATGTTCTTATCAATAACGGCGAGGGTTACATGGCCTGAATTCAACAACTCATTCTTTTGATTGAAACACTCATACTCAAAATTTAATTTTACTCCGGTTGGCATTTCTTTCAGCATCGTTACAACAGTTATTTCATCATCGTAAAATGCGGGTTTTTTATATTTGATGGCATACTCTAAAACGGGCATCATCATACCTCTTTCTTCTACATCTTTATATGAAAATCCAAGAATACGCATTGCTTCTACACGCCCAACTTCATAATACTGCGCATAAATTCCATAATAGGCATAACCCATTTGATCAGTTTCACCATAGCGTACACGTAATTTTGTTTCTGAGATCAACATACTTTTATTAAGTTTAGGTTATACTTTTTAATTAGCTTGTAAGATGCGCTTTTAAAACATTACATTAGCAAATGTAAAAATATGTTGCGTAAAATAATCATATATCTTAATGTTTTTCTGTTGTTTTCTACAGCATGTAAAACGCATTATAAAATAGATCATTCGAATGCCGGACACAATGAACTAAGAAGCGCTGCTTCTTACAGGCAAACAGATAGTTTAATTGATCCATACAAATTAAAACTTGCAAAAGAGATCAATAAAGAATTAAATGTTGCAACTGATAATTTAACCAAAGATGGGAATGAAACTACCATTGGTAATTTTATGTGTGATGCCATCAAATGGGCTTACGACAGTGTTTCAAAGCAAACATCAGATGCTATAGTTCTTTTGAATCGCGGTGGAATAAGAACAAATATCAATAAAGGAATTGTTACCGTGAACTCTATGTTTGAATTAATGCCTTTTGAGAATGAGATTGAAGCAGTAGATATAAAAGGCAGCGAATTAAAAAAGATCATTTTAGTGATCATCGAAAAAAAACATGCCTTTTATAACCTGAAGATCGAGGTACAAAAAAACGGTACTCATATAGTGAATTACCTTGGTAAAGAGATATCTGATGAACAGGTTTATACCTTAATAACTTCCGATTTTTTGGCGAACGGTGGCGATAATTTCACATTTGGAAAAACAAAAATTAGTTCAAAAAAACCGAATTTAAAAATAAGAGATGCATTGATCTATTATTGCATGCACTTGAAATACATAGGCAAACCAATAACACCATACACCGATGGCAGATTTGACATTTCAAAATAGACGCGCATTTATAAAATATGCTTTAGGTACCACAGCTTCCCTTATTGCATTGCCAGCGCTTGCACAAGATCAATTGCTGCTAAAAGATGGCTTTGAAAAACTTACCATCCTCTATACCAACGATCAGCATAGCCGTATTGAACCATTTCCTGATAATGATGCAAAATACCCCGGCGAAGGTGGTTTTTCTAAACGCGCATCAGTGATCGAAAAGATAAGAAACGAAGAAAAGAATGTGTTGCTTTTAGATGCGGGGGATATTTTCCAAGGAACGCCTTACTTTAATTTTTTTCAAGGCGAGTTAGAATATAAATTAATGAGCCTGATGCAATATGATGCCGTTACTTTTGGAAATCATGATTTTGATCTGGGAATAGAAAACATCATAAAACAAATGCCTCATGCCTCTTTTGATTTTTTAAACTGTAATTACAACTTTTCTGATACCGACCTCAAAGGTCATAAAAAAATTAGCGCTTATAAGATTTACAAGAAAGGGAATTTAAAAATAGGTGTATTTGGTGTTGGAATTAATTTAGAAGGATTGATCGAATTAAAAAATCGTCAAGGCTTAGTATACAATAATCCAATTGAAAATGCAAATAAAATTTCGGAAATTTTAAGAGTACAAGAAAGGTGCGATTTAGTGATTTGTTTATCGCATTTAGGATACAAATACGACACTGAAAAAGTATCAGATTTAGTGCTTGCCAAATCAACCAAAAACATAGACCTTATCATTGGAGGTCATACACATACCTTTTTGAATGAGCCTGTAAAAACTACAAATAGCGAGGGTTTAGAAGTGCAGATCACTCAAGTGGGATGGGCCGGAATTTGGCTTGGTAAAATTGAAATCTTCTTTACTTCTTATAAGAAAAAAATCCTACAAAACAACTCAAATCACAAAATTTTATAGTGATTAGAAAAAAAATTTAAAGTACCAAATCTGTACGTAAAATTTTCCCTAAATTTTTTTTGGAAATTTTTGTTGCTAAAACAAATAATACGAGTATATTTACAAACACGTTAAAGTTAATTTCTATAAACAATCATATTCTTAATAACATTTTAAAATCGAAAGGGCAGTAATAATGAAAGAGAAAACAGCAGAACAAGTATGGGCCGGTTGTATACAAATTATTAAAGACAATGTTAGTCCTCAAAATTTCAAAACTTGGTTTGAACCTATTAAACCGATCAAGTTAAATGATAACATTTTGACCATACAAGTTCCGTCACAGTTTTTTTATGAATGGTTAGAAGAACATTACATCAGCTTAATTAAAAAAGTAATTAAAAAAGAATTAGGTCCGGATGGTAAATTAGAATACAACATCATTATGGATAATGCTTCAGGTAAAACTGAAACACCTATCACTTTTAAATTACCAAACATCAGTACCAATTTAAAAAACCCTGCTGTATCAATGCCAATTGATATCAGCAATAGCACTATTAAAAATCCATTCATTATTCCGGGTCTAAAAAAAGTACAGGTTGAATCACAATTGAATCCAAACTACAGCTTTGATAATTTTGTTGAAGGAGATTGTAACCGTTTGGCTCGCAGCGCCGGATTTGCGGTAGCTCAAAAGCCGGGTGGAAACGCGTTTAACCCATTATTATTATATGGTGGTGTTGGTTTAGGAAAAACTCACTTGGCTCAAGCCATTGGTATTGAAGTAAAAAAGAACTTCCCTAACAAAACCGTTCTTTATGTTCAGTCAGAAAAATTCATCACTCAGTTCATTGAGTCGATAAAAAATAACAATCAAAATGATTTCGTACACTTCTACCAAATGATAGATGTGTTGATCATTGACGATGTGCAATATTTTGCAGGTAAGGATAAAACACAGGATGTATTCTTCCATATCTTCAACCATTTACACCAATTAGGTAAACAGATCATCTTAACTGCTGATCGTGCACCGGTTGATATCCAAGGAATTGAGCAACGTTTATTATCTCGTTTCAAATGGGGATTAAGCGCCGATCTTCAAGCTCCTGGACTAGAGACCAGAATTGCGGTATTAGAGAAAAAGGTTTACAACGAAGGTATTCAATTACCTAAAGAGGTTATTGAGTATTTAGCATACAGCATCACTTCAAACGTTCGTGAATTAGAAGGTGCTTTGATCTCTTTATTAGCTCAATCATCATTGAATAAGAAAACCATTACTTTAGAATTAGCTAAAGCAATGATCGACAAATTCGTTAAGAGTACTGCTCGCGAAGTTTCTATCGATTACATCCAAAAAGTGGTTTGCGATTATTTTGATCTGGCTATTGATACCATGAAATCAAAAACACGTAAGCGTGAAGTTGTTCAGGCTCGTCAAATTGCTATGTACTTTGCAAAGAACATGACCAAATCAAGTTTAGCAACTATTGGAATGCATTGCGGTGGTAAAGATCACGCAACTGTATTACATGCTTGTCGCACAGTAAATAACTTAATGGATACCGATAAGCGCTTTAAAGCTTATATCGAAGAATTAGAAAAGAAGATCAGTATCACAAACTAACATTATACAGCACAAAAAAATCCCGATGAGTTTTCATCGGGATTTTTTTATTCTTTAAACTACAGTAAAGTGCAGGCACTTTCTTTAAAGCATTATCTCCCTTTCGAAGACGCATGCGCGGGGAATCGGATTTCCTTGTCCGACGCGGCGGATCTTTTGTGGATTTTATACAGAGCGCCAGCCTGCCGGCAGGTCAGGAAGTCGATGTATTTCTTTATCAAGAAAGAAAAGTAAGAGGAAATATTAATTTATTTCTTGTTTATGAATCCTTGACCGCCACATCATATAGATACCAAACAACACAAATGGTATACTTAATATCTGCCCCATGTTCAAGGTTAGGTTATTTTCAAAGGCCGCTTGATTCTCTTTTAAGAACTCATCAAAAAAGCGTTCGGTAAATAATGCTACGCATAACAAACCAAGCATAAATCCTTTACCCAATACCTCGCGTTTGTTATTCCATAACCAATACATCACCAAAAATAAAAAGAAACAAAAGATGGCTTCGTATAATTGCGCCGGGTGACGAGGCACCATATCAATTTGCTCAAAAATAAAACCAAACGGCATATCGGTCTCTTTACCTATGATCTCGCTATTCATTAAATTTCCTAATCGAATAAGCATAGCAGCCAAAGGAACCACAACTACCAAACGATCAAATAACCATAAAACATTTTCCTTTTCTTTTCTGCAATATAATAAAGCACCAATAATTATACCTAAGGCACCACCATGACTGGCTAATCCACCTTCATAAATTTTAAGCATATTTAAAGGATGAGATAAATAACCCTCTTCCACCAAATTTCCCATCCCATCATAAACATCCCATAACGGACCGTAGAACAAACAATGACCCAAACGTGCTCCCAATATGGTTCCTAAAATAATATAAAGAGTAAGTGTATCCAATTGTTTGTTGGTTCTGTTCTCGGCTTTAAAAATTCGGTTCATGATAAAATGACTGGCTAACAAAGCAGAAGCCCAAAGCATTCCATACCATCTAACAGGCCAGTCAATGCCCGGAATAGTAAAAATTTCGGGACTTGGATTCCAATGAATATAATTCAAAATCATGAGGCAAAGTTATAATAATTAATCGTTATTTTTGCACGATGATCAATGCAGCCATATTTGCAAGCGGAGAAGGCACCAACGCCGAGAATTTAATTACTTATTTTAAGAACGATACGCGTATTAAATTCAAATTGGTTATTACCAATCGTGATGATGCCGGTGTTGTTAAGCGCGCAGAAGATCACAAAAAAACTGTTCAGATCATCAGTAAGGAAGCCTTGGCAAACTATACCGATCAGATCATTGAATTTTTAAGAACTGAAAAAATAGACCTGATCATATTGGCAGGATTTTTATTGAAGATCCCGGAAAAATTGGTAAAGGCATTTCCTGAAAAGATCATTAACATTCACCCTTCTCTTTTACCAAAATTTGGGGGAAAAGGCATGTACGGATCCAATGTTCACAAAGCTGTTATTGAAGCAAAAGAAACGGAGAGTGGCATTACCATACATTTCGTGAATGAAGAATATGATAAAGGTCGCGTTTTAATGCAGGCCAAGTGCACCGTTGATCCAACAGATACACCTGAAACACTCTCCAAAAAAATTCACGCTTTGGAATATGAATACTTTCCACAGGCTATTGAAAAACTCCTCACCTAGCAGTTAATAACTCATCCGTACAAAAAAATTATTTTGGTTTATCTTTAGGTAATATGTCTAAGAACAAAAAACCAAAAAAATTCCTATTCGAAGAAGTGCTCGCATTTTTGCAACACAACTCCGAAAAATCATTCAATTACAAACAAATTGGTGCCGCCATGGAAATTAATTCAGAAGGCGAGCGCTTGCAATTAATTGAAACGCTTCAGGCATTAAAACAAAACGGTTACGTTATTGAAAAAGAAATAGGCAAATTCACCATCAAGCAAACTAAAAATTATTTAACCGGCACTATTGATTTTACCTCACAAGCTACTGCCTTTGTTGTTATTGGTGAAAACCAAAACGATGTTTTTATTCCTTACAAAAAAACAAAAGATGCTTTACAGGGCGACCTTGTAAAAATAGTTATCTCTAACAGAAGTTCCGGTAAACGTAAAGAAGGCGAAGTGGTAGAAGTGATACAACGTGCCAAAACACAATTTGTTGGAACTTTAAAACTGTCGCAAAAATTCGCTTTTGTGATTCCGGATAGTAATAAGATTCATGTTGATTTTTTTGTGAACCTCAGTAAGATCAAGGGCGCTAAAGACGGGCAAAAAGTATTGGTGAAGTTACTCGAATGGAAACAAGGTGATCAAAATCCAACCGGAGAAGTGTTGGAAGTATTTGGTTTCCCGGGAGAACATAGTACCGAAATACACGCCATCATGGCCGAGTATGGTTTACCCGAAAAGTTTTCGGATGAAGTTGAATATTACGCGCGTAAATTAAATTTAACGATTGAAGCTTCTGAAATTAAAAAGCGTAGAGATTTTAGAGATGTTACCACATTTACCATTGACCCATATGATGCGAAAGATTTTGATGATGCTTTATCATTAAAAAAATTAGAGAATGGCAATTGGGAAGTTGGCGTGCATATTGCAGATGTAACACATTATTTAAAGCCCGGAACTATTTTAGATAAAGAAGCTGTTAACCGTGCAACATCTGTTTACCTGGTTGATCGCTGTATTCCCATGTTACCGGAAGTGTTGAGTAACATGGTTTGTTCGCTTCGCCCTAAAGAAGAAAAATACACCTTTAGCGCTGTATTTGAAATGACCGATAGCGGCCAAATTTTAAATCAATGGTTTGGTAAAACCGTTATCAATAGCAATAGACGTTTTACATACGAAGAAGTTCAGGAGATCATTGAAGGAAAAGATGGTGATTATAAAGAGGAAATTTTTGTATTAGACAGATTAGCTAAGATCTTAAGAAAAGAACGCACCGAAAAAGGATCGATATTTTTTGATAAGGCCGAAGTGAAGTTTCAGTTAGATGAAGATGGTAAACCTTTAGGTGTTTTCTTTAAAACACAAAAAGATGCACATAAATTGATTGAAGATTTTATGTTGTTGGCCAACCGTAAAGTAGCAGAGTATTTAGGTAAACCTAAAGATGGTGAGAATAACAACGCGCCAAAAGGAAAACAAAAAGATCAGGACCCGAAGAACTTATGTATTTACCGTATACACGATGCACCTAACGATGAAAAGCTCACACAGTTAAGTGGCTTTGTTGCTAAGTTCGGTTACAAAATGACCTTAGGCAGCAAACAAAAATCGGTTGACAGCATCAACAAATTATTAAAGGACGTAAAAAATAAAAAAGAACAAAGTATCATTGAATTGCTTGCTGTGCGCAGTATGCCAAAGGCAATTTACACCACCGATAATGTTGGGCATTACGGATTAGGCTTTGAATACTATACGCATTTTACCTCTCCTATTCGTCGTTATCCGGATGTATTGGTGCATCGTTTGCTAGAAGCGCGTTTACATCAGGAGAAATATTCGAACCAAAAAGAACTGGAAAATTTATGTAAGCACAGCAGTGAAATGGAACGTATGGCAGCAGATGCCGAAAGAGCCTCAATACGCTTTAAACAAGTGGAGTTCATGCAGGATAAAGTTGGCATGGAGTTTTCGGGTGTTATTAGCGGCGTAACCGAATGGGGAATTTATGTGGAGATCATTGAGAACAAATGCGAAGGGATGATCAGAAGCAGAGATATTAAAGGAGATCAGTTTTATTTTGATGAAGATAATTTCAGATACGTTGGCAAGAACACCGGCAAGATCTACGCTTTAGGCGATACGGTTAATATTACCGTAAAAAGTGCCGATCTTATTAAAAAACAATTAGACTTTGAATTTGTTGCTGAAGAAAAACCGAACAAATTTGTTGATCACAAAAAGCGAAGAGGCAGATAATTTTAATTCAAATGAAAAAAATATTCCAAATTATTCTATTGGTTTTGTTTACCGTATCGGTATTTGCTCAAACTAATAAGATCAATACAGACCTAACCTATCTTGTACACGAATCAAAATCAAAAACTAATCCTCCGGTTATTATTATGCTGCATGGTTATGGCAGTAATGAGGCAGATCTGTTTGACCTATCTAACGGATTAGATGAACGTTTTTTAACCATCTCGGTACGTGCGCCCTTTAAAGGAAAAGAAATTGGTTACGCCTGGTATGATCTTGAGTTTTTACCAAATAAACAGGTAAGCTGTAATTACAGTCAACTCAAAGAAAGCAGAGCTAAACTCATTTCGTTCATTAGTAATGCGTGTAAAGCCTATAAAGCCGATAGCACCAAAGTTTTTTTGATGGGGTTTAGTCAGGGTGCCATTATGGCTTACGATCTGGCTTTAACCAACCCTAAAAAAATAAACGGTATAATGGCTTTAAGCGGAAGACTATTGGAAGAGACGAAAAAAAACAAATTAGATGATAATGCCATTACAAAAGTGAAATACTTTATTGCACATGGTTATTCAGATAACGTAATTGATATAAGTGAAGCAGAGAAAGCAAACGAATTTTTAAAATCAAAAAACATTAAAGAGTTAAGCTATAAAAATTACGAAATGCCCCATTCTATTTCAGGTAATGAATTGAACGATATTAAGAAATGGCTCAAAAAGCAAATTGATCCGGCACCAAAAAGTAAATAGTTAATTTAATTTTCATTATCTTTAATTATCCATACAATTATGAAAAAGATCATTTTAAGCATATTACTTTTTTCGGCCTTTGTTTTTGCGAATAGCTGCCGTCAAGATAAACACATACCAAATGTATGTTACAAGGAAACCATACAACCCCTTTTGATCAGTAAATGCGCCACATCCGGATGTCATAATCCAAAAGATATGGCAGATGGTTATGATTTCACAACCTATGAAGGCACACTTAAGGCAGTGAAAAAAAATAAGGCGCTTCAGAGCAAATTATATTTTGCTGTGAGAGGAAAAGACCCTGAAATGCCAAAGGGAGGCACGCCATTAACTGAAAAGGAAGTAGATAATATTAAGTACTGGATAAATTTTGGTGCCGAAAATTCGAGCTGTGGTAATTCAACCTGCGATTCGGCATCTTACATTACCTATAATAATACCGTAAAGGAAATTGTTGCCAACAATTGTTTAGGTTGTCATCCTACTTTTAATTCGTTTGCTACAGTTTCATCCAACGCTGCAACTATTAATACGCGCATTAATTTACCTTTAACTGCTGCCGGTCATATGCCACAAGGTTATAATTTATCACCTTGCGATATTGCTAAAATTCAAAAGTGGATCACATTAGGAAAACCTGAATAAAAAAAGCCCCGAAAAAATTCGGGGCTTTTTAGTTAGATCACAATTTCGTCCATTTCTTTATTAAAGAAATGATATTCCATAAAGCCATAACTCTCTATGGCCTGAACATTGATCCATTGCTTATATTCAAAATACCATTTCCATTGCTTGCTTCTAAAGAAACCGCCTTTTTTAATAAAAGCCTCAATATACGGATGTACGTGTAAGGTTACATTTTTTTCGTTTTGATCTTTAACAATATAACGCAACGCATTTTGAATTTGATCAACAAACAACAAGCTCGGCTGCGCTTTTCCTGTACCGTTGCAACTAGCACAAGTTTCCATTACCTCCACATTGATCTCAGGGCGTAAACGCTGACGTGTTATTTGAATCAAACCAAATTTACTAGGAGGTAAAATGTTGTGCTTTGCACGATCCGATTTCATCTCCTCTTTTAACTTCTCGTATAATAATTTACGATTCTCCTGACTGTGAAGATCAATGAAATCAACAACAATAATTCCACCCATATCACGCAAGCGTAACTGACGTGCAACTTCAATTGCCGCTTCTAAATTTACTTCAAGCGCGTTCTCTTCTTGTGTATTATCGCTTTTTGCACGATTACCGCTATTCACATCAAACACGTGTAATGCCTCGGTATGTTCAATAACCAAATAAGCACCACTTTTCATGTGAACGGTTTTACCAAACAAGCTTTTGATCTGCTTTTCTACACTAAACGCGTCAAAGATCGGGATCTTCCCATTGTAAAGCTTTATAATATCTGCTTTATCGGGAGCAATATTCTTTATATAGGCACTCAGATCTTCAAAGATCTTGGCATCGTTTACATGAATGGCATTAAATGAAGCATTTAAAAAATCGCGTAAAAGCGAGTTGGTTCTATCCATCTCACCTAAAACGCGTAATGGCGGTTCAGCAGTTTTTAATTGCTTATAACACTCATCCCATTTTTTTATCAGATCATTTAGGTCGCCTTCTAACTCAGCAACCGATTTGCCTTCTGCAACTGTTCTAACGATCACACCAAAATTTTTTGGTTTGATACTTTGCATTAATTCCTTTAAACGATTTTTTTCTTCAAAATTTTTGATCTTAGAAGAAACAGATATCTTATCGGCAAAAGGTATCAATACAAGGTAACGGCCTGCTAAACTAATTTCGGTTGTAATACGCGGACCTTTAGCACTGATCGGTTCTTTTGCAACCTGAACCAAAACATGTTGTCCGCTTTTTATTACATCATTTATCTTGCCATCTTTTTTAATATCCGGTTCATTCTTAAAGTACATCAGGTTACTAACATTTTGTTTTCCGTTCTTAACTTGATCAACATACTTTATTAATGAGTTGGCTTGTGGCCCAAGATCTAAATAATGTAAAAAAGCATCTTTATCGTAACCAACGTCAACAAAAGCCGCATTTAATCCGGTCATAACCTTTTTGGCCTTTCCGAAATAAATATCGCCTACCATGAACTTTGAATTGCTTTTCTCTCGGTGAAGCTCAATTAAGCGCTTGTCACTAAGCAAAGCAATTACCACTTCGTTAGGCGTTGAATTAATTATTAATTCGTGATTCACGCTTTAATGTTTTAAATTATAAAATAGAAAGCAGCACATACACTTGAGTTGATCAACTGATACGTGCTTCTTTCTTTAATAAATACAAATAGCTAAAACGGAACAAGAAAACTCTTTTCCGTTATTAGATGATGTAAGAAGTAAAACAACCTATTGGTTATTTTTTCTTATGACGATTTTTTCTTAAACGCTTTTTGCGTTTGTGAGTCGCCATTTTATGTCTTTTTCTTTTCTTTCCGCTTGGCATAAAATTTGTTTTTAAGGTTAATACTCTATTTTAATTTTAATTGTTTTATATACTTTTCTACTTCAATTTTTGCAGTAGGGTCGTTTGTTTTTGAAGCATAGTTCTCAAGTGCTTCAATGGTTTTATCCAAATTATTCATTTGCTCGTAAAGGTCGGCCAAGTGTAAATAAGCCTCAATATACGTTGGATCTAGCTTTAAAACTTTATTGAAACGCGAAATGGCTTTGTCAGACTGTCCGCTTTTTACTGATAAAAACGCGAACGTTAGTTGCAGCTTTACATTATTACTATCAACGCGTTCAACCTCTTTTAAAAGTGTAATTCCATCCATTGGCGACTCGGTACCTTCAACATAACACGAGGCCATCATGATCTTTGAATCAATATTACTTGGCTCTATCTTTAAACCGTTTTTAAATGATCGGATGGCACTTTGAAACAATGAAGGTCTCTCGGTTTCATCTTTTACGAACTGTACACTATAATAGTAACGATTACCGGCAACAAACCAATCATCTGCCTTTTTAGTTTTAGAGGCTTTTTGCTCTAAATAAAAACTCGCAATATCAGGTCGTTTGGCCTTATCCCAAAACTTCACCAAACTATCAAAATAACTTGGTTGTGAATTGGCATTCTTTAAAAACAGATCGTTTTGTGTTTTTAAAGAGGGTTCCAGTGCCTTTGAAGCCATATCTAAATACAACTGAATGTTTGCATTTAAATTAACTTCGGGCTTGCCGGCCTTTTCATTAAGATCGCTCGCCTTTTCAGACGAAACAACCTTTGGTGCAATAAATAAAAGAACGAACAAAATTAATGCGCCAACAGATAAAACTATTTTTACGTGTTTAGGGCTCATTAATTAGTTGTTTACTAATCGTTATTTTTTGGTTCCGGTTCTGCATTCTTTACATTACGTTTTACACGCTCAGAAAAAGTTTTAGCAGGTTTAAATGCCGGAATATAATGTGCCGGAATTACTACCGTTGTGTTCTTAGATATGTTACGTCCAATTTTCTCAGCACGTTTTTTCACCACAAAGGTTCCAAAACCACGCAGATATACGTTCTTACCTTCGATCATGTTGTTACGGATAGTTTTCATAAATGCTTCTACCGTAGCTTGAACAGCAATTTTTTCTACTCCGGTTTTTTCAGAAATCTCGTTTACAATGTCAGCTTTTGTCATCTCTCAAATTATTTAAAATCAATTAATTGAAATTTTAAAATGGGGAGCAAAGATAGTATTTTAATTAAAACCAAAAAAAATAAATTCAAAAATCATTTAATTTCTTCAATTTTGAGGAATAATAAGGCTTTATGGACACTTTTTTTGGAAATACGCTCATTAAATGGTACAAGATCCATAAACGAGACCTGCCTTGGCGCGATACAAAAGACCCTTATAAAATATGGTTAAGCGAGATTATTTTACAGCAAACCCAGGTTATACAAGGCTTGGCATACTATCAAAAATTCGTTGCAAATTACCCAAACGTTAAACAATTGGCCAAAGCACATCAAGATGAAGTTCTAAAACATTGGCAAGGTTTGGGATATTACTCCAGGGCCCGCAACTTGCATGCTACGGCCATACAAATTGCAAAGGAATATAAAGGGCAATTTCCGGCAACATACAACGAGATCATTGCCCTGAAAGGGATAGGAACTTACACAGCCTCCGCCATTGCTAGTTTTGCATTTGACCTGCCGCATGCCGTTGTAGATGGCAATGTGTATAGGGTTTTAAGCCGGGTATTTGGAATTAAAACACCCATCAATAGTTCAGAAGGAAAGATCCAATTTCAGCAACTTGCAGATGAATTACTCATAAAAAAGCAAGCTGCGCTTTACAATCAAGCCATAATGGAATTTGGCTCACAACAATGCAAACCCGTGAACCCAAATTGCAATGAATGTGTGCTTCAAAACAAATGTTTTGCTTATGCAAATAAGCAAATTGCAGAGCTACCCGTAAAACTTAATAAGACCAAGATCAAGAACAGATACTTAAATTATTTTTTTATTGAGGATAAAAATAAAAACGTATACATAAATCAACGAGCAGGAAATGATATTTGGAAAGGATTGTTTGAATTGTATTTAATAGAAACTTCGAAAAGCGAAAACCTTAATGACCTGCTAAAAAACAAAGCGCTTCAAAAGCTAATTGGTAACGATCATAAAATTGAAAAAGAGCCAAAAAAATTCAAACATGTTTTATCGCATCAACATTTACATGCAATATTTTATGTAATTAAATTAAAAAGATCATTCGCAAAAAAAACCACCACTGTTCCAGCATCAATATTACACGAACTAGCCTGGCCCAGACTAATTGATAAGTTCTTGAATATTTGTGAGTTATACTAATAAATGTTATATTTGATAAAATTTAAATTATGGCAAGAATTATTGTATTTATTGGTGCTTTTTTACTTTGCGCAAAGCTAAGTGTTGCACAGATCTATAAGGCTAAAGACGGAGCAACAACAATAACGTTCTTTTCAAGCTCACCCTTAGAGGACATTACAGCTACAAATAAAGGGGCAATAATTGTTTTTAACTCCTCAACTAACGATATTCAAATAAGAGTTAGCGTTATTAATTTTAAATTTAAAAATGCCTTAATGGAAGAGCATTTTAATGAGAATTATATGGAAACTGAAAAATTTCCAAATGCCATTTTCAAAGGGAAGATCAATGAGAAGTTAGATCTTACAAAAGATGGTGAAACCAAAGTAACCGTAACGGGTAAAATGGATGTGCATGGTGTTGTGAAAGATGCAACTTACGAAGGCACTGTTACAAAAAACGGTAATGAAATTACAATTAAAACCAAATTCAAAGTAAAACTTGTAGATCATAATATTAAAGTACCATCGTTATACGTTAAAAACATTGCAGAAATTGTGGATGTTGATGTGAATAGTACTTTAGAACCTTTTCAAAAAAAATAATAGCTGATACTTTATGAGATCATTTCTAACACTCCTATTATTAAACGCGTTCACCCTTTTTGCGCAAGACGAAGACCTTTTAAGTTTGGTTGGTGGTGCCGAGCAGGAAAATAAAAAAGTATACGCTACATTTAAAACCTACAAGATCGGTAATGCGCAAACCGTTGAAACGGTAAAAGCAAAACATTTGGATTTTCGTATTTCGCACCGCTTTGGTAATTTATACGACACTAATGATCCAAACCCAATTAACCGAACATTTCAAACATTTTTTGGTTTTGACCAGGTGAATGATATTCGCTTTAGTTTGGATTATGGTGTAACCGACGATATTACCATTGGTTTAGGAAGAAGCCGAATGAATGCTCAAATTGACGGAAGTATCAAATGGAAATTTTTAAAACAAACCAGTGATTTTAAAGTGCCGGTTACCGTTGCCTTTTTTGGTGATATTGGATATAACCATGGTCCTACTTCCAATATTTATTCGGGGATAAACAAGAACTTCAACACCAATGAACTTCATCGCTTTAATTATGTTTCACAATTCATCATTGCCAGTAAGATCAACAAATCCATTTCACTTGAAATTTTACCAACTTATGTTTACCGCAATTTTATTGTACAGCGTATAAATACAGATAATGCAAATGCAGAAGATGTGAATGGTTATTTTTCAATGGGTGTTGGCGGACGAATTAAAATGACTAAACGCATGAGCTTGATCGGGGACTATTTTTACAATTTCGCATCCTTCTATCAAAAAAACGAGAAGGTAAAAATGCCTTTATCATTAGGTGTTGAACTTGAAACAGGTGGACATGTTTTCAGCTTATTCTTTACCAATGCCGGTGGTTTAATTGAAAACAATTTCTTATCCTACACAACGGATAGCTGGTTAAAAGGCCAGGTTAAATTTGGATTTTGCATTTCACGAACATTTGCTTTATAAGCCACAGTGTACGATCATATATTTGCCGATCATAATTTAAAACCAATTCATGAGTACGCCGTTTTTAATAACAGCTCACCGTTAATTTGGCCTTCACTCATTCTTTTACTTTGCTTTGGCTTATTTGTTTTTATAAGAGTTTCGGCCTTTCCAAAACTGGTTAATACATTTCAGTCTTCCTACAGCATGCAGGCCATTCGTCAGTTAGAGCGAGAAGAATTTAACCCCTTGAACCTAACTTCATTTTTATTATCCCTACTGTTCATACTCATGTTCTCCTTTTTTTTATACAAGGTAAACTGCGAATATAATGTGATCTTGGAAGATAAAAGCGACCTAACGCAATACGCAATGTTTGTGTTGTGCATGTGTTTATTTTTACCTGTAAAATTCGGGTTAAAAAAAATAATAGGCTTTGTAAGCGAAACACCGGCGCTAACTACGGAACTTTTCTATAACAATTTAGTGATCAACCAATCTTTAGGCTTGATACTTTTACCTATAATGGCAATTATTGAGTTTAGCCGTGCAGGTGCTTTTTATGTATTAATTGCAACAAGTATCATTATAGCAAGCAGCATGCTTATTAAACTGTACCGCGGACTTATCTTTAGTTTATTTGAAAATCATATCGGGTTATTACAAGTTTTTATTTATCTTTGTGCCTTAGAAATTTTACCTTTTTTAGTTTTTATAAAATTTATAGTAATAAACTTTTAATATTTTTTAGGCATGGCAGTGAAAAAAGCAAGTAAAAAAGTTAAAAAGAATAATAAGCCTCAAGCTGCTAAAAAGAAGGCGAAAAATGTAAAAGCCAAAGAAACTGCAAAAAAAACAGCGCCTAAAAAACCAACTTCTAAAAAAACGGCTGTAAAAAAACCGGTCGATAAAAAAAAGCCGTTAACCAAAAAGCAAACCAAACCGCATCCAAAAGCAAAATTGGTAAAAGCTAAACAAGTTAAGGAAACCAAAAAGCCTGTTAGCGTTCAAACTAAAAAGGTAAGCACTAAAAAAGAAATACCGGTTCAGGCAAAAGATTTTAAAGAGGTGCAGATCGTTAGTCCGAAACAGGATGAAAAACGCATCCGTCGTTCAAACAAAAAAAACATCATTGCTTTGCCGCCGCCTCCAAAGATCGAAATAAGCAACTACCCAAAAAATAAGGTAAAGAACATTTTAATTTCACAACCAAAACCGGTTGAAACGGAGAAGAACCCTTATTTTGAGTTGGCTAAAAAACACAGCTTAAATTTAACTTTCCGTCAGTTCATTAAGGTAGAAGGTTTATCACCACAAGATTTCAGATCACAACGAATTGATATTTTAGCGCATGGCGCAGTAATTATGACCAGCAAATTAGCTGTAGACCATTACTTTCGTATTTGTAATGAAATGCGCATAACAGTTCCTGAGAACATGAAGTATTTTTGTATCAATGAGCAAACAGCATATTATTTACAAAAGTATATCCAGTACCGCAAACGTAAGATCTTTTTTGGGCATGGTACCATTGTTGACCTGGTAGATGTGATCAGAAAGAACAGAAACGAAAAATTCTTAATTCCGGTTAGCGATGTTCACAAAGAACAGATCGTTGATTTTTTAGATGAATTACAAATTACCTATACAAAAGGTACTTTTTATAAAACTGTTTGTGCCGATCTTAAGGATATTAAATCCTTAAATGAATTTGATGTGGTTGTGTTTTTTACACCACAAGGAATTAGATCACTAAAACAAAACTTCCCTAATTTAAAACAAGGCAACTTGCGCATTGCAGCCTTTGGATACGCTACTGCTCAAATGGTAAAAGAATTAGGATACCGCTTGGATATTTTTGCACCAAACCCGCAAAACCCTAGTATGTCGGGCGCATTAGATACCTATATCAAAGAAGCCAACAAGCGTTAATTTATTCTGCCCAAACTTTTGTTCCCTCGGTACAATTGGTGCAAATGTCAATTTCATTTCGGCTTATTAAAATGTTATTCCTAAAATTTTCATATGACTTGGAAAGCCAAATGTCTTTTAACTTATTTGTTGTAAGATCGCCTAATTGATATTTTGCATCTTTATCAAAGCAACACGGCACAACTTTTCCATCCCAGGTAACTACGCAACCTTGCCACATTCGCCAACATTGGTTTAAAAGCGGGTTTTTTATTTCCCATTTTCCTGAACTGTTCTTTTTATATCGCGAAAAGCTATCATTAACCGGTATCATCTCCTGGCTATTCTCAAAATCGTATATCTGCGCCGTTTTTATCCGCACCTTATCTGCGCCCATTTCCTTTCCCAATTTTTTAACCGCGTCTACCTGATGTTCATTTGATCGAAACACAACAAACTGAAAAATAACAAATGGTGTTTGACTTTTTAATTCCCTTTTCCATTTGATGATGTTTGCTGCGCCTTCGAGTACTTTACTTAATTTACCACCTACACGATATTGCTCATAAACATCTTGCGTAACGCCATCAATTGAAATGATCATCTCATCTAAACCACTTAAAATGGTTTGCTTGCTCATTTCATCATTTAAATAATGCGCGTTTGTGCTGGTTACGGTATACAATTTATTTTTACTGGCTATCGAAACCATCTTTAAAAAATCCGGATTCAAATAAGGTTCACCTTGAAAATAAAATGTAATCCGGTGGATATGCCTTTTGATCTGCAAAACAAACTTCGAAAAAAATTCAGGATCGAGCATGCCAATTGGTCTGGTGAATTGCCTTAATCCACTTGGGCATTGCGGACATCTTAAATTGCAACTGGTGGTTGGCTCAACACTCACCGAAAATGGTAAAGCGCTTTGTTTACTCCTTTTAAATAACTTAGATAAGCGATACGTGTATATCAACTTAATGAAATTGTATATTTTATATATACTTAACTTCTTTACGATATTGATGTAATAATACACTTCCTACTTTTGCTTTAAAATGCGTAATTTGCTTTACTTTTATACAAATTTACTTAATGAAGCACAATTTACTTAAAATATTAACCGCTTTGGCAGTTATAATTTTGTTTAATAGATGTGCTCAAATTGGTGTACTTAACGGTGGTCCTCGCGATCAAACACCTCCTAAACTTGTGGAGGCTGTACCCGAATTAAAATCCTTACAATTTAAATCGGCATTAATTACTTTAAAGTTTGATGAGAACGTGCAACTGCGTGATCTAACCAATCAATTAGTAATTAGTCCGAAATTAAAAACCAAACCTGAAATTACAGCAAACGGAAAAAAGATTAGCATCAAATTAAATCCTGAGGAATTACTACCTAACACAACATACCGCTTTTATTTTGGTAAGGCCATTGCCGATATGCATGAAGGAAACCCATTAACCAACTTCAGCTATATTTTTTCTACCGGTATTTCCATCGATTCATTAAGTATCAAAGGATCGGTTATAAATGCACTTGAACAAGTAAAAGAAAAAGACCTGGTTGTTGGCTTGTACTTTAACAAAAACCTATCGGATAGTTTTGCGTTTAAAAATACCCCCGATTATGTTACACGTACTAATGAATATGGCCAATTTGAATTGAATAATTTACCGCAAGATGAGTTTAAACTGATATGTTTTACCGATAAGAACAAAGATTACTTATATAATGGTGCCGAAAATGAACAAATTGCATTTTTGAGCGAGAATATCAAACTATCAACAGACAGTTTGTTCAAGTTGAACCTATTTAAGGAAATTCCTGCGAGAACCTTTATTAAAAAAGTGATCATGACGGAAAATGGAAAAGGTATGGTGTTGTTCAATCAAAAAACAAACAGCAATATATTACCATTTATAGATGATCGTATGAATGATGTGTTTCAAATGCACAAAGAGCGCGAATCGGACACCTGTGAGTTTTTTTATAAGCAGTTTAAAGATACCATTTGGTTAAAGCTAGCTTATGGAGTTGGGAATAATAAAACGATAGATACATTAAAATTAAAGGTCCCGGTATTGAAGCTGAAGTACAAACAGATCATTAAAGCGCAAAGCAATTTAATTTCAGGTAAATTAGGCTATAATGAGGATGCAATTTTAAGATTAAGCCAGTGGATAGATACAAGCAGAACAAATATTAAATACATACACCTTTATAGTAAAACTGATACGCTTATCAATAAAAACATTGTTAAGTTCAAATGGCTCAACAACCACAGTTTTAAGATCGAACATAATTTTAAACCCAAACAACAATACTTGCTGAAAATAGATACGGCGTGTTTTACCGGCTATAATGGTTCCATAAACGACAGTATCAAATTTGCGTTCACTAAACAAAGTAGATCAGAACTGGGGAGTTTATTACTGAAGATCACTTTTAATAAAAAACAAAGTTATGTGGTTCAATTTATCAATTCTGCTAATAAGATCGTAAGAGAAAGTAATGTAAACTTTAGTTTATCGGCAAGCAATACAGCAAGTATAACGCTTAAAGATTTGGAAGAAGATGCTTACAAGATCAGAGTGATATTTGATGATAATGAAGATAAAGTGTGGAATACCGGAAATTATTTGAAGAAGATTCAACCCGAAAAAACCTACATTTTTGAAAAAGCCATCAAAATTTTGCCTGATTGGGAAATTGAGGAAGAATTTATTTTACGCGAATAAATTTTTTTTAATGCGTGAATTTTGAAAAAACACCTCACTAATTCAAATAAAAAAATTATTTCAAAAACACACACGCTCTGCGATCCTTTATTGATAGTACACACAGAGGCTTACTATTTTTTTATTGCAAATAATTTTTTTAAAACTCCATTTTCATTTTTCTATACAAATTTCGCTATTAACAATTTCAACAAATTGATGTTGAAAAAATAACTCGCTTATTTATAGATAAGAATAAATTATTTATTTACTTCGTATCAATAAATCTCAAAAACAAAAAACCATGGCAAAAAAAGCAACAGCTAAAAAAGCTACAGCGAAAAAAGCAGCTCCTAAAAAAGCAGCTAAGAAAAAAGCAGCTCCTAAAAAAGCAGCTAAGAAAGCAGCTAAGAAAAAAGCAGCTCCTAAAAAAGCAGCTAAGAAAGCAGCTAAGAAAAAATAATAAAAATCCCGGCTCAGCCGGGATTTTTTGTTTTATGTCGTTTCGTTCTTGAGATCATTACCCCAATTAAAAAAATCACACCTACACTTTCCTACTATTTAAAAATAATTATCTTTACTTCCATAATTCAAACTCACATGAAAAAAACTTTAATTATCGCTTTAAGCGCCGCAGGTATGTTGCTAAACACATCTTGTGGTAATAAAACTGCAGAACAAGAACCAATTGTTGCTCCACAGGGCATGCATGTTTTAGATCTTACCAAATACGGAAAGTCGTTTGCCATTTTTGTGCCGGATACTGTACAAAACAAAATGACCATCGTTGAACAATCTTACGGGGCATTAGATATTACCGTGGGAGCTAATTTTGCCGTATCTATTTCTGAACAAGCAGAAGATATCGCTCTTAAAAAGAAAGAAGTTTCGGAAGATGAAGTAAATAAACTAAAGAGCTTTATTACCGATGAGCCAACTGCTATTCTTTGGGAAAGTGCCATCACCGAGTCTGAGTTCCATTTTATCATTAACCAAAAGATCGGCAATTCTGATTACAACATCCAGGATGTTAGAAATACAGAAGCTAAACCCTACTCTAAAGAAGCTATCCAAAAAATGTTTGATAGTGCTAAAAATATAAAAGAGATCAAAAAAGCTGCTCCGGAAGCTTAATTGTAATTATCTTATAAAACAAAAGCCTCGCAAATATGTGGGGCTTTTTGTTTTTAAAAAAGTATCCTGTATTGAGGGATCACAAAAAACCGCAATTGATAATCGGTTTTAATTTGTTTGTTTGCCAGATCGTAGGTTTGCTGAAAGATGTTTTCGTGTTTGGTAATGTTTTGTACATCCACACTCCACTCATGCGTTAAGCGTTTGGTGCTTAATTTAAATCCGGGTTTTACATCCATACGAAAATAATCAGGGTACTTGTTCACGTATGCTTGCGACCAATCTCTAACCTCATCACCATAAGCAATACTGGCCGGTAAATTAATTGGCACATATCGCTTTCCGCCTGCGTAAGTTGCTCTAACGTCAATTGATATGCTGGCTTTTTGACTTAACTTGAACTCTTTACCGCCTAAAAGATTAAACACATAGTTTCCGTTGAATGCCGTGTTTCTTAAAACCTTATCGCTTGCTTTGTACTTGCTTTCAAATAAACTGGTAGTAAATAAAAAATAATAGCCTTTGCTGTAAAATTTTTCCAGGGTTATCTCTACACCATAATTTAATCCCTCACCTTTACTCACCAAATTAGCAACATTCGGACTATTAAAATCGGCACCTAGGTTTAAGGCCGAAAAAGCCGATGAGAAATTATCTACCGGTGCATTGTATATGTACTGATAATAAAATTCTGTTTTTAATCGAAAGCTGGTGTTAAACGTAACATCGTAAGCCAAAATGCCGTGCACAGCGCGAGTAAAGTCAAGATCTTTATTTGTTTCGGTTCGTACACCATTTGAATCGGTTACACTCGCAAAATAAACATACAATGGTTGCAGCTGACTATGCATACCACCACCCAAACTTAACGATTGCTTGCTAGTGATCTCATATTTTAAACCAATACGCGGTTCAATTGAATATTTTTGATTCAATAAAAAATATTGCGAGCTCACACCCGAATTAAAGGTTAAGGTGTTGGTGAATTTGTGTTGCCATTGCAAGAAAGCGCGTGCCATGGATGTAGTTCCTTTATAATCGCGCAGCACTTCAAAGGTGTTGTATCCAAAATAATTATCGGTACTATCAACAAATAAGGTGTTGTATATGTCGTAAAACAAACCGGCATTCACAAAATTTCGACTGTTTACCTTTTTATTATAGATCGTATTGGCCGAATAAATAATGTTTCGCGTTGTATTACGATACTCCGGCTTGGTGTTGTTGGGTGTTTTAAAGGCCGTATCAATTCTATCCGCAATAATGTTGTTAAACTGACCGCTAATTCCAATATTGGTTTTTAAATAGGCATTATTTTTAAATAATATGGTATGAGTAATACCACTCGCACCAATATTCGATCTAAAGTAGGTGTCTCTGGCACTGTATCCGTAAAGATCTTTTCCCTGAACTTTATCCTTTTCAAGTAAAGCCACATAACTTAAACCACCAATTCCCCAAAACGAAAATTTACCGGCCTTTGTTTTAAAATCGGTTTTAAATGTGAGATCCTGATATTGAGGTACAGCAGCACCGGTTCCAAAATCAATATTCAATGCTTTAAAGATACTTAAGGTTGAATACCGGTAATTCACCAAATAGGTTGCATTCTTTTTTTTATTGAATGGTCCTTCTGCACCAACTTCAAAACCATTGAAACCAACCTGACCTAAAAACTCATGCTTTTCGTTATTTCCTTCGCGCATTTTCAGATCAAACACCCCGGCTGTTGCATTACTGTAATCGGATGCAAAAGCTCCGGTCATAAAATCAGAATTATCAAGTGTGTTGTTATTAAGAATGCTAATTGGTCCGCCAGTTGAACCGGCACTTCCAAAATGATTGGGGTTTGGAATATCCAATCCATTCAAGCGCCACAAAATACCTAGTGGCGAATTTCCTCTAATGATAATATCGTTTCGTGAATCATTAGCGCCACTAACACCGGCAAAATTTGCAGCCATACGTGCCGGATCATTTCTGCTGCCTGCATATCTTCCTGCCTCCTCCGCACTAAACACGCGCGAGCTAACGGTACTCATCCGGTTATTGGTTTTGGTTTTATCTTGTTCTGCCGTAACAACCACTTCCTGCCCTTGAATCACATTTTCTTCCAACTCAACATTTAATACCGTTTCTTTCCCTGAGTTTAATACCACAGTTATTTGTTTTTGTTTGTATCCGGTATAGGTGATCTTTAAATTTACCCGGCCAATGGAAACCTGATTGAGCTTATAAAAACCGTTTTCATCAGCCACTGCATATTTTCGTGTTGAATCGGTTAATTGAACTACAGCGCCCGGTAATGGTGTTTGACTTTGCTTATCAATAACTGTTCCTTTAATGGTTTGTGTTAATCCTTGAGAAAAGGAACAGAAAGTGCTTACTAATAGAATAAATAAAAAAGCGACATGCCTCATAATTAATTTTGTTTTGGTGCCGATGGCGGAATGTGACGTTCTTTTAAACAAGGATATTGCCAATCACAAAATTTAAATCCAATACGATGATTAACAAAACGTGTTCCTCGCCATGAAAGATCTAAAAAACCATCAGCACGCGCCCATTCTTTTTGCATACAGTCCATATCAAAATCTTTTTCGGTTCCAATGGGTGTTTGTTTAAAGTGCTTGTAAGCAAGAAAAAGTTCGTACTTACCATATCTGATCCTTTTTTTCACCCAACCTAATGAATCTGTTACCAGGCTATCAACACACTTACCTTTTTTATACATGTAAATGGTTTTATTGGCAAATGGTTTCTTTTTATGTGTTGAGGCCAAAACTTCTTCGGTTGGCGCAGCACCACCACAATATTGATTCGTGATCTCAAATTTTTCAGCAAACGATCGGGTTTGTGCCTTTAAAACACTCGTGCAAACAACTAATATAAAAAAGACGTATTTCATTATGGTGTTGTAGATGATACCGGTAAAATTTTTCCATTAAAGAATTTATGACCGTTAACAGCAAATTCATGAATGTACGATGCCATTTCGTTTGCCTTTAAAGGAGCCTTATATCCGGGAAATGCCTTTGCTAACATTTCGGTTTGCACGGCACCTATTGCCAAACAGTTCACACTAATATTCTTATCCTTTAATTCTTCGGCCAAACATTCGGTTAAACCGGCCAATGCTGCTTTACTCGATGAGTATGCACTTAAACCCGCAAATTTGGCACTTCCTTGAAAGCCACCCATACTGCTGATATTCACAATATGCGTGTTCTTATTCTTTCCCATCCACGGTAATAATTTTTGTGCCAATAAGAATGGTGCAAACACATTGGTTTGGTAAACAGATCGGATCTCATTCTCACTGATCTTCGCAAATGGTTTTACAAGAATTTCTCCGGCGTTATTTATTACAATACGAATTGGTTTATTTAATTGCTTGCAGGTTTTTGATATTTTATCTAGTCCGGTTTTTTTGGATATATCGGCTTGCAAGGGCAATACATTATGCACATTATTTTTTTTAATGAAGGCATCAATTGTTTTTACATTTCGTGAAATTGCAACAACCATGTATTCTGATCGAACAAACTCCTTCATGAGTTCAAAGCCAATGCCTTTAGATGCACCCGTAATAATAACCAACATATTTCCTATATTTACAATACGAAGTTACACTAAATTCAAAATGATTAAAAAAAATCACATACTCTTTTTGTTCGTGATTATGGTGGGGCTAAACAAGGCTCAGGTGGATAGTGTATACTATGGCGAAAATCCTTCACAAAAACGAAAAACCGAACGCAAACAACGAAATACGGAGTTTAAAGACAGATTAATGTATGGTGGTAATTTTGCAGTTTGGTTTGGTACTTACACATATTTAAATCTATCTCCCACCATTGGCTACCGTGTATCTGATAAGTTACATGTTGGTATTGGAGGAATATACAATTATTCGAGTGTGCGGTATAATAAAATAAGTTATACGCAAAGTTTATACGGTTCGCACGTTTTTGCACGATACCTGGTGAACGATTTCTTGTTTATTCAAAGTCAGTACGACCGATTGAATCAGCCAAATTATTTTTCATCTAACAATACTAATGAGCGTATTTGGGTAGATTATGTGATGGTAGGCGGAGGATTCAGACAGCCATTAGGTGATCATGCGGCATTAATGACAACCGTTATGTTCAACTTAACGCCACATCCCCTATCGGTATATAGCAGTCCGTATATTCAAATTGGAATTATGGCCGGCTTTTAATGTTTGTTTTGAAGTTTGAATTTCTCAATACCTTCATCCATCCACTTAATGTATTCTTCAATATTCGGATCGTAACCGCGAACTTTATTTAGGATCTTTTCATTGTGATCTAATAATACATAAAGTGGTTGAGAACTTTGTCCGTACAACATCTCTTCCATATACTTGAACTTATCTCCAATATCTGTTATCTCACGCTCTTTACCAAACCAAACCACATTCATATAATCTTTTGGGTCAAGCGGACGTTTGTCATCCACATAAAGTGAAACCAAAACAACATCATTGTTCAATCGCTTTGTAACTTCATGATCTGGCCAAACATAATCTTCGGTCTTACGGCAATTGGCGCACGCATGTCCGGTAAAATCAACCATTAAAGGTTTACCAACTTTTTTAGCATATGCCAGTGCCGATTCGTAATCGTTCTTAAAATGAACAATACCATTTTTGTTTACCTCAATATGCTTTGCGAATTCAGGATCAACGTTAGGAACAGCTGCCGATGTGGTATTTCCGCCACCACCAAATCCATGAGGCGATTCAGAATATTCTAACGGCGGTAAAATTCCGCTGAACATTTTTAAAGGCGCGCCCCATAATCCTGGGATTAAATAGATGGTTATGAAGAAAGAAATAATTGCAAAGAAAATTCGTGTTACTGATAAATGTTTCACTTCAGAATCATGTGGCGTTCTGAAAACACCAATCAAATAAAGTGATTGCAATAAGAAAATGGTGATCCATAATCCCACAAAAACCTCACGCGTTAAATAACCGGCTTGTACAACCAGATCGGCGTTTGAAGCAAATTTTAAAGCTAAGGCTAACTCCAAGAAACCTAAAACAACTTTTACTGAGTTTAACCAACCACCCGATTTTGGCAAAGTATTTAACCAACCCGGAAATGCCGCAAACAAACCAAATGGTAATGATAAGGCGATGGCAAATCCTAACATTCCCCAGAATGGTCCGGAAATACTACCTGTGCCTGCGGCTTCAACTAACAAGGTTCCAATAATTGGACCAGTACACGAGAAAGAAACTAAAGCTAATGTGAATGCCATGAAGAAAATACCGATCAATCCACCTTTATCTGCCTTCGCATCCATTTTACCCACAAACGATGATGGTAAGATAATTTCGAACGCGCCTAAAAAAGAAGCTGCAAAAACCAATAATAAAATAAAGAAAGCGAGATTGAACCAAACGCTCGTTGAAAGTGTATTTAAAGCACCAGCGCCAAACACCATGGTAACACCTAATCCTAAACCAACATATAAAACAATGATGAATAAACTATAGATCATTGCGTTTCGGATACCCTCTGATTTATTTTTACTGCGCTTTGTAAAAAAACTCACATTCATTGGGATCATTGGGAATACACACGGCGTAAGTAAAGCTAAAAAACCACCAACTAAACCAGCTAAGAAAATTCCCCACCAGCTTTTATCTTGTCCAAGATCCGTATCTCCATCAGTTACTTTTGGCGTAGTATCAATACTTGCTTTGGTAGTTGCGCCACCCTTTGCTTTTAATATGGCATTAGTATCACACACGCAATTTGCGTTAGCAGCAGCTACGGTATCAATAACCGCAGATTCTGTACCGGCCATACCAGCGCATGCAGGTGTTCCTTGAATTTCTAACTCAAATTTATCTGCCGGAGGAAAAATACATTTCTCTTCGGTACAAGCTTGAGCTTCATAGGTGCCGGTGATCTTAAATTTACTAGCAGTTAAAACTTTTATCTTTTGAGTGAAGGTTGCGCTTTTTGGATGGTAAGCCACATTCATTTCAAATACCTTATCAAACACCTTTGTTGGAGTAGATTCAACTACTTTTCCTACCAATTGATAATCTTTAGATTTATTAAATACGAAAGAAGTTGGATTTGGTCCATCATCACCGGCTTTTACCAATGAATAAATGTGCCAAGGCTCATCAATTTTTGCTTTGAAAACAAGTTCATATTCACAATCGCTTATCTTTTTTGCTTCATATTTCCAATGCACAGGATTTTCTTGAGCATTAAATACAAAACTCAAAAAAACCGCCAAAACAACATACAGTTTACGCATACTTTTAAATTGATTTAGAAATTAAAGATACTACATTTTTTACGAAACAAAACAATAATTTATTTTTTTGTAACTACCGATAGATCAATGGTTTTAGGCGGTAAACACATCATGTCGTTACAGCACATGTATTCAATTTTTAACTTGATCGTAAAACCGGGTTTGGTATTTAGTTTTATTTTTTGTTTGAAAACAGCTTTATCATCAAATACAAATAGTTTGGTATCAAACGCTTTATCATAAACCTCATGTGCATCGCTCTCGGTAAGTTCTCCAACCAACTCAAAGTTTTTTGAAGATTCTAAATTTACAGATGTTGGTATTGGTCCATCCGCTGTTTTTCTGATCGAATACGTGTGCCATCCTTTATCAATTAAACCTGTAATAACTATTTCGCCCTCTTTATCATTTAACGCCATATATACAGCAGTCCATTTTGTTGGATCGGCAGTTTGAGAAAATAAACGAGGTGTTAAAGAAAAAAACAGAATAAAGGCAATGATGAGTTGTTTCATAACGATGGTATTTTATACTAAATTCCGAATAAAAGCAATGCCATACAACCGCTTAAACATTAATTAACAAAGCACTAATTACCTAAATTTCTAAAGGCCTTTAATACAATTTTCAGATCGTTCTCTGCCTTGTAAGCTTTTGAATAATTCAACAATAAAACATTGAATTTTTCTTTGTTTACCTCGCCTGTTACAGCATCGGCCGGTGTTAAGATAGATGGTTTGATGGCAGGAAGGTCTTTACGAATGGTTTTACCATAACCCACCCAGGTATTCATTCCTAATATAACTTTTAAAGCATTTATTATAAACTGAAGAGGTTTTTTCTGAAACAACATCACCAAAGGGAACAAAACAAACAACAAACCTGCTGATGCGAGATCGAACAGACGCTTCTTTCTTTTGTTCTCCGGTTTTGCAATATTGTTCAAGTCGATCACATATAATTCACCGGCAGTATCTATGCTGTTACTTCCAATAATAGATAGACTTTCGGGAGGTGCGATCTTAAACTCAATGTCTTTTGCCACCAACGACAGCATTTTATTGATGATGTTTTGAGAAGAAATATTCTTTGCACAGAAAATCACTTCATTGATCTGGTGCACTTCAATTACCTCATCAATTTGATCGAAATTACCTATATAACTTGGGTTCTTTACA
>JBIKKW010000115.1:0-8805 GCA_044360115.1 Bacteroidia bacterium
CCACGAACTGTTTGTGATGTATCCTTCGTGTTCAATTCCTACGGTGTATGGATTTTCGGTTCCAACATGCCAAGCTTTATTGCTTTCTAATACCATTTGCGTTACTTGCCCGTCGCTACTTCTAACTACATAATGCGCAGAAGCGTTCGCAGAACAATTTTTGAACCAAGAGATACATCCGGCATAGGAGCCTTGCACAAAGTGAATGGTAACTGCAGAAATTGGTGTGCTGTTTCGAGAACTGAAATTACAACTTGCCGCTGCATCCCAAATGGCAGGTGGATAATCAACTGATTGAATAGATGCAGAAGAGTTGAGTTTGTAATTGTTTGAGCCATTAGAGATCGATTCGTCGTTTATTTGAATAGAGGCAGATGATAGCACATTTAAATTATCGCCAAAAATAGACTGGAGTGATGTTGTGTAATGTGGGAAATGATAGATGGTGGCTGCATCTTTATTTGTTAGGAACCAAAACAATTGATATAAATGCGAATTCATTGCAAAATCGTTTTGCAGATCATTGGTCAATGGTAGTTCGCTTAAAGCAATAAATATTTTTCGGTAGTTGCCAAGATCATTACCATAAATAGAATAACGGATCTGCAAATTAGCGAATGCCTTAGCATAAGCTAAAATATGCGTTTCAGCATCATTCATTATTTTTACTTCTGTAAATCCGCTTAATGATGAAACCAAAGTAAGGTTACTGCGAAAATAATTTTTACCGTTATCTACTAAACCAAAAACACCAAAGGTTGCAGGATAACCAATACAACTTTGCTCTTGCTCGACAAGATGCTGAAAGCGTGATTGGGTAAAAGCAATTGCTTCTAATACGCCTTTAGGTATAGAAGGATTGAGTACATACGCTTTTTTAAATTGTTCTGAATAGGCATTTTCAGTAAAAACATCATGGGCAATAGTTTTCCCGAATAGTAATGTAAAAATGAATAGTAGTATGATTTTTTTCATGATCGTGAATAGGAACGTGAAATTAATAAATTAAATCTCAGGTATTTAAAGGTAAAAAAAGCTACCCGAAGATTAAATTGATTTAGTGAAAAAAATTAACCTTTAGTTGAGATTTGCTTTAACAATTCAAACGCTTCCTGATAGGGATTGAGCATGTTTTTCGATTGAAGTTGATCTAGTTTTGTTTGAAGTTGGTTTTGATTGTAAACAAGTTTTATGATCTCATTATTCAGTGTTTCTTTTAAGATCTCAATTTGTTGGTTTTTACGTTTCTCAAAAATATAACCTGAATTGGTTGTGTAGTTTTTGTAAGATTGAATGATCGTATACGCTTCATTTATACCGGTTTGTTTAACGCTTGAACAAACTTCAACTTTTGGTATCCAGCCGCTTTCCGTTGGCGGAAATAAATGAATGGCATTTAAATATTCTGCTTTTGCTGCTTTTGCTTTTTGGATATTATCGCCATCTGCCTTTGTGATGATGATACTATCGGCCATTTCCATGATGCCGCGTTTAATACCTTGTAATTCGTCACCTGCGCCGGCAAGCATCAGTAACAAAAAGAAATCGGTCATTTTACTTACTGCAATTTCACTCTGGCCAACACCCACGGTTTCAACAATTATAAAATCGTAGCCTGCAGCTTCACACAATAAAATACTTTCGTAAGTAGCTCGCGCTACACCGCCTAATGACCCTGAACTTGGCGACGGACGAATGAATACATTTTTTTGGGCAGAAAGAAATTCCATTCGCGTTTTATCTCCTAAAATGGATCCTTTACTTTTTGCACTGCTAGGGTCAATGGCAAGTACAGCCACTTTGTGTTGATGATCTAAAAGTTCTTTTCCGAAACTTTCAATGAAGGTGCTTTTTCCAACGCCCGGAACACCGGTTATACCTAGGCGAAACGACTTTCCTGTTTTATCAATAATGCCATTTATAATTTGAGCAGACAATTGTTGATGATCGGGATTGGATGATTCAACAATAGTGATAGCGCGGCTTAAAACAGAAACATCTCCTGCGATAATGCCATCAATATAGAACTGTGGATTGTTTTTATTTTCGGTGAATTTATTCAAAGCGTAGATGTTTTACAGATACACCTTTATTTTGTAACTCTTGTAAAGAAGCAACACCAATACGCAAATGTTCTTTCACAAAACCTTCAGTAACTTGCTTGTCGCTGTTCTCTGTTTTTACACCTTCCGGGATCATGGGTTGATCGGTAACTAAAAGCAAAGCACCGGTTGGAATGTTGTTGTGAAAACCAACAGTGAATATAGTAGCGGTTTCCATATCAATGGCCATTGCCCTAAGCTTTCTTAGATAATCTTTGAATTCATCATCGTGTTCCCAAACTCTTCGGTTGGTTGTATAAACCGTACCGGTCCAATAATCGCGATCACTCAAACGGATGGTATACGAAATAGCTTTTTGCAAATTAAAAGCGGGCAGTGCGGGAACTTCTGCAGGGAAATAATCGTTACTTGTACCTTCTCCTCTGATAGCGGCAATTGGTAATATAAGATCGCCAATGTTGTTTTTCTTTTTTAGTCCGCCACATTTACCTAAAAACAATACGGCTTTAGGTTTAATGGCAGAAAGCAGATCCATAACTGTTGCCGCGCTTGCACTGCCCATACCAAAATTAATGATGCTGATGTTATTGGCGGTTGCACTGGTCATTGGGCGATCCAAGCCTTTTACAGGAACATTATTTAATTCGGCAAACATGTGCACATAGTTGCTAAAATTCACTAAAAGAATGTATTCACCAAATTCATTCAACGGAACACCGGTATAACGCGGTAACCAGTTGTTTACAATTTCTTCTTTTGATTTCATTTTTGAAGTGTATTTTTAAAAATGTTATGTAACATAGCTTAAGTAAATATATTTAAAAAATACGTATTCTAAGTGTTCCCAATATTAAAATATCCAACATTTAATATTCGTTTAAAGCAAGATCAAAAACAGCGCCTTTTTGTTTTTGATGAGATCCGAAAAAAATGGTTAATTCTAACCCCCGAGGAATGGGTGAGGCAGCACGTTGTAAATTATTTGATCAGTGTAAAAAAATATCCTTTATCATTTATTTCGTTAGAAAAAGAAATTGAATTAAATGGCACCAAGAAACGTTACGATGTTGTTGTTTATAACAAAGCCATGAAACCCCTTTTAATTATTGAATGTAAGGCGCCTGAAGTTTTGCTTTCCGATCAGGTATTAGAACAAGCATTACGCTATAATTTAGCGCTTAATGTTCAATATATTTTGATCACAAACGGCTTGGCAGACGTGGTGTTTAAGTTATCAAAACAAATAAACGAGTTACCTGCTTATAACGAACTTGCTAATGTTTAGCAGTTTGTTATTGTTGTATGCATGAATGAAGTAAACCCCATTTGGTAATTCTTTCAAATTAACGATCATTTTTTCAGAGTCATTCGTTTGCGATAATATTTTGTTACCTACCATTGAAAAAATTTCAACTTTTGTGATGTTTTCATTTGATCCGCTAATTTGAATTTCATGTTGTGCCGGATTAGGATAAAGCAAGATCTTGTTTTCTGCTAGCTCTTCATTTAATCCAGTTGTTAGTTGATTTAACTTATACTTTCTAAAAAATCGCCAAATCTCAACAGAAGCATTAAAATCCATACAGGTTGTGCCAATTACAAAACCGGCTCCCGGCCAAGTATGAGCGCCATTTATTACTTTAAACAATTCAACATCTGCACCATTGTTTCCGCCGGTATAGCGGTAATTTATGGCTGTTGCCCCGTCTGTTGTATTTATATTGGCTACACTCGTAGTTACCGCACTTAAATTACAATTATTATGTACCGCCCATTTTTTTGCTACAGAGTCGATATGAGAAAAAGTGGCATCACCATTATAAGGAACAGTAGCGTCGTTTGTGCCATGTATTTCCATTACCGGAAACGGGCGATTAGGTGCACAGGTGAACCAACTGTTTAGCATACTTCCTGTAACAGAAGCAATGGCTGCAAAGCGTTGTGGCGAATTACACGCCAGATAATAACTCATTATTCCGCCGTTGCTCATGCCACAACTGTAAATTCTATTGTTATCAATGTTGTATGTGAGTTTTAAAGAATCGATGAGATCGCTCATAAATAGCACATCATTGGCACCCGGACCAAAACCTGCATTGAAATATTGATTACCGCTTACAGTTGTGCCTTCGGGTAATACCATTATGAAATTTGCAGTATCGGCAATAGACATAAAGTTACCGTAAAACTGCTGTTGCATGGCATTTGATGTATAGCCGTGTAAATTAAACAATAAAGGCACAGCGGTAGATCCGTTATAAATAGTTGGAACATACAAACGGTATTTTCTAAAAATTGCATTTGATTTAATGCTATCACTAGTTGTAATGCCTGATTGAGCTGCAATGAAAAAGCCCGCTAATAAAAGCAGGCTTAATAAAATATGTTTCTTTACTTTGATCATAAAGTAAAGATAAGAAATTTTAATTATTTAGCATTACCGGCATTACCAGCATCAACAGATCCTCTGCAGGGTTTGCTTTATTATTTGGCAATATGATACCGGCACGGTTAGGCGCGCTCATTTCTAAAATGATCTCATCACTTTCAATATTGGTTACCATCTCAATCAAAAAGCGCGAGTTAAATCCGATCTCCATATCTTCACCAACGTATGTACACATCAATGTTTCATGACCTTCATTGGCAAAATCAAGATCTTCGGCATTAATGGTAAGTTGGCTTCCTGCGATCTTTACACGAATTTGATGCGTTGCTTTATTAGCAAACACACTGATACGTTTTAAAGCACCTAAGAATGCCAAACGATCAACCGTTAATTTATTTGGATTTTGTTTAGGAATAACTGCTTCGTAATTTGGATATTTTCCATCAATTAAACGGCACATTAAATTTACATTTCCGAAACTGAATAAGGCATTTGTTTTATTGAATTCAACTTTAACAGCATCATCAATTCCGGTCAATAAATTCTTTAATACGTTCAAAGGTTTTTTAGGCATGATAAATGAGGCAGAGGCACCTGCTTTTGCATCGTTGCGAATATATCTTACCAATTTATGCGCATCGGTAGCAACAAATATCGAATTGCTTTCAGTGAATTGGCAATAAACACCATTCATTACAGGACGAAGATCATCGTTACCTGTTGCAAAAATAGTTTTGTTGATGGCTGATGCTAATACATCGCTTTTTATAACAATAGATGATTGTGATTCGATCTTAGCCATTTTAGGATAGTCATCACCATTATGACCACTAATGCTATAATCACCATTTTCTGTTTTTATTTTAGTAGAAAATTTTGCTTTGTCTACTATGAATGAAATGGGTTGCTCCGGTAAATTTGAAAGAGTTTCAATTAATGTTTTAGCAGGTATAGCAATAACGCCATCCTGTGACGATTCAACTTTAATAGAAGTGGTAATGGCCGTTTCCATATCGCTGGCAGCAACCGTTAATTCGCCTTTCTCGATCTCAAATAAAAAACAATCTAAGATCGGAACAGTATTATTGGTGCTTAAAACACCGCTGATCGCTTTTAAATGTTTTAATAAGGTTGAGGCTGAAACAACAAAATTCATATCGTTAAATTTAGATAACAAAATTAACGGATGCGCCTGATTTCGCCTTTTTATTAGGGGATAGTTATAAGCTATTTTTTAACAGTTTTAGCTGCTTTAAAATACTCGGTAGTGATGAATAATTTACCAAAAACATAGTACTGTATAACAGCCCATTCCTTCTTGTCTTCAAAGTTTACAAATAAGCGATCAGGATCATATTTGTAACGCACACCGTATTCTGCATTTTTAAATGTTGGCGGCTGTTTGTAATAAAAAAAGAATTCGTGTTTTTTATTTGTTTTATCCGTTACTGCAAAAGTTGCAAATGGTTTGGTTTTACTTAGCGAATCAACAGTATGCTTATCGGTTGTTGTAAAAATGGCTTCACTGTTCAGGTTTTGAAAGTAAGCCAAATACTGTTTCATTTTTAACTCATCAAACGGTAACGACTGATTTAAATGGTTATTCAATTTGAATGATCTGGTGTTAAGGATGTCAATTGAAAAGGTTGAATCTGGTTTTGCATGATTCATATATTCGATACGTTTGATCTTGTCAGGCGTAAAATTCATTACCGATAAGTTACGCCAGTGTTTTTCTTCAACGATGTAACGTGTATTTAAAAAGCCTGTAAATCCGGGTATAAAAACTACATATGGGTCTTCGTAATTATCGCCGCTTTCCACATCTGTTAGAAGCATGTGAGTTCCTTCACCATCAGGTGTTTCATGTCCAACATAATATTGCCTTACCAATTCATCTTTCACATAGATCTCAACCTTAATGGCACGGTAAGCGAGAACCTTTAATGTTCCTTCCTTTGCCTGACGGGCAACCGGACGTTTAACCTCAACGTTTTTAATTGTTTCCAGGAGTGTAAGTATAGCATCCGGACGAACATAAAATTTTTCATTCACCATCCAACCTTTTGGTGTGCGTTCAACGGTACATTGTTTACCATTTTTATCGGCCATAAATATCTTCGTAATAGAAGCAGTGTCCTGAAATTTAAAATTTCTTGCGTCTTCGTCTAACGTACTTGCTTTGCCTTTTTTCTTGAAAATAAGAATAGAGCTGATGATCAAAATTAAAAGAACAGAAATGGTAATAATGGAAGATCTTTTCATGATAGATTAATAATCCTTTTGCAAATAGTGTTTGGTTAATGGTGCTAAAAAAGGCCTGAAATTTCAGGCCTTAATTTATGATTTAAAATTCGCTTCGGGTTGAGAATAATGAGCTAGCTAGTTTATTATATCTTAAAGATACTTCAAAGCCTCCATTGTATTTACTTGCAGCTTTGTAACCAGAGATATTAATGTCGTATGCCATTCCAATGGCATAATCACCTAATTCAACCAATAATTTTGGAACAATGGCATCTTTTCTTCTGTAAAACAATCCAACACCAATAGCGTTTTGAGTTTTTTCGCCGGTAACTTTTGTACCTGTTGCCATGCGCACTTTAAGGTAACCGCCCGTCATATATTCGAAAGCGCCGTTAACTCTGTAAGTGCTCGGTATGCTTTTATCTTTTTTACCTTGTTTTTGCATTACAAAAGTAGGTGTAAGCGTGAATCTTGTATCTTCAAAATCAATATTTGAAAAAATAGAACCAACCCATCGAACAGGCAAACGGTAACTGGCACCAGCCGAGAATTCTTGTTTCGGGCGGTTTAAATGATAAGCCGCAAAGCCAATTCTTACTTTGATCTCATCATCATGATCTTGGTCAACCTTTACAGTTCCAAACTCATAAGCCATTCCGGCACCAATATCTGTTGTTGTAAATGATCGGAAAACTACAGTTTCACCATTGGGTACATTTTCGGTATCAAATTTATTACCATCAAATTGAGAAGCAAAAGTAAGTTTATTGTAATCGGCATTACTGCCAATAGCTCCACCACAAATACCAGCACTTAAAACACTCTTCTTCGAAATTTTAACTAAGCCGCTTAAATTTAAAAGGGCAGTTGTTTTTCTGAATTTAGCTGCACCGGCTTGATCTTGAAACAATACAAAACCTAGACCTAAAAATGTTTTACGGCGTTTGCTTTTAAATAAACCTGCATCTATTGAAAGGTTCATTGTTTGAAAAGCTTTACCCATTGACTGCCATTGGTTACGATAATTGGCAATTGCTCTGAAATAACCGTTGTAAAATCCTGTATTCGCAGGATTGATCAATAATGGCGTTTCACCTACTTGAGAAAAATGCACATCCTGTGCCATCAATCCCAAAGATCCTGAAACAGCTATTCCTAAAATTAAAGATTTGATCTTTTTCATAAATACCTTGTATTGCCTGTTATCTAACTAATGTTACGTTCCCTTTAACGGTTTTGAGTTCGTTGTAAACATTTTTATAAGTGATGTAATAGGCGTAAACTCCTGTTTGTGCCTGTGCGCCATTAAAATTACCATCCCAGCCCATTGTAGGATCGGTACTTCTAAACACTTCCTGGCCCCATCTGTTCCAAATTCTCAATTCAAATTCACGTGAATATTTCCCGCTTCCTAATATTCCAAAAACATCATTTCTTCCGTCACCATTTGGCGAGAAACCTGTAGGTAAACCGGAGTCTTCTTTCTTATCTGTGAAAACGGCAACTATTTTGTCGCCAAGCGGTACGCTAAAGTCAATGCCAATCGAATCTAGGCTTAATGGCCGTCCGTTTGTTTCAGTGTGATTTTGAATTTCCCAATGGTCAAATACAAAGAACGAATCTACCGGCGTTGCCTTAAAGCTCATTGGTCCTTTAAAATATTTACCCGACCATGAGTAATATGGTAAAATCACCGTGTTTAATTTAACGGTACCTGCACCGGCTGGTTCAACATCAACCGTAATATCATACGGCCCAACTAAACCATAACATCCAACCGTATTAAAGGCAGTAGCCATAAAATCACAACGGGCTTGCAGGTTGCGTTTTAAGGCAGACATGTTTGTATCCCACTGATCGGTTTGTGTAACAAATGCCCCCGGTAAAGGTATAGTGGAAGGATCTTCGTGTTTTTTATAATCTAAACGATAAACGTTATTTAAATTTTCCCAATGATTGATGATTTCTCTGCAACTTAATGGGCCATTTAATAGATCTTGATAACGCATAATGTAATCTCTTCTGAACTCAGCATTACCTCCGTTTTTATTCATTAGTGACCAAAACATTTTACCTTGACCGTTATACATGTTTGGACTCAATGGA
>JBIKKW010000021.1:0-29082 GCA_044360115.1 Bacteroidia bacterium
GAAACAATTATGGCCGATACTGCAGTGTGTGTGCATCCAAACGATGAGCGCTACAAACATTTAAAAGGTAAATTTGCTATCATTCCATTGATCAATAAAGCGGTGCCAATCATTTATGATGATTACATCGATCTTGAATTTGGAACAGGTGCATTAAAAGTTACACCTGCACATGATATTAATGACTACAACTTAGGTATCAAACATAAATTGCCGGTTATTGATGGATTAACATCTGACGGAAAAATTAGCGAAGCTGCTACTATTTATGTTGGCATGGATCGTTTTGCTTGTCGCAAGCAGATCATCAAAGACCTTCAAGAGCAAGGATTTGTTTCGAAAATTGAAACGATCAAAAATAAAGTTGGACACAGCGAACGAACCGATGCTGTTATTGAACCGCGCTTAAGCATGCAGTGGTTCTTAAAAATGGATAAGGTTTCTAAACCGGCGTTAGATGCTGTACTTTCAAATGAAGTAAAATTAATTCCTGAAAAGTTTGTGAATACCTACAAGCATTGGATGGAAAATGTTCACGATTGGTGTATTAGTCGCCAATTATGGTGGGGACAACGTATTCCGGCTTGGTACGACAATCAAGGAAACACCGTTGTATGTAAATCAAAAGAGGAGGCTCTTGAGAAATTAAGAACTTTAAATAAAGATGTAAAAGTAGAAGATATCAAGCAGGATGAAGATGTACTTGATACTTGGTTCTCCTCGTGGTTGTGGCCATTAACCGTATTTGATGCAAATATTGTAAAGAATGGATGGGATAAGGCCAATGAAGATCTTAAATATTATTATCCTACAAACGATCTTGTAACAGCTCCCGAAATTTTATTCTTTTGGGTGGCTCGTATGATCATTGCAGGTAAAGAATACACCGGTAAAAAACCATTTAATAATGTTTACTTAACCGGTATAGTGCGTGATAAGTTAGGTCGTAAAATGAGTAAGAGTTTGGGTAATAGTCCTGATCCGTTAGAACTCATAGAGAAATACGGCGCCGATGGCGTGCGCGTAGGCATGTTGTTATGCTCGCCTGCCGGTAACGATCTGATGTTTGATGAAAGTTATTGTGAACAAGGAAGAAACTTTGCGAATAAAGTTTGGAATGCTTTCCGTTTAATAAAAGGATTTGAAGTTGGAAATGTTAAGCAAACTGAAGCGCAAAAAGCAACGATCAATTGGTTTGAACATAAATTAAATGAGCAGTTAGAGGTTATCAATGATCATTACTCGAAATACAGAATGAGTGATGCTTTGATGGCTACATATAAATTGGTTTGGGATGATTTTTGTGCCTGGTATTTAGAAGCTATTAAACCTGATTTTATTGATGGTAAAGCCATGCCAATTGATGAGGCAACTTACAACGCAACCATTCAATACCTTGAAAAACTTTTGGTTTTAATGCATCCGTGGATGCCATTTATTACCGAAGAGATCTGGCATTTGATAGCGAACAGAGATGAGAAGGATTGTTGTATTGTTGCAAAATGGCCTGAGAAGAAAACAACCGATACCGGTCTTTTAGCTGAATTTGAAGTTTGTAAAGAATTAGTAGCTGCGATCAGAAATATTAGGGCACAAAAACAAATGTCGCCTAAAGAAAAGCTTGAATTGTTTGAGCGCTCTGATGCAACACATGCTAACTTCGATCAGGTAGTAATTAAACTAGCTAATTTAAGCGGGTATAGTTATACTTCAAACAAAATAGAAGGCGCAATGAGTATGGTGATCAGTAACACCGAATTTTTCATACCGCTTTCACAAAACATCAATATTGACGAAGAGCGCACGCGTATTTTAAAAGAGATCGATTACAATAAAGGATTCTTAAAAAGTGTTCAAACGAAATTGGCAAACGAAAAATTTGTAAATAATGCCAAGCCTGAGTTGGTTGAGTTGGAAAGAAAAAAGGAGGCAGATGCTTTAAACAAGATCAAAACTTTGGAAGAGCAACTTTCAACACTTGCCTAACAGAATAGCCTTTAACAGGCTGTTTTTAATAACTTCTTGGTCATTTTAACATTCTAAATCGGTTTTTAGGATTTTAGCTGTTTTTTTTACATAAAATCGTGACGGATAATTAATTATCTTCGCTGAATATCTAAAAAACAACTACAAATGAAAAAACTCGCATTTTTTGCTTTTGTTTACTTCTTAACTATTAATTTAAGTTTTGGTCAAACACACAAAACAATTGAAAAAAAGAGAACGTTACCGGTTGAAAATACCGACAAAGTTCAAGCTACAGTAAAAGTTCAAACAGAAAGTAGTTATTTTAACTATGAGAACAAGATCCTTGAGATCTCAATTAACAACTCCATTCCATCCACATTCCCAACCAGTAATGGCTTTAACTCAAAGGAAAGCTACAGAACTGCGATGAATAAATGGATAAAGGAAAATCCTGCACTTATTAAACCCGAATTTAAAAACACCATCATTAAAGATTAATAACATGAAAAAAATAAGTTTATTTCTAATAATGTTGATCGGTTTAGGATTCACGAAGGTGTATTCTCAAATTGGTTGTTTAACACCAACTTTGGTCTTTTCTGATCCAAGCTTGGTTGGAAATCCTACATTGACAAGCAATATTGTTGATTGTAATTATTCAGGTTTCATTATGGTGCGTACTAACCCTAGTACAAGCGGTAACCCTATGACAGCCGGTAATTCACCTTGTTTACGTTTTGTTACAAGCACAAACGCCAACTCGGCAACAAACAACTTAATTTCCGTGTCGCAAGGAACTCAAACCCCTGCGAATATTACACCGCCAAGTAGCTCTAACTACACCTTGTTTTACTATGGTTTAACACCTTCGTTAAGTCACCAGTACACATTATGTAACACGGCTGTTGCTGCTAACATGAACTATTCGGTAATGAGCTGTTATGATAATATCATTCTTAACTCTGGTGTTTGGGTTAACACAAGTCCAAATAGCTGTCAATCGTTTACAATTCCGGCAAATACGCCTATTGGTAATGCTTCGTTCTCAATTTCACCTGCAGTAACTTCTTCTGCTATTGTTCAAAATGCCGGAAACGGAACCATAATTTACGACCCGGCAGAAATGGCGGCAGGTGTTTATACGGTAACCTATACTTTCAGCACACCAAATTGTACAGCCACTGCTTCACGTACTTTTCAAATCAGCAATCCATTTGTTGGCGCAGGTTCAAGCTTTTCTGTTGCTCCAAACCTTTGTCCAAACGGACCTTGTATCAACTTAAATAGTCAGTTATTCCCAACAGCTTGGGGACCTGGCACTTGGTCTGGAACCGGTGTTACTTCTAATTCTTTTTGCCCTTCAACATCTGGTGCCGGTACTTTTCAGATCACTTATTCAGTTGGTATAACACCAATCTGTAGTGCAACCAATTCAAATGTTTATTATGTGGCTCCGCAACCAACTGCAAATGCAGGTATCACGCAATCATTAACCTGTGCAAACAATCCTACTGTTTTAGCAGGTAGCGGCGGCGGAACCTATTCATGGTCAAACAGCACATTAGGTAATAACTTCTCTACTTCACAAACACCAAGTGTTGGTTTTACCGGTACCTATAGTTTGGTTGTAAATAACGGTACATGTTCGTCATCCCCTGCAACTATGCAGGTTGTTTCAAACACAACACCTCCAAGTATACCAAGCGCAACCGTAAGTAATATTATAAATTGTATCAATACCACGGCAACCATTACTTCATCATTGGCAGGCACAACATTCAGTTGGAGCGGCCCGGGAATTGTATCCGGTAATGGAACGCCAACCATTGTTGTGAACCAAGGCGGAACCTACAATTACACGGTAACAAGTACAACCAATGGTTGTAAGAGTAATACAAATATTGCAGTTACTCAAAACACAGCCGTATCCTTAAGTATTTCTTCAGGTGCTGCTATCAATTGTACCAATAACGTTTCCTCTTTATCCGGAAATCAATCAACCTATTCGTATACCTGGATCGCTCCTGGAACAGGAAATATTAATTCGGGTCAATCAACTCCAACCATCAACATTACAGGCACAGGAACATACACAGCTCTTGTAACAAACCCTGCTAATGGTTGTACACTATCAACTACACAGGTTCCAACTACAAACACAACTGTTATCACGCCTAACATCACCACTGTTGGTCCTGCTACAATTACTTGTAACACACCTTCCTTATCGTTAAACGGAACACCGGGAAGTGGTGTAACTTATACTTGGGCTACAGGAAATGGTAATATCGTGGGTTCAACATCAAATCAAAATGCGAATATTTCAAGTGGCGGTATTTACACATTAGCTGTAACCAATAACACAAACGGTTGTATTGGCACCAGAACAATTGCTGTAGGTACTAACACTACGCCTCCTTCTGCTATTAGCAACAACACCAATAACATCATGTTAGCATGTCCTGCTCAAACAGCTGTTATTACAGGTACTGCAACAGGCGCAACAAGTTACAGCTGGATCGCTCCTGCAGGTGGTTCGATCTTAAGTGGTCAAAACACAGCCACTGCAAATGTTACCAGCTCAAGTGTTGGTCAGTTTACTTTTGTTGCTACCGGCGCTAACGGCTGCCAGGCTACATCAATTGTAACCGTTTCACCTAATACCAATGCACCAACATTTACCTTAAGTAATCCTAACCCTAGTATCACTTGTAATTCAAATACACCTTCAGTTTCAGTTAATATCACATCAACTGTTGGTATTAGTTCTTATTCATGGGGACCAAGTTCCGGCATCTCAGGCCCTACAAATACATCTACAGCAACCTTTACAACTGCTGGCACATTCTCTGTTATCATCACTGCAACCAATGGTTGTATCTCTACCGGTGTATTAACTGTAGGCACAGCAACAACGCCTCCTTCAGTAGCATTTGGCACCGGAACGGCACAGGCTATCTCTTGTACCAATTCACTAGTAACCATTGCTCCTACTTTTACACCTGCATCACCAAATTATACTTATACATGGACAGGTCCTGGTATAGTTGGAAGTTCAAACAACAGCAGTGTGCAAGTTAATCAGCCAGGAAGTTATAGTTTAGTGATCACAGAAACTTTAACAGGATGTAGCACAACAACTATTGTTGTTCCTGTAACAGGTAATAATGCAACACCAAACTTACTTATAAATTCAAGTTCTACAGTTGGTATTGGATGCGCAACAACTAACAGCACGGTTACTTTAACAGCAATTTCAACCAATACTGCGGTAACTTATAACTGGAGCACTAGTTCAACTTCAACAGTAATTACTGTGAACAGTGCAGGAATTTATACTGTAACAGCTACAGATCCTTCTAATGGATGTTCAACAACTCAAACAATTTCTGTTGCAAATAGTACAATAGCTCCAGGGTTCTCAGCAACAACTGTTGGCAACCTACCTTGTGGTACCGGAACAGGAACACTTGCGCTAGCAGCTGCTAGCAGCAATACAAATATTTCGTACGCTTGGAATGGAACAGGTATTATTTCAGGTTCAAATACCGCAACACCTATCATTAATCAAGCCGGTATTTATACTGTAGTTGCTACCGATAATTTAACAGGATGTAGCGCAACAAGTACCATTGCAGTTGCAAACCCTACTGTAATTGCAAACTTTACAGCCAATGTGATCAGCGGTATGTCGCCTTTGAATGTTGATTTCACCAATAACAGTTTAGGTGCAAACACTTATTCATGGACATTTGGAAACAGCAGCACATCCACATCAACAAATCCAAGTACATCGTATACAGCCAGCGGAACCTACACCGTTATTTTAGCTTCAAGCAATGGATTGTGTACCGATTATGACACCTTGGTGATCAAAGTTACAGGTGGTTTAGGAGATATTCCTGAGATCTTCACACCAAATGGTGACGGAAAGAATGATCCTTTCTACATCCCTGGATTAGATAGTTATCCTAAAAACAAATTACAGATCTTCAATCGTTGGGGTAATATCGTTTACGAAGCTTCACCGTATAAGAATGACTGGGATGGAAAACCTAACAAATCGTCAATTGGAACAGATAAATTACCTGTAGGTACTTATTTCTATATCCTAGATCTTGGAGATGAAAAAGAAGAGATCAGAAAAGGATTTGTTCAATTAGAATATTAATAAGTACCATTAAAAATTTTTAAAATGATGAAAAATATAAAATATAGCTTCTTGTCGATCCTTACAGGATTAACACTTAGCATGAACGCACAGCAAGAAACGCAGAACTCATTTTACATGTTCAACGCTTCATTATTAAATCCTGCGTATGCGGGAAGTCGCGATGCTTTAAGCATTGTGGTTGATGGCCGTATGCAATGGGTAAATTGGAAAGGTGCTCCAAAAACCAACTGCTTTACATTACACACACCTTTAGTAATTGAAAGTGTTGGCTTAGGATTAAATGTTTTGAATGATCAGATAGGTGCAACTACGCGTAATGCCATCTTTGCTGATTTCTCATACCGCATCCGTTTAAACAAAAATAACGATCGTTTGGCTTTTGGTTTAAGAGCAGGTGTTGATCTGTTAAATAACAATTTCTCAAATTTAACGGTTAACGATAATACCGATCCTTTGGTTTCTCAAGGAAACTATAATGCAACCTTATTTAATACCGGTGCAGGTATTTATTTATATGGTCAGCGTTATTTCTTTGGTGTTACAGCTCCAAAATTCATCCCAAACAAAACAAGTAATTTATCTAACTTCTCATCGCAAGAAGCTTTACACTTATATGTTATTGGAGGTTATGTTTTCAAATTGAACAGCCTTTGGGATCTTAAACCAAGTGCATCCGTAAGATATACCGCTAATGCACCTTTATCAATTGACGGTAACTTATCATTATTGTTCAATAAAAAGATCTGGTTTGGTGTGATGTACCGTCACGGTTCTGCAGCTGGTGCTAACATCATGTACCATTTCACCAATTCAATTCGTTTGGGTTATGCTTATGATTATTCGATCAGCAACATGAATAAATACAATTCAGGAACTCATGAAGTTCTTTTAGGTATTGATTTCTTCAAAAAACAAGAACCTGTTCGCTCACCTCGTTATTTCTAACCCTATTCTAAATTCAAACCAATGAAATTAAATACATTTAAAATACTGTTCTCAGCCTTGATCATTTCAAGCTCAAGTATTTTTGCCCAGAGTTTAAAAGAAAAGATCGCTGATAAAAAATTCACGAATCTTGAATACGCTTCTGCATCTGAATTATATGCTGAATTAGCAGGTGGCAAACACCCTAAAACAAAATATTATGTAAGAGCCGGAGAAAGCAACTTAAAGGTTGGTGATTACAAAAAGGCTGAAGCATTTTACAACCAGGCTTTTTTGAACCAAGGTATGACCGATAAAGATTACTACAATTTCTATCAGGTATTAAAATACAATGGTAATTATAAAAAAGCCAACGAGGTGTTTTTAAAGATCAATTCAGCCGAATTTAAAAACATCCGTCAATCAATAACCAATCATTCTGATTACGAAACAGCTTTAAAAAAGGATACCACAAGTGTGAAGATCGGAAAGATCGAAGGTATTAATACCGAACAAGGTGAGTTTAGTCCGTTCATTACCGGAAAAGATTTTTACTTTGTTTCATCACGCCGTAACACCAGTGTAACTAATAGAAAATACGGTTGGGATAACTCATATTACCTGGATGTGTACAAAGGAACGCTAGAAGGAAATAAAGTATCGCACGTATCAAGAGTTGGCGATCATGTGCATACAGCTTATCACGAAGGACCAATTTACATCACCAAAGATGGAAATACCGAATACCTTACACGAAACAATTTAGTTAAAAACAAAGCTAAAAAAGGAAGTGATAACCAGGTTAACCTTAAGATCTATTACAGAACCAAAGCTGGCGAAAAATGGGGAGAATGGCAAGAGTTTGCTTTCAATAGCAACGATTATTCATGCGGTCATCCAACATTAACAGATGATGGAAAAACTATGTATTTTGTTTCTGATATGCCTGGTACTTTAGGATCAACAGATATTTGGGTAACACGTTTCGAGAACAATGCATGGACAAAACCACAAAATTTAGGACAAGCAACAAATTCGGAAGGAAGAGAATTATTCCCTACCCTATTTGACAATGAGATCTTATTCTTTTCAAGTGATGGAAAAGTTGGATTAGGCGGATTGGATGTGTTTTATACTGTTCCTTCAACTGACAACTTTTTTGAACCACAAAATTTAGGATATCCTATTAATACATCATACGACGAAGTTGGTTTTACAGCTAAGGATATGAAAAGTGGATACCTTTCTTCAAACCGACCTGGCGGAGAAGGAAAAGATGATATTTATTCATTTGTTTCCGACAAATCAATAGTAAGTACTGCCGTTAATTTTGTAGTGAAGGACCTGGTAACCAAAGCTATTTTACCAAATACTGAAGTTGTTATGACTGACGATGCCGGTAAAGTTGTTAGCAAAGCCATGACTGATGATAAAGGTGATGTAAAGTTTAATTTAACACCGGGAAGAAATTACAAATCAAAAGTTAGCAAACAAGGTTATAAGAATTTGGAATTGAATATTCCTGAATCGGAATTAGCCAAGTTTGGAAAAGACAAAAAAGAACTTTTGATCGAGAAAAAAATATTTGGGATCGTTGGTTTAGTTACCGATGCTGATAACAACAGCCCAATTGCCGATGTAAAAGTAACCTTAACGGATGCCTTTAATAAAGCAAATGTTTTAACCTTCACAACAGATAATGCAGGTGGATTAAAACATACTTATACCAATATTAAGGAAGGTGATGATATCAGTTACATCATGAAAATTGAAAAGAAAGGATACATCACAAAAACGCAAGCCGTAGATATTTCAATTATCAAAGATGGTTATGTGAAAGTGCACGAAGAGACCAATATGAAAATGTCTAAGATCAAAATTGGAACAGATATTGGTAAGTTAGTTGACCTGAAACCAATTTATTTTGATGTTGGTAAGTGGGATGTAAGACCTGATGGTGCTGTTGAATTAGACAAGGTAGTAGGCTTGATGAATGAGAACCCGGGAATGGTTATCGAATTAGGATCACACACCGATTGCAGAGGTGCTGCTAAAGCAAACTTAACCCTTTCAGATAAACGTGCTAAGGCCAGTGCAGCTTACATTGTAAGTAAAGGAATTGGCAAAGACCGAATTTTTGGTAAAGGTTACGGAGAAGGTAAGTTGATAAACAAATGTGCTTGCGAAGGCAAAGTTGTTTCAAAATGCAGTGAAGAAGAACATGCACAAAACCGTAGAACAGAATTTAAGATCGTAAAGATCAAACCATAATTTATTTTTCCTCCATTTAAAAGCCGGTCAAAAGCCGGCTTTTTTATTTTATATGTTTGATGTTTGTTAAGAACTCGGTCTTTTAAAATACCTCTTAATTAATGAAATTTAAAGCGCCTATGAGTAAGGAAAGCATTAAACACAAAATAGATCAGTTAAGTAAAGAGATCGATCAGCATAATTACAATTATTATGTTCTGGATAAACCTGTAATTAGCGATTTTGAATTTGATAAATTACTCGAAGAGCTCATTGCTCTTGAAAAAGAACACCCTGAATTTTTACATCCAAATTCTCCAAGCCAACGTGTAGGCGGCCAGATAACCAAAACCTTTCAGGCAGTAAAACATAAATACCCCATGCTGTCTTTAAGCAATTCCTATAATCAGGAAGACCTTGAAGATTTTGACAGAAGAGCGAAAGAAGGACTTGGTATTGCTTCAAACGACCTGTTTGGCAGTGCCGATCTGGAGTATGTGTGCGAACTAAAATTTGATGGTCTTTCCATTGGCTTAACCTACGAAAATGGCGAATTAATTAGAGCCGTTACACGCGGTGATGGTGTGCAAGGTGATGATGTTACCACCAATGCAAAAACCATTCGTTCCATTCCACTTAAACTAAAAGGTAATTACCCAGCCGAATTTGAAATTCGCGGTGAGATATTTATGCCTCGAAAAGCCTTTGATGCCATTAATAAAGAACGCGAGGATATTGGAGAAGCACCAATGGCAAATCCGCGCAATGCAGCCAGCGGCACCATGAAGATGCAGGATAGCAGTATGGTATCAAAACGTAAACTCGATTGCTTTTTATATTTTTTATTAGGCGAACAAATTCATTACAAAACACATTCAGAATGTTTGGAAGCAGCAAAAAGCTGGGGATTTAAAATTGATGAGCACACCAAGGTTTGTAAGAATATTAACGAGGTACTTCAATTTATTGATCATTGGGATAAGGCGCGTTACAATTTACCATTTGACATTGATGGCATTGTTATTAAACTCAATAATTTCAAGCAACAACAGCATTTGGGTTTCACTGCAAAATCGCCACGATGGGCTATTGCTTATAAATTTAAAGCCGAACAAGTAAGTACCGAATTACAAAGCATTACCTATCAGGTTGGTCGCACCGGCGCCATTACGCCCGTTGCCAATTTAAAACCGGTGCAATTGGCCGGTACTGTTGTTAAACGCGCCAGTTTGCATAACGCCGACATTATTGAAAAACTGGATGTACGCGTTGGTGATCATGTATTTGTTGAAAAGGGTGGCGAGATCATCCCTAAAATAATTGGTGTTGATCTAACAAAACGTTTACCTCACTCCCACCCTACAAAATATATTCATCAATGCCCCGAGTGTGACACTGAATTGATCAGACAAGAAGGTGAAGCTTTGCATTATTGTCCGAATGAGAACGGTTGCCCACCACAGGTAAAAGGAAAAATTGAACATTATGTGAGTCGCAAGGCAATGAACATTGATAGTTTAGGAAGTGAAACGATCGATCAATTTTACAATGCCGGTTTAATAAAGAACATTGCCGACCTGTATGATCTGAAAAAAGAACAATTATTACCGCTCGAACGCATGGCCGAAAAAAGTGCGAACAATATTATTGATGGTATTGCAGCCAGTGCCAATGTACCATTTGAACGTGTTCTATTTGCAATTGGAATAAGGCATGTAGGTGAAACAACAGCAAAAAAGATCGCAAAAAAAGTTCGTTCAATTAATGTGCTTTCGCAAATGAATACCGAACAGTTGCTGGAGATAGATGAAGTTGGAGAGACCATTGCAAAAAGTATTCAGGCATTTTTTGAAGACAAAGAAAACCAACACATCATTAAGCGTTTAAAAGATGCGGGCCTACAATTTGAGATAAACGCTGATGACCAACAACCAACCAGCAATAAACTGGAAGGCAAAACAATTGTGGTGAGCGGCGTATTTTCCAAATACAGTCGCGATCAAATAAAAGATCTGATCGAACTCAATGGTGGTAAAAACTCCGGTTCTATCAGCAAAAAAACAAGTTTTGTATTAGCAGGGGAAAATATGGGTCCTGAAAAACACAAAAAAGCCGAAAGTTTAGGAGTGCCGATCATTAGCGAAGAGGATTTCGAAAAAATGCTCAGTTAGCAGACTAATATTGTACAATTTTTCCTTTTAAAATCTCTATAAACTCTTTTTTATCTTTTTCTAATAGTTCTTTAGGATAACTTTTATCGCTCATACTAAAGTAAAGTTTTAAATAAGCTTTGTATACCTTCATTTCTTTCTCTTTATGATTTTTAAATTCATAAGCTATCTTGTTAACTTTTATGCTTTTCTTAACAATTGTATCCTGCGAATTTAGTGTTTGTCCAAAAAGTTTTAAAAATGAAATTAAAACTAAAATAATTACCGATTTAATAATATTTGTTTTCATTGTGTTTAATTTTTATTCAAAGTAACTTCAAATAAAAAGCATAAAAAACCATAAAATCTCTGAAAACTTACATGGGTATGATGTGTATAGAATTTAATTCATGAACCATTACAATTATGAGTTAAAAACCAAATAGTTATTTATTATTTTAGTAATTGAATTTTTGTTAATTTAATGCCCAAATGTCACACGGTATTTGTTTATTAAGTGTTGTGCCTTGCAGAAAAGAACCTGCAAATGTTAGCGAAATGGTAACACAGTTGTTATTTGGCGAAACTTACAAAATTACCGATGAAACCGAAGAATGGTTCAAGATCATCACCGCTTACGATTCATATGAGTGCTGGTTAAATAAAAAACAACACAATCCTATAACCGAAAGATCATTTCAAAGCATTCAAAAAGAAAACAGCTTTTGTAATGGCGATCTGGTTCAGGTTGTAAAGAACAAAAACCTAAACACCAATATTGCCATCACCATTGGATCGAGTTTACCATTCTTAAAGGGGCACGATATGCAATTTGACAACTATCATTTTTCATTTGATGGCAGTGTGATAGATACATCAGTAAAAAATGATGCGCAAAAAATTGTTCAAACTGCTTATTTGTTCATGAACTCGCCCTACTTATGGGGCGGTAAAAATCCGTTTGGAATTGATTGCAGTGGCTTTTCGCAGCTAGTGTATAAATTAAACGGTTACAAATTACCACGCGATGCCTCGCAACAAGTTGAGCTTGGCTTTCCTTTAAGTTTTGTAGAGGAAGCTGAAGCCGGCGATCTGGCCTTTTTTGATAATGAAGAGGGACGTATCACACACGTTGGTATACTTTTAGATAATCAAACAATTATTCATGCTAGTGGTCAGGTTCGCATTGATAAATTCGATCACTATGGCATCTTTCATTCTGAACGAAAAAAATATTCTCACAACTTAAGAGTTATTAAACGCATTTTATAATAAAGCTATGATACAACGCATCCAATCTATTTTCTTATTGATCTGCACCATCCTATTTTCATTGTTCTTTTTTATGCCATTAAAAGAAGTGAATAAAGATGGTGTTATTATGCCACTAACAGCCTTCTCAAGTTTTAATTCAAACTTTTCTTACACCATGACGTTCTCCGTGGTTAGTGGTTTTATTTTTTTAGGCTTCCTTTGTTCGTTGGTAACAATTTTCTCATACAAACAACGTTATGTGCAAATTCGTTTATCATACATTGTGATCGGACTTACAATTATTTGCGCTTTGCTTACCAATTTAACGCATTCCGTTACAGCATATAGTAGTGGCGAAGTAATATCCATGACCGCTAATGCCATGTTTGCATTTATCTTGATTTTTGCAGCTTTGGCAATTGTTTACATTAAAAAAGACATTAATTTGTTAAAAAAGGCCGATAGGATCCGCTAATTTGCGCATTATCGCCTTTAATCTCTTGTATTTTTCGGGTTTTTATTTATTTTCGTCATCCTACTTCACATTTGAAAAGGTTGATACATATTTTATTGTCTCTTTTTATCTGTAAATTCATTTTTGCGGATGGTAATCAACCTGCAACAAAATCTGAACCTGTTAAAGGATTTGATCTCAGTAAAAAATTAAGTCGCGAGCATTTGGTTCATTTGATCGATTCATTACTCGAAAGAGATGTGATCACTCCTGAGGATATGGATCAACTTAACCATTACTCCATTCTTCTTAAAACAAACACCAAAGCCCATCTGTTTCATTTGATCGATTCGTTATTAGATAAGCCAAAAGTAAACGTACAAGAAATAGAGGAATTAAAATATATTGCCGGAATTTTAAATTCAGCCAAGGAAATAGAAACAGATAACGAAATGGAAAAGCTGGAAAGTTTACATTTTTATTCGGATAGCGAAGAGAAAATGTTATTTCCGCCCTACCCGCTTGATAGTATTGCAAACGAATCGGAGCTTGCTTTAGAAAAACCACAAAGCCACAATTACAACAACCCTTTCAATGGTGTTTTAACTTCTTACTACGGCTGGCGCGATAAACGCATGCACAAAGGAATAGACATTGATCTGAACAAGGGCCAACCGGTTGCTGCTGCCTTTGATGGAAAAGTAAGAATAGCCGAAAAGAACAAAGGTGGATTTGGAAATTTAGTGATCATCATGCATGCAAATGGTTTAGAAACGGTTTATGCGCACTTGTCGAAAATAAAAGTAAAGGCCGGGCAGGTTGTATTAAGCGGACAAACCATTGGGCTTGGTGGCAACACCGGCAGAAGTCGTGGTTCACATTTACATTTTGAGACCCGTTACAAAGGTCATGCACTTAATCCATTACTATTTATTTCCTACAACGAAAATAAATTACACCACCACTGCATTACTTTAAAAATTGAAAAAAAGACACTGGTTGCTTATCCATCAAATGCCGAATTGCACAAAGTAAAAAAAGGTGATAGTTGGAATTTGATAGCCAAAACCTATAACGTTCCTGTAAAAAAATTAATGGCATTAAACGGCAGTGCAAAACGTTATTACCTTCGCCCGGGCACATCCATACGCGTAAATTGATCCGTCGAATTCATTGGGAAATCCCGATCTTTTTTCTTAAAATTAAGCCTAAATTAAGCACTCCTTTTTATTATGGCGCAAGTAATTCCATTTAAAGCAATCAGACCCGTAGCAGATAAGGTTCATTTAGTGGCATCACGTTCAGTTGATGGATATAACGCTACCGATCTTAAAGATAAATTAGCAGGTAATCCATTCACTTTTTTGCATGTGATCAATCCTGATTATGATGATGGCATTAAAACAAAACCCGGTTCCAAAGAACGTTTGAATAAGGTTAAAAACAAATTCAAAGCTTTTGTGAATGAAAAAGTTTTTTTCAAGGATAATGATCTGAGTTACTATATATATCGCCAAATAAAAGAAGACAATACCTACACCGGCATCATTGCTTGCACCAGTATTGATGATTATTTTAACGGTGTTATTAAAATACATGAGCAAACACTAACACAACGCGAAGAAAAATTAAAAGAATATTTAGAGGTTTGTGAATTTAATGCGGAGCCGGTTTTATTTTGCTATCCTAACGATAAAGAAATTGATAAGCTTACGGCAGATGTCATTAAAACACGTGCGGATTACGATTTCACCACAACCGATCGTGTAAGACATACCTTGTGGGTGGTAAATGATAAACCATCTGTTGATTTATTAAAAGTACGATTCAGTAAGATACCAAGCATTTATATTGCAGATGGTCATCACCGTTCAGCTTCATCGGCATTACTTGGCAAAAGCAAACGTGAAAAATTAAAAAACCATTCCGGCAAAGAATCATTTAATTTTTATTTGGGTGTATTTTTTCCTGAAACACAATTAAAAATTTACGATTACAACCGCGTGGTTAAGGATCTGAATAACTTAACGCCCGATCAATTGCTTGCAAAACTGAAAGAGCGTTTCACCGTAAAAAAAGAGAACGAACAAGATTTTAAACCCCGTCAGAAACATGAAATATCAATGTACATGAATAAAACATGGTATTCATTGAAAGTGAATGAAGGTTTATATAATCCAAAAGATCCTGTTGGTAGTTTAGATGCCGCAATTTTAACGGAACAATTGTTATCGCCTATTTTTGATATTCACGATCTGAAGACCGATAAGCGTATTGGTTTTATTCCCGGCATTAAAGGCAGCAAAGAATTAAAGAAACAAGTTGATGAAGGAAAGTTCGCCGTTGCATTTGGTTTATATCCGGTAACAATGGATCATTTAAAATGGATCGCAGACACGAACAACATCATGCCACCTAAATCAACCTGGGTTGAACCAAAAATGCGCAGCGGATTGGTGGTTTATAGCTTTGAAGAATAAGATCAAATTGAATTCGTTATTCACTAATTAAGCACTTTTAAATGAGCTCTGTTAAAGAAAATCTTCTTCAGATCAAAAATGCGTTACCCTCACATGTAACATTGATTGCGGTTTCAAAAACAAAACCAAATGAATTGTTACAGGAAGCCTATGATGCCGGTCAGCGCGATTTTGGAGAGAATTATGTGCAAGAACTGGTAGATAAACACGAACAACTTCCAAAGGATATCAAATGGCATTTTATTGGGCACCTTCAAAGCAATAAAGTTAAATACATTGCACCTTTTGTTTATTTGATACACGGCGTTGATAGTTTTAAATTATTAAAGGAGATAGATAAAGAAGGTAAAAAAAATAACCGCGTGATCAATTGCTTGCTTCAAATCTATATTGCAAACGAAGAAACAAAATTTGGGTTGGATGAGAATGAAGCAAAAGCTATTTTATTAGGGGAAGAGATCAAATTACTGAAGCATATTTCTATCAAGGGCTTTATGACCATGGCATCTAATACCGATGATGATCAACAAATAAAAAAAGAATTTCATAGCTTACACCTATTCAGTAAACAATTTCCCAACTTGAATATTTTAAGTTATGGTATGAGCAGCGATTTTCAAATTGCCATTAACGAGGGAAGCAATATGATACGAATTGGGAGCAGCATTTTTGGCGAAAGAAACTACAACAAATGAGTGGCGAGGTTATAGCATTATTAACTACTCTGTTTTGGAGCTTGGGTATTTTCCCTTTCACTGAAGCCTCTAAACGCATTGGTGCCGGCGCTGTAAACCAATACCGCTTATTGTTTGCCTGGCTTATTATTTCGCTTATACTATTCTTTTCAAATTCGCTTAATTTGCAAGAACAGTTTAGCACACCCCAATTAAAACATTATTTGTTTTTAGGTTTATCGGGTGTAATAGGATTCACCATTGGTGATTACTGTAGTTTTAAATCGTTCACTATACTCGGACCAAAACTAGGAAGTTTATATACCACCTTTGCACCCGGTGCAGCGCTTATTGTTGGTTATTTTGTTTTGAATGAAAAAATAAACCTCATTGGCATACTTGGAATTGCGATCACTTTAGGTGGCGTTATTTGGCTTACACTTTCAAAAAAAGATAAAGATGCTGCACAAAAAGCCGGGTTTGAAAGAAATAAACAAGGTGTGGCTTTAGGAATTATTGGAGCGCTTTGCCAAGGCACGGGTTTGGTATTATCAAAACTGGGTATGGATGCTTACACAGAAAAATTACCAACCATGCATGCTGTTTGGATCAGGTTATTATTTGCTTTCACAATGGCCTTTATCGTTTCTGTTTTTACAAAAAACCTTTTCTCAAATTCAAGACCGGTTTTAAGAAACGAAAAGAATGCTGTTCCTTTTATGATACTGGGCACTTTCCTTGGTCCTATTGCCGGTGTATCCTGTTCTTTGCTTGCCATACAAAAGTTAGAAGTGGCCGTGGCTCAAACTATATTTGCTTTACTACCCATTGTGGTGTTACCGGTAAACTTGTTAGTGTATAAAGAGAAGATCACTTCACAATCGGTTTTTGCATGTTTAACAGCCATTGTTGGCGTAATTATCCTAATATGGCGAAACCAATTCGAATAAATATCAAAAAGGAGTTCTCTGTAAATTACACTTTATCGCAGGTAAATAAAGTGGTTGAACAAATTGATATCTACCCAAACCATCTAGATGTAATTCGTAAATTTATCTTTGATAAAGATCCTCGCAAAAACATGCGCGCAACATGGCTCTTATTGCACATTGCATTCAAACATCCTCAATTAGTTAAAGGTGAGATCCCTGTTTTGCTAAAATTTTTGGATCAAAACAACAATCACACAGGTGCCATCAGAAACTGTGTTCGAATTTTCATGGAACTTGAAATTCCAGAAAAATACTGCGCGCCCATTTACGACAAATGCCAATCATATGTCACCAATGTGGCACTACCTCATGCAGTAAGAGTATTTGCCGTTTATGCAATGGCCAATATATGCAAACGTTTTCCTGAACTTAAACAGGAGTTGTTGATCATTTTGGATGAACTTAAAAAATACCCGCAATCTCCTTCCATGAATGCCTGCCTTAAAAAGACATACAAAAATTTGTTAAAGCTGTAACAAATCCTATACCCTGTGCGTTTTATTCATATGAAACAGCACCTTTCTATTTTCACCGCTTTATTTGCAGCCTTATTATGCTGCAGTTTTTTGGTTTTTAAAAATACGCCTCAATTAAAAAATGGCGATGTGGTATTTATAACCAATCAATCCGGCCAAGGCAAAGCCATTCAACTCGCAACCAGATCAAACTACACACATGTTGGCATTGTGTTTATTGAGAACGGAAAGCCCTTTGTGTATCATGCAGTTGAACCTGTATCAAAAAACACTTTAGAAGAATTTATAAATATGAGCGAAGATGGAAAATATGCTGTAAAACGCTTGAAAGGCTCTTCATCCTTAACACCACAAAAGATAGATCAAATGCTAAAGGAAGCTAATATGGAACTTGGTAAGCATTACGATATAGGTTTTAACTGGAGCGATGATGAATTGTATTGTTCAGAGTTTGTTTGGAAACTGTATAATCACAGCTTAAAGATCTCTATTGGCGATCTAAAACCTTTAAAATCCTTTGATCTGTCGCACCCAAAAGTAAAACACATTATGGAACAGCGTTATGGTAAAAATATTCCGTATGACGAGAAAATGATCTCGCCCGGAGATATGTTCAATAGTGCTTTATTAGTTGATGTTAAACAACAATAAAATAAAACAAGTTAATGGCATTAAGCCAGCTAATGGCAATTAATGAATAGTTGATCATGTTCATGTTATTAAAAAAAACCATCATGGTAATAACAGTAACAAACAAACTTAAAAACAAAAGTGGTGTTACACGCCAAATGCGAAATTCGTTGGCCGATGTGCTTATCATCACTTTGATCTCTTTTCGTAATAAAAAATCTTTACCAACATAAAATACTGATCGTGGTAGCGGTAATTGTATATTTTCTCCTACGTAAAATTTATAGTGTTTTCCGGTCTCGTCCCAAACACTCATAAACCTTACCGATCTTTTGGCGTTGATGATATCGCCAAACTCATCAACATTGGCCTTTTTTACAATGGCTGTTTCATAGGTTGATGGGCCAAACATACAAAAGATCATCTCGCAATAAATAAATACACATATGATATTAAATACATTTAAGATCTTGTATTTGCGTGTCTTTTTAAATGCTTCAATTTGCCTAATTGCTTTTGCTTTTTTGTAAGCAATGATCTCTTTGATCTGTTCAGGCGTGAGGGGTACGCGGCTTTGCTTTTTGTTTCCTTCAGAAGACATTAAGCATTAAGGTTGATTTTTTTATCGAGTAAATAATGATTTCGAATAGGACTATTGCGTAAAACCAATTCACCAATAAAGCCGGCCAAAAACATCATGCTGCCAATGATCATGCAGGTTAATGAAATATAGAAGGAAGGGCGTTGTGTGATCAAACGTGCGGGATGATGTGTAAATGCGCAGTACAATTTATAACCACCCAAATAAGCAGCAAAACCTAATCCTAAAATAAATAAAAGTGTTCCTACCAAACCAAAAAAATGCATTGGACGCTTTCCGAACTTTGATAAAAATGTTACGGTCATCAGATCTAAAAAGCCATTAATAAAACGATTCCATCCGAATTTACTGGTGCCATATTTACGTGCTCGGTGCTGAACTACTTTCTCGCCAATTTTGGTAAAACCTGCCGCTTTGGCCAATACCGGTATAAAGCGATGCATTTCACCATAAACCTCAATACTTTTTACAACATCCTTTTTATAGGCTTTTAAACCACAATTCATGTCGTGCAAATAAATACCGCTCATTTTTCGTGTGGTATAATTAAAAAGCTTACTTGGTATATTTTTGGTTAATGCATTATCATAACGCTTTTGTTTCCAACCGCTCACCAGATCGTAATTTTCTTTGGTGATCATATTGAATAAACCTGGTATTTCATCCGGACTATCCTGAAGATCGGCATCCATTGTGATAATGACATCACCTTGGGCAGCTTCAAAACCAACGTATAAGGCCGGGGATTTTCCGTAATTCCTTCTAAACTTGATTGCTTTTGCGTGAGGGTTAGCAGCACTTAGTTTTTCGATCACTTTCCAAGAAGCATCTTTACTGCCATCATCAATGAACAGGATCTCGTAAGAAAACTTATTTTCAGTCATTACTTTAACGATCCAATCATGCAACTCAGGGAGCGATTCTTCTTCGTTAAATAAGGGTATTACAACCGAAATGTCCATAAAGTACAAAACTAACAATTTACCCTTAAATTGTGCTGTAAATTAGTTAAGTAAACTAAAATTATTGAGGATAAAACATCAAAAAACCAAAAAAAGCAGTATTTTTGTGCCGGGTAAGTCCTCCACGACCAGCTCCTGCTGAATCCCCCAGGCTGGGAACGGAGCAAGGGTAAGCGGTTGAGCGGTGCGATGGAGGTAGCTTACCCTTTTTTTATTCTCCTCTCTTGAGGCAAAAACCACAAAGCAACCTTCGGTTTACACAAAGATTGCACAAAGCACGCAAAGAAAATTTCATTAAAAATAGGAGGCAAAGAAGCTGAGCTTCGCGAAAATGAGATGGCATGAACTTCGCGTAAACTGAAAGTCTTTGTCTTCTTTTTGTTTGGTGATAACATTGCGCACTTTGCGCCTACTTTGCGAGATGCGATCAGCATCTTTGCGGTTTCTGCCTCTTAAAGATTAACCTACCTTAGTAACCTCAGCAAAATTTCCTTTGATCTTGAAACGCCAGGTTGTATCGAATATTTTAGGTAAGTAACGCTTATATAAAAGCATGCGTGCATTTTCTTTTTTATCATCCTCGCCTTCTCTTCCTACGGCATTAAACTCGTAAAAATTAACCTTCGGATGTTCCTTTATGTAATTTAAAACGATCTCAACAATAGTATTCATTACTTGAAATACCTCGCCTCGGTTGGTTGTTACATATTCCTCGCCTTCAAATTCATCGTTAATAACACCAAATACAATATTTGAATGCAAGATGTTATCCTGCAAGCGTCCGAATCTTACTTCATATCTCAAACCGCTGGTTGTATTAAAATAATACACACCTGCGCTGGGAATACTCGGAAATTCTATTTCAAATATCTTTTCTTTATTAGCCAACGATCAATTCTTTCTTTTTAAATCTATCTGCAACTACAAGATCTTTACTTCCTGGTGTGTAATTATAAAATCCTTTACCCGATTTCACACCTAAATGGCCGGCTGTAACCATGTTCACTAAAAGCGGACAAGGCGCATATTTTGGATTTCCGAATCCGTCTTGCAACACGCGTAAAATATTTAAACACACATCCAAACCAATAAAATCTGCCAATTGCAAAGGTCCCATTGGATGCGCCATACCAAGTTTCATAACGGTATCTATCTCTTCAACACCGGCAACACCTTCATATAATGTAATGATGGCTTCATTGATCATTGGCATTAATATTTTATTAGCAACAAAGCCTGGATAATCATTTACCTCAACCGGAACCTTATTCAGTTTCTTAGAAGTTTCCATGATCAAACTGCAAACCGCATCGCTAGTTGAATAACCTCTGATCACCTCAACCAACTTCATTACGGGAACAGGATTCATAAAGTGCATTCCAATTACTTTATCTGCACGTTTTGTAACTGCCGCAATAGTTGTAATAGAAATTGATGACGTGTTGCTCGCTAAAATTGCTTCCGGCTTACAAAACTCATCCAATTGTTTGAATATCTCTAATTTTACCTTTACATTTTCACTGGCTGCCTCCACAACAAGATCTGCCTGCTGCACAGCCGTTTTTAGATCGGTAAATGTTTTTATGTTGGATAAGGTTTTTTCTTTATCTGCTTCTGTAATGCCGCCTTTAGCAACCTGTCTGTCTAAATTCTTAGCGATCGTTTGCAAGGCTTTTTGTAAGGCACTTTCGCTTACATCAATTAAGTTTACACTATAACCAAATTGCGCAAATGTATGTGCAATTCCGTTCCCCATGGTTCCACTTCCAATAACTGTAATATTCTTCATAATAGAGGTAAATCTACACTACCTTTGATTAATAACCAAAGTAAGTTTTTAACCGTAAATATTAAAAACTTTTAGTGATTTTTAAAGCCTTTTTCCATTTATTTCTTTGAACAGGCTGAAGCCTTAATGGTGCGTAATTTAGCAGTGTGCAGCGAAAATTTAATAATCATTTAAACCAAACTTATACATGACTAAAAATTCATATAATAATCTTTGGTGAGTTGTTTGTATTCATCAGAATACGCTTGTGGATCAGTGGTGCGAATGTAAAATACACGTTCATCAACATCTTTTCGCGTAAGTTCAAACTGCATTAAATGGCGTTTATCATCTTCTTTATCAGGACTATTACGCACACGCATTAAGCGCGTTAAAAAAAATCCTTTTTGTTCGGCCATTTTTCTAAAAATTTCAGCTTCTTTTTTAGGCAGTATGAGACAAAAAATGCCGTTTGCTGACAGTAATTCTTTTACACCATCTACCAGTTCCGAAAATGGTAAAACATCAGCATGGCGGGCTGTTGAGCGGTTTGTATCGTTACTCTTAAGTGAATCAATAAAATAAGGCGGATTAGTAACAATGAGATCGAACTTTGTAGACTCTTGTTTCCAAAAATCCTGAAATGAATTTCGGATCACTTTTATTTGATCTTTAAAACTGCTGTTAGCTACATTTTCACCCGCCTGTTCAAATGAGTTCGCATCAATTTCTAAAGCTGTAATGCTTGCATTTGATTTTTGCGCCAACATTAAGGCAATTACCCCGGTACCGGTGCCAATATCTAATATACTTGTAAAATGATCGGGGTTTACCCATGAACCAAGCAAAACAGCATCTGTGCCAACTTTCATGGCACATTTATCTTGCTTTATACTGAATCTTTTAAATTCAAATACATCATTGGGCATAAAATGAGTTTACCTTATTAAAGTTATAAAAAAATAACCTGAAACAAAAATGCCGTTAAATAAAAAAGTCAGGCGCTAACCTGACTTTCTTTCTTTTAATAAGATGCCTTAGTATCTGTTCTTCCGAGGTTTTTACCATATCCGGCAGAAACATTGTATCGTAACATGATCTCCATACCACCCTGTAATTGAGATGCAGGAGTTAATTGAGATACGTTAATATCGTATGCAAAACCTAATGCGTATTTATCATACTGTATCAATAATGCAGGAATGATCGCGTCTTTGTAACGGTATGAAGCGCCTAATGACACAGCACAAGGTTTTTTAATGGATGTGAATTTTGACTCGTCAACAATTACATATTTAAACATTAAACCTGTAATAAACTCCTGACTTTTACCCTGGCGTAAGTAGATCACACTTGGATCGATGGCAATACGTAAATGCGGGATAAAGAATTCACCACTTGAATAAACTACAACACGTGTATCTAATTTTTCGGAAGTAACTATAAATGAACTCTTAGGAATGCTAAAGTGATACGCTGCAAAACCAATATCAAATTTACTTCCGTCTTTTGAACTGATGTATTTTTGACTTTGCGCATAACTAAAATGTGCACCTGCACCTACATCGGTTGATAATACCGAACTGCGTGGCGTTGATTCGCCGGTAGGGATACTTGAGCTGTATTCGTAGTTTTGATACTGTGATCCCCAACGCATGTTGTTATATTCAATGGTGCGGTAATTTAAACCAAACTGAAAACCACCTGAAGCGCGCATTTTACGATTGATCTGCTGACCAAAACTAATACCTGCACTTGGAAGCAAATTACTTAATTTGGCATCTCCAGCCACATCACGCATAATGTTTAATCCCCAACCTATTCTGCTTCCTTTTAATTTCTTTCCTGTTCCACCATCATAAGATAAGCCCATGGTGTTATAAGATTTCGAAGAAATAGAAGCCCACTGATTACGGTAATTTGCGATCACACGTGTATCATAGGTTTGGCCCATCAACGCCGGATTAAGCGTTGTTGGTGTCTCAATGAATTGAGAAAAATGAATATCCTGAGATTTAAGAGAACAACTCAATAAAGTAATTACTCCACTTAAAATGTATTTATTTACTTGTTTCATATATTTTACCTAACGAGTGTTACATTACCTTTCATACTATAGCCTTTGCCGTCATAACCCTTGCCTTCGACCCTATACATAAATACGCCCGAATTCAATGGCTCGCCGTTAAAGGTTCCATCCCAACCAACATTTTGTTCGGTTGTTTCCCAAACTTTTTGACCCCAGCGATTATACACCTGGAATGTCAATGTCTCTAAACAAAAGCCATATACTTTTAATGTTTCATTTTCTGGAGCATCCACACCATTTGGTGAGAAAGCATTTGGCACATACATTTCACCGCAATCTTCAATAACGATCACATTAATGGTATCATTTGATGAACAACCTCCACTGTTATAACCGGTTAAGATATATTGCGTTGTTTGATGTGGTGAAACCGTTGTTTTATTACCGGTTAAGTTGGTGATCATGTATGGTGGTCCCCAACTGTATCCAACAGCTCCGGTACCTGTTAAGGCCACACTCATTCCAAACCTTATGGTGGTATCACTCATGGTCATACCAGGCGGAATAATGGTAGTATTTGGTACGTCCACCGTTTTAATAAAGGCAAATGTACCTGTTTGCACGGCGGGACCATATTGGTTATCTACTTCTAAGATCACATTAAATTTACCCGGTAAATTGTAACATACTGTTGGTGCCTGCAATGTAGATGTAAGTGGCGCTCCACCAGGGAATGTCCATTTTACTTGTTGAGGCTCACCTGCATCTGTTGTGTTGGTAAATGTTACACATTGCTTTGTACAAATTGTATCGTTAGGAGATGTGGTTGTAAATGTTACCGCGGTCACACGTCTACAGTCAACCACACGCACACTGATCGTGTCTTCCCTGAAACAGCCGTTGATACCATCTCCGCCACCATTACCATTAAAGCTACTACGAACCGTAAAAGTTTTCATAGAAGGTAATTTAGTTGGTGGTGTAATAATGATACAAGCCCCGCTGGTAGGCGTTAAAATTGAACCATCATTCATTAATGAATTAGTAATAGCTGATTGTGCATACCATGTGTATGTTGGAACAACACCCGGTATTAAAGTATTCATGTTGATTGCACAAATAGTTAAGGTGTTGGTTGTAATATCTACCTGATCGCCAACATAACAAATTGAGTTGGTAGGAATACCATTAATTGTTGGTGTTTGAGGAACAGTTATTGGCTGAGGAATAATTGTAGTATGTACTAAACGTTGCTCAGTAACACAATTACGAAGATCTTTCATTTCTACTGAATACGTTGCACTTACTGATGGGCAGGCAACAACGGTTCGTGATAATGGATTATCGATACTTAATGGAACATGATTTGGTACACTCCAGCTGTAAGTATAAGGTGCCGGTAAAACTGTATTGGTATTGATAACCGTAAAGTTGAAACATCCGCCCAAACACGCAATTGGCATTGGAGGCTGCACATTAATGGTTGATTGTGGTACAACCGTTACTGTTATAATTGCACTACCCGAACAAACGGATGTGAAACCGGTAACTGTATACTGTGTAGTTGTTTGCGGACGAGCGATAACCGAACTACCAATACAAATACTTAAATAACCACCAACACATGGAGCCCAGTTATAAGTTGAACCTCCACTTGCAAATAAACTTACAGGTAAGGAGAACTTAGGTGTGTTGTTTGCGATACACGTTGTATAACTCGATTGATTGATCGTAATGTTAAGGTTACCCATGGTAGCAATTGATACAGCCTTAATTGTTGGGCAACCAAATGCTGTTGATGTTGCAACCACTGTATAATCACCGGAACCAACGGAAATAGATGGCTGATTGATAGTACCCGTAAAGGTTGTACCTGTCCAACTATACGTCATAGCGCCTGATGCGGTAAGCGTTGATGTGTAACCGGTACAAACGGCATTGGCTGTGGTATTTACGAAAACATTTGGACCTGGAACTACTGTAACTGTGATTTGCGCGTTACCTGTACAACCACCTGCTTCACCAAAAACGTTATATACTTGTGATGTTGTTGGCGATGCTACTACCGAAACACCAACACTACTGCTTAATGTAGCTGGTGGTGTCCATGTGTATGATAGTGCACCATTAGCGGTTAAGGTAACCGAACTACCGGGACATATTGTAGCCGGTGATGCTGTTAATGTTAATGATAATGGAATATTTTGTACGAACACTTGTGCTGTTCCGGTACCAATACAACCGCCAACAGTACCGCTAACAGAATATATACCACTAGCACTTGGCGTATGCGTTAAAATAGCGCCGGTAGGTGTTAGTGTTGGATTACCCGGAATGGCCCACGTATAAGATGTGGCGCCGTTTGCCGATAAGTTAACCGGTTGTGTAGGACAAACCGTAACAGGATTTGGTGTAATGGTTAATGTAGTTGGAACGTTTGAATATACAACTGTTGCTAAAACAGAATTACTTAAACACATTCCTAACTCACCTTGCACGGCATAAACAGATGTGCCGGCTACAGCACTTGTAACCGTAACGTTACTGCCGGTGCCAATTACAGGGCCGGCGTTAACAGACCAGGTGTATGAATTTGCGCCGCTAGCCGTAATAATAGCGTTTGCTTGCGGACAAACTGTTTGCGATAAAGGCGCTACCGTGATGGTTAAAACAGGATTAACTGTAACAATTGTAACAGCAGTTGCAGTTGCCGGACCATTTGGTAAAGTACTACCAAAACAAATTAAAGTGTAAGTACCAGCTGCAGGATACTGCACTGTTGTAGGAATAGCATTTGTTGGTGTAAAGGTTACTGTATTTGGTAAAGATGTCCATGTGTAACCGGTAACACCAACTGCGTTAGGTGCAATGGTTGCTGATACAGTTTGAGACGGACAAGTAACCACAGACGTTGTATTGATCGTCATTTCCGACAATTCGATATCATCAATCGCAACACTCGGATCGGCACCCGCTAGGTCGTTACTTCTCCAACGGAAACCAATTCTCACATTAGGATTATTATTACATGTTGGCGGTAAGCCGTATGCGATGAATCCCCATTGTCCTTGAGGCAAACATAAAACATTATTTGTTTGAGGTAATTGCGATAAAAAATTCCAAATTAAACCATCAAAATACCAAAGTTCACAAAAGTCAGCAGCTGCAATACCTTGTTGTAAATATTTAAAACTTACTTGAATGAAATTTTTACCTGTACAATTGATTATTGGAGACTCCGCACGTTTGTTTGTATTAGCTGTAGCCCCCGCCAAATAAGCAGCTCCGGGATCAACAATAGGTAAAGGCACCAAAATATTTGCACCCATGTGTAAGGTACGATCATCTGTTCCACCGCAACCAACACCACAATTACCGACAGGTTGACCGCGCTCCGTTGCACTAATGAACCATTCGTTAGCATCAGGACCATTCACAAATGGTGCATTTAGTGCAGTAACAGCCCAAGCCCCATTAGTACCAACAAAGCCATTGGCTAATTGTCCGGCGTTACAGCCATTACCGAATGTTTCAGTCCAAAACACTTGAGATTTAGCAGTAAACGCTGCCAAATTCAATAAGACGAACAAGGAGTAAATTATTTTCTTCATATATTAATTCAGTTCTAAAGAATTGATAGTTATTATTTTATAATCTATTCAGTAAAGTATAATTTCTATAAATTTAGTTAAAAATATACACCTAAATAAATCCTTTTCCATACATATATACGTATGAAATAGGGATAAAGATAGGTAAAATCAAAATTATTAACAAATTGTTAATAAAATATAACCTTGTACACCCAGTTTTGAACCGCTAAATGTTAAGAATCAATCAATTAGAATGGGTTAATTCTACCAATTTTAGGTCTACCCCATCAAAAACAGCATATTGGTTGTTGCTTAACCACTGCCCCAAGTTCAAATATCGTGCACCGCCATCTAATTTCATATCTAAGGCTAAATGACGGTGACCAAAAATATAAAAATCAATTTTATTTTGTTTTAAGTGCTCTTTGCAATACAAATACAACCATTCATTTTCTTCTCCCAAAAATTTCTCATCCGATTTACCGGTTGCTAATCTGCTTTTTCGGCTGGCATAATTTGCAAATGAAAATGAAAAACTTGGATGGATCAATGAAAACAAAACCTGACAAACTTTATTTGTGAAAATTTTCTTTAAGAATTTGTATTTGTGATCACCTGGACCTAATCCATCGCCATGCCCAATGTAAAATTGTTTATTGGCATATGTTCTCACAATTGGTTCGTGATAAACACTTACATTTAATTCTTTCGTAAAATAATCTTTCATCCACAGATCATGATTACCCGTAAAAAAATTAACCTTGATACCTGAATCGGTTAACTCAGCAATTTTACCCAACAAACGTGTGAAGCCTTTTGGAACAGTGTATTTATATTCGAACCAAAAATCAAAAATATCACCAACTAAATAGATCTCTTCTGCATCATGCTTAATGGAATCTAACCATGCTACAATTTTTTTTTCGCGCAGTAAACTTCTTTCATGATCGGGAATTCCCAAATGAAAATCAGAAGCAAAATATATTTTTTTACCCTGTATCATTTTATAAAAAACTATTGATCAACATTTCTTTTGGTTTAAGCTTATGAATGTTGAACGTAAAACGAATGGTATTCATAAAACTTACATTATTCAAAGTTAAGGTTTCTTTTATATCGTTGCTATATAGCAATGGTAAATAAACATCTACAACATCTTTAGCCAATGTAAAATTTATTCCGGCATCCCACAAAATCATCTCCTTATTTAAAGATGCTTTTTCGGCGGTACCAATATCTGCAAAAACTTTTAAAGGCAATTTCCAAATGCTTGGCGATTTAATATTGGCTGCAACTAAATATGTAGTGCTTTGTCCTAATGGTGTCCAAACTTTAAATGCGCCTTCAACATCATTGAATTGTGAAAAAGCCAACCCGTTGTATTCCGATCTGCCCAAATAATTTGCTTCATACAAATAATCCTGATCACCTCTAAAACCACTCATTCTAAAACGGTATGGTCCGTTTTGCTCGGCATTACCTCTAATAAAAGTTCCTGCAAAAACTCTTACTTCAACAGATTTGTTTTTAGAAATTGTAAAATTTTCTTTGAAAGTCACACTGGCTTTGGTCATGTAACCATCATGTTGAACAGACGCTTGCATTGAATAGGGATTGATGATCCTTCTGTTGTTTAGATCGTAGGTTAACATGGTTACATTATACCCTTCTCTTCTTTTTGAATAATTATATAATTGTTCGGT
>JBIKKW010000116.1:0-8695 GCA_044360115.1 Bacteroidia bacterium
AAAATTATTAGGTACCTATTCTAAAGGAAAAACAGTTTTAAATACCTTTTCATATACCGGCGGTTTCTCTATTTATGCAGCATTAGCAGGCGCTAAAACTGTTCATTCAGTAGATGTGAGTGCTCCGGCGATCGCTATTGGTGATAAGAACGCTGAATTAAATGGTTTAACGAATCATCAATCATTTGTTGAGGATACCTTTGATTTCTTAAAAGATAAAAAAGATGTTTACGATGTGATCGTACTCGATCCTCCTGCATTTGCCAAAAGCAGAGATGCCAAACATCAGGCAGTGAACGGCTATAAGCGCTTAAATGCCTTGGCAATGAAACTGATCAAACAAAATGGCATTATTTTCACATTCAGTTGCAGTGGCGTGGTAGATAAATTTTTGTTTTACAATACCGTAACAGCCGCTGCCATGGAGGCCAAGCGTAACATTAAGATCTTGCATTATTTGAACCAACCTGCTGATCATCCTGTAACCCCGTATTTCCCTGAAGGTGAGTACCTAAAGGGTATGGTGCTTTGGGTTGAATAAGCACTAAATTTGATTTTTTTACTACATTCCTATTCATTAAATTTGTTACAAATACTATCAAAATGATCAAAGATTGGACAAAAGAAGAAATTTTGGAGGTTTATAATACACCTTTAATGGAATTGATCTACCGCGCGGCTGAAGTTCACAAACAATATCACAAAGTTGGTGAGGTTCAAGTGAGTTCTTTGTTATCCATTAAAACCGGTGGATGTCCTGAAGATTGCGCCTATTGTCCGCAAGCAGCACGTTACCAAACCGAAGTTAAGGTTCAGAAATTAATGAGTGTTGCTGAGATAAACGAAGCTGCAGATAACGCCAAAGCTGGAGGCGCAAGCCGCATGTGTTTGGGCGCTGCCTGGAGAGAGGTGCGTGATAACCGTGATTTTGATAAAGTATTGGATATGGTGCGCACCATTAACAGAAAAGGCATGGAAGTATGCGCTACCTTAGGAATGGTAACAGAAGAGCAAGCAAAAAAATTGGCAGATGCCGGTTTATATGCCTACAATCATAACTTAGATACATCAGAAGAAAATTACAATAATATTATTTCTACACGCACTTACGATGATCGCTTAAAAACCCTTGGAAACGTGCGTAAGGCAGGTTTAACTGTTTGTTCGGGCGGTATCATTGGTATGGGCGAAACTGCTGAAGATCGCGTGGGAATGCTTTATACTTTAAGCTTATTACGTCCGCAACCTGAAAGTGTTCCGATCAATGCATTAGTTGCTGTTGAAGGTACACCATTGGAAGAACAACCTCCGGTGCCAATTTGGGATATGGTGCGTATGATCGCAACAACACGAATTGTTATTCCTACAACGGCAGTGCGCTTAAGTGCAGGTCGCATGAGCATGAGCATGGAAGGACAAGCATTGTGCTTTATGGCGGGTGCTAACTCCATTTTTGCAGGCGATAAATTATTGACCACACCAAATCCTCGTTTCAATCAGGATATGCAAATGTTTGAGATACTTGGTTTAAAACCAAAAAAGGCATATGCTGACGTTCGCAAAGAAGAAGTGGTTAATTCATAATTTTTGAATGGGCAAAGTTCCTTCAAACATTAGCCAAGCTATACAAAATAGAACGAAGGAGGGATTATTACGTACTCTTACTGCTTCACATTTCGGGATCGATCTTATCAGTAACGATTATTTGGGTTTTTCGAAACTTGGACTCCTTGCTAAAAAAATAAACGAATTATATCCGGATGAAAGGAACATCACTGGTTCTGGTGGTTCGCGCTTAATAAGTGGACAAACCACTTTTTTAGAATCAACCGAAAAAAAGATCGCAGCATTTCATCATGCACAAGCAGCATTGATCTTTAATTCGGGTTACGATGCCAATTTAGGCTTGCTGTCATCCGTTCCTCAAAAAAATGATCTGGTTATTACCGATGAGTTCATTCACGCTTCTATTATTGATGGTGTAAGATTAAGTTATGCTAAACATTATAAGTTCAGGCATAATGATGTGGATCACTTAATGGAATTACTCAACAGACATTCTGCTTCGTTCGAAAATATTTATGTGGTGGTTGAAAGTGTTTACTCTATGGATGGTGATGAAGCACCTTTGAGTCATATATCTGAATTTGTAAGCAGGTTTAATAATGTTTTTTTAATAGTGGATGAAGCACACGCCATTGGTGTGTTTGGTAAGAACGGAAGAGGATTATGTACCGAATTGGAATTGGAAGAACGTTGTTTCGCGCGTATATACACATACGGTAAAGCAATGGGTTGCCATGGTGCCGCCATTGTTGGATCGGTTGATCTAAAGAATTACCTGATAAATTTTGCACGATCATTCATCTATACTACCGCTTTACCTTCACATTCTGTTGCGGCTATTTCGGCGGCATATGATCTGCTTTTGGAGAATACGCAGCACGATCAATTACAAAATAATATTGGTTACTTTGTTGAGAATGTAAAACATCATTTCTCATTCATAAAAAGCAGAAGCGCCATTCAATGCCTATTACTGAATGATCGTAAAAAAGCAGATGAACTGGAAAAAGCACTTCGAACAAAAAATATTTTATGCAAGGCGGTTAAAAGCCCAACTGTTAAGGAAGGTAGTGAGCGCATACGTTTTTGTTTGCATGCATTTAATACCAAAAGTGAGATCGATCAATTAATAGATAATTTAAATAGAACCAAATGAAACGATTTTTTATAACCGGTATAGGTACCAATGTTGGTAAAACGTTTTGTTCGGCCATATTAACTGAAGCGCTTCAGGCAGATTACTGGAAACCCGTTCAAACCGGTGTGATCGAAAGCGCGGATGTGAATGAGGTTTCCCGTTTGATCACCAATCAACGTACCCAATTTCAACGTGAGGCTTATTCATTCACTGCTCCTGTTTCTCCGCATTTAGCGGCAGCCATTGAAAATGAGGAGATCGAATTAAGTAAGATCGAATTACCAAACACAGCTAATCATCTAATCATAGAAGGTGCCGGCGGAATTTTGGTGCCATTGAATAAAACACATTACGTGATCGATATTGCAAAGAAGTTTGATGCAGAGGTTATCCTAGTTGTAAGAAATTATTTGGGTTGCATCAATCACTCACTTTTATCGATCGATTATTTGATGAAAAATAATTTTAAATTAAAAGGTCTTATACTCAATGGTAATTTTGATGCCATGGTTGAAGAATCGATCGTGAATTACGCCAATACACCGGTTCTCGCAAAATTCTATGAAATGAGTAAGGTGAACGAACAAGTGGTTTCTGATCTGGCACGCACCGTTAATAAAGAGTTGTTCTTATGAATTGGAACGAAAAAGATAAACAGTTTGTTTGGCATCCGTTCACGCATCAAAAAGCAGTCTCATCGCCGGTATTGATAAAACGCGCGGAAGGTCTTTATTTTATTGATGAACATGATAACAAGATCATGGATGCGATCTCAAGTTGGTGGGTTAATTTGCATGGTCACGCGCATCCTTACATTTCAAAAAAGGTAAGTGAACAGGTTCATTCATTGGAGCATGCTATTTTCAGTGATTTCACACATCAACCTGCCATTGAATTGGCAGAGCGTTTATTAAAACATTTACCAAGCAATCAATCAAAGATCTTTTATTCTGATAATGGTTCTACCACTGTTGAAGTGGCTTTAAAAATGACCTTTCAATTCTGGCATAATCAAGGCACGCCAAAATCCTTATTCATCGCTTTTGAAAATGCTTACCATGGCGACACCTTTGGTGGCATGAGTGTTGGCGCACGCAATGTTTTTAATAATGCTTTTGAGAATCAATTATTCAATGTAGCACATATTCCGTTGCCTACTTCCGAAAATATTCATCAAATATTGGAGGTGTTGAGTGACTGGGTTCAAAATCATTCCATTGCCGGATTTATTTTTGAGCCATTAGTGCAAGGTGCAGCCGGTATGCTGATGTATGATCATCAGTTGTTGGATGTGTTGATACAGTTTTGTAAACAAAATGATATTATTACGATTGCCGATGAAGTAATGACGGGCTTTGGACGAACCGGAACTTTTTTTGCATCGCATCAATTGGAACATAAACCGGATATTATTTGCTTATCAAAAGGACTAACCGGCGGTTATATGCCATTGGGTGTTACCTCATGCACTTCCTTTATTCATGAGGCTTACATTAGTGATGATAAAACAAAAACTTTTTTTCACGGACATAGTTACACCGCCAACCCAACAGCTTGTAGTGCGGCATTAGCAAGCATGGATCTGATGGAAGAGGAGGAAACCTGGGCGCAGATCAGAATGATCGAAGAGCAACATCATGTGTTTGCAAATGGATTAAAGGGACATAAAGCCTGTGCTTATATACGTGTGAAAGGAACCATTTTGGCTATTGAATTAAAAACCGAAGAAGCTACACATTATTTAAATGCCGCATCAGAAGGAATTGCAGCTTATTTTTTAAAGAAAGGTATTTTGTTACGTCCGCTTGGTAATGTGTTTTATCTGATACCGCCATATTGCATTACGAAGCAAGAGTTGAATGTGATCTATTCAACCATCAAGGAATTTTTGGCTCAGTAAAAAAATTATTTTCTGATCAGTTTATCTACCTGCCAAACTAAAAAACCACTTCCAATACCAATGAGTGCGCCGGCCAAAACATCACTTGGATAATGCACGCCTAATCGCATACGCGAGTATCCAACAAGCCCTGCATATAAATATGATGGAACCGCAACTTGCCAGTTCTTTGCGCTTAAACTTAATGCCGTTGCTGTTGCAAACGCGGCTGTGGTGTGTCCGCTCGGAAAGGATAATGGTCCGGCGTGTGTTCTTTTGATGATATCGTTTGGATAGGTAACAAAAGGTCTGTCTCTGCGAATGGTTGATTTTAGTAAGATACTTACGCCATTTGCCAAACCAATGGTTAACGCGCCTTTATAACCGTTGCGCATCATCTCCTGATCTTTCTTGTAATAACCATAGCTCCAAATACCAATTACGCTGGCAGGCATTGCAGGGTATACCGAAAAAGAAACACCTTCCATAGTTTTATCCCAAACAGGCATATCGGTGGCATTGCAAGCTTTTAAAAAGCGAACATCCGCATTTTGTGCATTTGTATGAAATGTGATCATTGCGAACAGAAATATGAATGCGATACGGATCATGATGCTTTTTTATCTTTTTTTAATTTTTTCAAATAGCGTTTGTATAATTCTTCCCAGGTGTCAAATTCTTCACGGTAAAAGAAGCCGATACCTTGCGTATACAATCCGCCGGTTGTGATCAATTGCGTGTTATCATTAGTGCGATTAAAGCCTTTTAACTTGTAACGGCCATCGTCACTTAGTTTGTATTCAATATTCACATCACCAATAAAATTTCGATTAGTTGTTGAGCCGCCGCCCATACCCACATTTACATCGGCAGTCAATTTATCATTCCATAAACTTTTGTTCACATTAATTAAAACTTCATCCGAATTGGTTTGGCTTCCTGGTCGGTAGTTTACGCCTACTTGCAGGTTATTATCTAAATTGCCAACCACATTATCCAACATGTTACTTAAACGGTTACTTAATAATTCACTTCCGGTTGATGCTGCCGCGTTTCCTGCTGCTGCAGTTACACCACCGCCTGTAGTATTATAAATAACAGGCGGAACAAAACTTCTGAATAATAAAAAGGAAAAAACCTGGCGGTTCAATTCTTGCTCATCTGCCAATACACTTGCAATTTGCGATCTTACATTATCGGCAATTGTAGGAAACTCTAATCCAAATGAAATATCCGGACTCATTAATTTATTTTTCATTTTTAATTTACATGCGGCAGGTGTTCGGCCTTTATAAGCGCCGGTGGCATCATTTATCAAAGGTGCAATGGAAGCACGTTGTCTGTAACTCGCCGTAATATCAATATCGCCATTGTATGGATTTCCGCTCCATGAAATACTACTTCCTGCATCGATCTCAAATTTTTTGCTGATCACTTTTTCTAAACTGAAATTATAATCTCCGCCACTGATTATATATTCACCATACATATCAAACTTACCAAGTGTATTTATTTTCATGGCAATTTCACCTTGACCAAAAACATTTATGGCATCGTTATTTGTTTTATCAAAAATGATCTGCATGGTGGTTTCAGGAGTTGCTACAATATTCAAATCGAGGTTAAACCCGGTTATTGGTTTTCTTTCAACGGTTTTAATGGTATCTTTTTTAATGAATTTAATAAAGTCGTTATCGGCAATTTCTTCAGGGCCATCAAGCGGCAAAACAAATTTTGAACTCTTTCTGGTGGTGTCTTTTACTTGCATGTAAATATTATTGAGGAAACCCCAAATTCCAATGTTACCGCTGCTGTAAATTTTACCGTAAAAATCTTTATTCTCCCGCTCGGTGGTATTTAAAACCAGCATGTTCCTGTATGTAACGTCGTAATCTAACTGCATGCGTTTAAAGTTAGAGTGGAAGATGTTTCCGTTGATGGTTCCTTGCGGCGCAGCCTTTAAACCAACTTCACTCATTAACAGATCACTGAATCGGATCTGATCGGGCATGATCTCAATTTTACCGGTAATGTTATAAGTAACATTGGTATAATCAATTTTGATCTCACTTTTAAATAATTTGAGTTCGCCTTCAATTAAAATATTATCGGGCGTGCCATGTATCTTACCGCCACCATTTACGAATCCTGATTTAATGGTGAGGATGCCTTCCATCAATGGATTTAATAATTTAATATTAAGCGGACTAGCTTTAAAATCAATGTCTATCGATTCCTCTTTTTTATCAGTATAATAGTTACCGCTGAACGAGAGGTTTTTAACCTGCACACCAAAGTCGTTCGTTAATCCAAGAGATGTATAGCCATCTACTTCAATTCGTTTTTCTTTAGGGATGTAATCACTTCGCAAAACCAATTCACCAATAATGTTATCGTTGAATTTGAATTTTGTAAAGTCTAAAAAGCTGTTCATTGAAAAATGATTCTCTACATTTTGCATTTTAATATTTCCGTTCAATTCACCATTCAGTTTGATCTTAAAAGGACTCAGGATGGGATTGAACTGATCGAGCACCAGGTTTTTTGTTACAATATTGATAGAGTCGGATGATTTGTCAGATAATGCACCGCTAATATCTATTGCCTGCAAATTGTTTTCAAAGTGCAATGGTTTTATGATGATAGCTCCCGATGAATCAAGAATGGTAGGATTTGAAGTAACCAGTTTCCATGTACTGTCTTTTACTTTTAAATGAATATCGTTGTAATTAATAACAGCTTGATTGTTGGAGAATGAAACGTTACCAAAAAATTTACCGGAGGTGTTGGGTGCGTTCTTATCATCCCATTCTAAGTTATACTTTGTGTCAAGATCTTTTGATACCAAATACATGAAATAGTTGTTCAATTTGATACTGTCTGTTAACTGAATATTACTTCCTTTAAATACCAAGTTGATCTTATTGTTTTTTGAATACGATTCGATCACGTTGTTATTGAATTTAATGCCTGAGGCTTCAATTAAAGGTGATTTTAAATTAAAATTGAACAAGTTCTTTCCGGCATCAAAATCACCGGCTATGTTGGTACTCGGACTGATCATTAAATTTTTCACAAACAATTCGTTTATGATATCAAACTTTTTTACGGCGATCTTAAATTTAAAAGCATCCTTGTAAATTGTTTTGCCTTTGTTCTTATCTACAAAGGTTGGATAATAGGTGTTAAGTGTTTGTCTGAATGCTAATGGCAAATTGGTTAACTGATATTTACCGTTCACATCCACATTAAAATAATTTGAACTCAGGTGAATTGTCTTTTCAACATCCTCCTGATTCAATGTTAGGTCAAAAGTGCTGATCTTATAGGTTTTTTGTTCGTTCTTGTAAAAGGTATTATCAAAGTTAATGTTGCCTGTTAGGTTGTTTACATTATCGCCTTTTAAATTAATAAGTATTTGTGTAGAGAATTCTGCTTCTTCCTTGGTAAAATTTAATTTCTTTAAATTCAATTTATTTACGGTTGATATGAAGTCCATTTCCGGAACCTTATCAGTGAAATGGATATTTCCGTTAAAATCAAAATCGGCATTTGGATCGGTACTTACCAATAAACCATTAAATGTTTTTTGATAAAAACTACCATCAACTTTTATATTGGTGTAATTATAGCCGTTAAAGTATAAGCTTTTAATAACACCTTCCATATTGGCATCAATTTTATCAACGGTAACGCCTTTTCCGTTGAGCTTAATATCGGTGCTTAAATTCCTTAGATCTTTTGAGCCTACCAAAGCGCCCAAATTAAAATTGTTTGTTTTTATTTTACCATGATAAACTAAGTCGTTTGGTTTCTTTCCGGTTTTAATACCAATGTCTGTTAATACCGATCCCAGATCAGTTCTTAAATTGCCGTAAATATTAAAATCATTGATCAAGCCATCAAACTTTCCATTGTAGCTAATTACACCTAAGCTTTTTAATTGACTTGGAATTTCGAGTGGTTTATTTTCTTTGAACGGATAATTTGGAATTTGCTTCAGATCATAATAGGAGGTTGAAAGTTTTTTAGCGTCAAAATGCAGGTAACTGTTTTGAAAATCAGGTAAGCCCGATAAAGTAAGATCACCAATGAACTCGGTATGTTTTTTA
>JBIKKW010000117.1:0-8583 GCA_044360115.1 Bacteroidia bacterium
ATTTTTTATACACATTCAAATTCTTTTGAAATAAATTCCATTGGAAATTGTAAGATTTACCATAATCTAACTCCATATATTTATAAGGGTTGTTCATTGTGAAGCCCATTTGTGGATTAGTGTATCCGGCAAATCCCATCCAAAAACCTTGCCAGTGCTGGCGCGTAAGATCTGATCCGTTGTGTGAGTTTTTAATGCTATCGGCGCGCGGATCGTTATTATCAATAATGATGATATTTTTTCCTTTGAATTTAAAGGTTGTTTTTGATTGCGTTGAATCGCTACCATTCAGTTTGGTTGATGTTTCATCACCACCAATTTTTACGATCTTAGAAGATGAACTTCCTTCTGCCGCAACATCATTTGGATCGCCTTTGAATTTAACTGTACTGGCACCTGTGGCATTAATGCTAATTTTTTTAATGGCCTGAAGTTTGGCATTTGAAGCACCTGAAGCATTAACATTCGCCGTGTCGGATATAAGCTCGTAAGACTTTAAATTAGAAGCACCAGTTACTGTAGCATCAAAAATATTAGTTGAGCCTTTTAAGGTAACATCACTGGCGCCGCCAGCATCTAACATTGTTTTTCTTGCTTTAATAGTTAAGTTGATATTACTTGCACCGCTGGCATCAACTCTGAAAAAATCGGCTTGTAAAGTTTCATTTGATTTAACATTACTTGCGCCTGAAGCTGTTACCTCATTTAATTTAGTGCCACTTACAATAATGGTAAGTGCGTTTTTAATACTGCCAATTGACTTAATATATAGCATGTTATTACCTACGGAATATTCAATCTTATTAAAGTCTTCTTTTTCGCCTTTTAAAACGATTTTTGATGTATCACTATAACGGTATTTTACATTAACAGCTCCAGAGGCGGTAATACCGGTAAAGGGTTCTAGGTTTTTTTCCTGAATATCTTGCGCCATAAGGCTTCCGGTTAAACTTCCGAGTATGGCTATGTAATTAAAAAATTTCATAATTGGTTTGTTTTAAAGTAAGACGTTTATGTGTTTTAAAAAGTTACAGGGTTTTTAAAATAAATTAATAGGTTTTTAAGTTTAAGGTTACACCATAGCAAACATTGGGTTTGGTGGTTTTTAATACCAGTTTCGAAAAATTCTTTTCTATTTCTTTTTTCAGATCTTTATTTTCGGTTTTAGCGATCACTAAATTAACCTGGCCGTTTTCGTTGGTTGTAAATACCACATCAACTTTATTGCTTTGTGTTTTATTAACGGGCATTAAAATATTAGGGAACGATAAATGTTTTTGAATTTCTTTTTCGGTTGTTCCTTCGCCACCTGTTACTGCCATGCTATTTAAGGTTAAGCTTGCAAACACAGTTGCGATCATTAATTTTAGTGTTTTCATTTTTGTTGTTATTTGTAAGTAAGACGGGTGGGTGATGTGAAAAGTTACAGCAAAAATCAATTAATTTGTAAAAATCAATTAATTGTTCTTTGAGATGGTTAATGCACCAATAAATAGGTCATTGGTATTATCTGAACTATTTACCTTTTCAACGCCATTCTTATTCAATGATCGGAAGGCTTTTGAAGCTAAATTCCATAGTTTACCCTTTTTAGGCGTGTTGTTCGCTACAAGATTTTCATCATCTTCTTCTTCAATAATTACTTTGCGTTGTGTTTTTTCCTTCGTAAACTCACTAGCCAGCTTAAGGGCATTGGTATCTAAATAAGTTGTTTTAACTTGTTTGTTTTCATTTTCGTTGTTGGCAATAAACGGGTTATTGTTTGCTGTTGTAGTGGCAACTGTAATAGTTGAAGGTTCGGTAGAATGGAGTTGTTTTTGTTTTTTAATTACAGTTGCACTTTTCGTTTTGTTAGCTATAGCTAATTGCTTTTCGTTCGTAGTGGTTTTTGCTTCGGTACTATTGTTTTCAATTGGGGCAATTACCTTGTTCTTGATCTCTGTTTTTGCTAATTCGGGATTAGATATCTGTTCGGTAACAACTAATTTACTAACCATGAACCATAAGCCGGCAAGTAATAATATGGCGGCTGCAATGCGCATGGTTACTGTTTGTGAGAAGAAAATAACCTTTGGCTCACGCTTTAATTGTGCCTTGTTTTCAAATACAATTCGTTCATCGGGTTGAGCAATTGTTTTTTTATATAAGTTAAGTTCGTTTATAAATACGGCATTTGTTTTTATTAACGTATCTGCTTCTTTTTTTTCCTTATCAGTAAGTGTATTTTCTAAATAACCAATTACCAGGTCATCATTAAAACTTGCTTTTAAACTTTGCTTATCAGAAAAATGGATCGTTTCATTTTCCAACTCAACCAATTCCTCATCAAAATTAAGGTCAAGCTCTGGATGCAATACTGCAAATGCTTTTAATGCTACGATCTGTTCATTTGAAAGTTTCCCTTCAAAATAATCAAGCATAAAGGCTTCGTAATTATTTAAGTTTATTCCGCTCACAGTATGGTATCCAGTTTTACTAAATAATTTTTTAATGTTTGGCGTGCTCTGAAAATGTACACTTTAACCTGACTTTCGCTTAATTGCGTGATCTCGCCAATTTCGTTGTAATCGTAACCTTCGTAATCGCGCAACATTATAACGGTACGTTGTATCTCCGGTAATTTTTCAAGTGCGTTATTGATCACTTCTTTTAAGTTGTTATAATTATTTTGGTAACCGTAATTCTCTTCAACCACTTCATTGTAATCACCTTTAAACTTTTGTCGTCTGGTGTGATCAATAAAGGAGTTGTAACCGGTTGTAAATAAATAGGTCTTTGCTTTTTCGGCATCCACCTCATTTAATTTTCGCCATAACTTTTCAAAAGCATCCTGCACCAGATCTTTTGCCAGATCTTTATCACGCGTATTTTTGAGCATAAAGCGGTATAGGCCGTCAGAATAACGGTCAACACACGAATTATAATCAGTTACGGTCATTTTACAGTAATAAGACGATCAAGTAGGCGTAAAGTTACAACATCTTTATTAAATTATTAAGCTGATAATCAATACGGTAGATAAAATCAGATTTATTATTAAACTGCTACAAAAGCTAGCAACATGCAACCATAAAACGTAGCTACCTTTAAACAAAGGAAAATGGTGTAAGAGTGAATCGTTCGGTGGTACATTAAAATGTCACCCTGAGCGGAGTCGAAGGGCGACATTTTTATGATGATCATATAGTGGCTGATCGTATACTTCGACTCCTCCCGATAATTATCGGGACAGTATGACGATCTGATGAATGTTTGGAATTAAAATGAATAATCATGTCACCCTGAGCGTTCGCCGCGGCGAATCGAAGGGCGACATCATCAAAAATAAAAATGGCATTGTATTTATATATACTAAAGTGTTCAGATGAATCTTACTATACTGGAGTTACAAACAATATTGATAAGCGTTTAAAGGAGCATCAAGTTGGGATAAATAAGAGTTGTTATACTTATGATAAGAGACCGGTTCAATTAGTGTTTTGCGAATTGTTTCATGATAATTTATATTGTATAGAGTGGGAGAAGAAAATAAAGGGATGGACCCGCAGGAAGAAAGAGGCTTTGATTGCTGGCAATTATGATAATCTTCATGAGTTTTCGGTATGTAAAAATCATAGCCATTTTAGTAACAAGATGAAATAGTTAAGGCTGATCGTATACTTCGACTCCGCTCAGTATGACGATCTGTTGAGTGTTCGCGATTGAAAGGAGTTAGCATGTCACCCTGAGCGTTCGCCGCGGCGAATCGAAGGACGACATTTTAATGATGATCATATAGTGATTCATCGTATACTTCGACTCCTCTCGATAATTATCGGGATAGTAGACGATCTGATGAATGTTTGGAATAGAAAAGAGATAGTTTGATGAATCGTTCGGTGGTACATATTGATCTGGATTCTTTTTTTGTTTCGGTGGAGCGTTTGCAAAACCCGAAGCTGATAGGAAAGCCGGTGCTGGTTGGTGGCACAAGTGATCGTGGGGTAGTCGCATCCTGCAGTTACGAAGCACGTGCCTATGGTATACACTCGGCCATGCCTATGAAAATGGCGCGACAGCTTTGTCCGGATGCCATTATTGTGCGTGGCGATACAGGGCAATACAGTTATTATTCCAACATGATCACTGATATCATTCAGGAAGATGTGCCCCTGTATGAAAAAACATCCATCGACGAATTTTATATTGATCTTACCGGTATGGATCGTTTTTTCGGCTGCTACAAAATGGCAACCGAATTACGTCAGCGCATCATGCGCGAAAGCGGTTTGCCTATTTCCTTTGCCTTATCATCCAACAAAACAGTTTCAAAGGTTGGTACGGGAGAGGCCAAACCAAACGGACAAAAAGAAATTCCATTTGGTACCGAGAAAGATTTTTTAGCACCGCTTTCCGTAAAAAAAATTCCGATGGTAGGTGATAAAACTTACCAACTCCTTCGCAGCATGGGCGTGATGTGGATACGCACCTTGCAGGAAATGCCCATTGAACTCATGGAGCAAGTGCTGGGGCAAAATGGTGTAGTGATTTGGAAAAAGGCCAACGGCATTGATAACTCGCCCATTGAGCCCTATACCGAACAAAAATCCATGTCAACCGAACAAACCTTTGAACGCGATACCATTGATGTAAAAGCTTTGAAAGCATTACTGGTTGGCATGACGGAAAAACTGGCCTATCAATTACGCAGTCAGGAAAAATTAACGGCCTGTGTTACTGTTAAGATACGTTATTCCGATTTTAATACCTATACACAGCAAATGCGCATACCATACACATCACTCGATCATGTACTCATTGAAAAAGTACAGGAGTTGTTTGATAAGCTGTATCAAAAACGCATGCTCATTCGTTTGATAGGTATTAAGTTCAGTCATCTAGTGCAGGGCAGTTACCAATATAATTTGTTCGACGATACCGAGGAGCAGTTGCAATTACTCAATGCCATGGATCGTATACGCAAACGTTTTGGTAAAGATTCGGTTTTACGCGCAGTTGGCCTTGGTATGCGCCACAACGATTTTAATCCGTTCAACGGAAAAAAGCAAGGAGGATCATAATAGAATAACAAGTATGAGTTTTGAAATAGTTAGAGATTGGTTTAATAAATATGACAGTAAAAAAAGATATCGCACAAATAATACCTGATGAAATAATTATGAGTAAGATTTTTTACTTCAGGGGTAACAAGGTGATGCTTGATAAAGATTTATCGGAGTTGTATGGAGTAGAAACAAAGCGGTTAAAGGAACAGGTAAGACGTAATAAGGATCGTTTCCCTTCACATTTTATGTTTGAATTAACAAAGGAGGAAGCAGAAATTTCAAGGTCGCAATTTGCGACCTTGAAAAGAGGAGAGAATGTAAAATATTTACCTTTTGCTTTTACAGAGCATGGAGTTTTGATGCTTTCAAATGTTTTAAAAAGCCGTAAAGCCATTGCAGTAAGTATTAGAATTATTGAAGTTTTTGTAAAATTAAGGGAGGCATTATTAGACAATACGGAGTTAAGGATTCATGTTGAAGAGATACGGCGAAAAACCGAAAATAATTCAAAAAACATTGAGGTTGTTTTTCAGTACCTGGATGAGCTGATCGAGAAGAATGATCATCAAAAACCGCGTGAAAAAATTGGCTATAAATTACCTGCGAAAAAATCCAAGAAGTAACTATTATCTCATGGAAGAACTTTGGGGAAAAGAGGAGAGAGAATATGTTATTAAATTGCCATACGTATTATAGTTTTTGTTTCGGCACTTTGTCGGTCGAAGATCTGTTGTTATCTGTTAAGCAAATGGGCTATACCAGCTTTGCCGTTACCGATATCAATAACACATCTGCCTGTATTGATTTTGTTCGTAAAGCTCCTGAATACGGCATTAAACCTGTAATTGGTATCGATTTTAGAAATGGCGCGCAGCAATGCTATGTAGCCATTGCCACTAATGCAGCAGGCTTTAAAGAACTCAACGAGCATCTTTCCCATCACTTGCACAATAACATACCGTTTCAATTTCCTGCACCGCCATTCACAAACGCATACGTGGTGTATCCGCTTAAATTGTACTACGGACAAACATTGCGCGATAACGAATTTATTGGTGTATCGTTAAAAGAACTGAACAGCATTGCCTTTGTGGCCGCTCAAAAAAAAACAAAACAGTTTGTCATACAGCAGCCATTTACTTTTTTAAATAAAAAATATTTTAACGCACATCGCCTCTTACGCGCCATTGATACCAATTCCATTTTAAGCAAATTATCACCCAATGAGCAAGCGCAGCCCGATGAATTGTTGTATGCGCACCAAGAGCTATACAATGCCTTTGCGCCTTATCCACACATTATCTCAAACACGGTGGCAATTTTAAATAACTGCTCCATCAGTTTTGAGTATGGTAAATTCGCTAATAAAAATTTAAAGCATTACACCGGTTCATCAGGTGAGGATATTGAACTGCTGCGAAAGAACTGCATGGATGGCCTGTCCTATCGTTATAAAAAACCATCTGCCGAAGTTTTAAAGCGCATGGAAAAAGAATTGGATATTATTCAGCAGATGAATTTTGCATCCTACTTTCTCATCAATTGGGATATTGTGCGCTATGCCCAAAGTAAAGATTATTATTACGTTGGCCGGGGAAGCGGTGCCAATAGCATGGTGGCGTATTTGTTGCGAATTACAGATGTTGATCCCATTGATCTCGATCTGTATTTCGAGCGTTTCATTAATCCGTACCGAAGTAATCCGCCCGATTTTGATATTGATTTTTCGTGGACAGATAGAGACGATATGACGCGTTATATATTTGATCGCTTCGGAACACAACGTACAGCTTTACTTGGCGCGTATAATACCTTTCAGCACGATGCCGTAATTCGTGAACTCGGAAAAGTATTTGGTTTACCCCCTGGTGAAATTGATAAATTGCAAATGGCCAGTAAGTATCCGGATATAGATGATCTGGGAAAAATGGTATTACGTTACAGCGATCTGATCAAAGGTTTTCCGAGTCACTTAAGTGTGCACTCCAGCGGCATCATTATTTCCGAAGAACCCATCACCACATACACCGCTACCATCATGCCGCCAAAAGGTTATCCTACAACGCAGTTCAGTATGCTCGAAGCAGAAGATATCGGCTTATACAAATTTGATATTTTGAGTCAGCGTGGTTTGGCAAAAATAAAAGACGCACTTACGCTTGTAAAAGAAAATAAAAGCGTGGACTTGGATGTGCACAACATGCAGGAGTATAAAGATGATGAACGCATTAAAGAATTATTGCGCGAAGGAAAGGCCATTGGTTGTTTTTATGTGGAGTCGCCCGCCATGCGCATGTTGCTTTCAAAACTCCGAGCCGATGATTATTTGCGTTTGGTAGCTGCTAGTTCTATTATTCGTCCGGGTGTTTCAAAAAGCGGAATGATGCGCGAATACATTTTACGTTACCGCGATGAACGCTTGCGTAAAAAAGCGCGTGAAGCTTTGCCCGAATTATATGATCTGTTGCAGGAAACTTATGGTGTGATGGTGTATCAGGAGGATGTGATAAAAGTAGCGCATTTTTTTGCGGGATTAACTTTAGCGGAGGCCGATTATTTGCGTCGTGGCATGAGCTGGAAATTCAAACAACGCAATGAGTTCGATCGTGTGCAAAAACAATTTTTTGATAACTGTTTGGCAAAGGGCTATAACATAAAGGTGATCAGTGATATTTGGTTGCAGATCGAAAGCTTTGCCAATTACGCTTTTTCAAAAGGCCACTCGGCCAGTTATGCGGTTGAGAGTTATCAGGCTTTATTCATTAAAGCGTATTATCCGCTAGAGTACATGGTGGCTACCTTAAATAATGGCGGCGGTTTTTACCGGAAAGAATTGTACATACACGAAGCGCGCTTGCATGGCGCACAAATTGAATTGCCATGTATCAATAATAGCACCGAGGTGTGTGTGATCAAAGGCCATGTGATCTATTTAAGTTTGGCATTCATCAATGAAATTGAACATCAGGCCTTAGCTGATATTTTATATGAGCGTAATGCTAAAGGACCCTTTACCGATGTGAATGATTTTATAAAACGCGTTCATATTTCCGTTGAGCAAATGCGTTTGCTTGTGCGGATAGGCGCATTCCGGTTCACAGGTAAAAATAAACGTGAATTGTTGTGGGAAATTCATGCGCTAATCACGCCCGAAAAAACAAAGGAGAATGAACTTTTTGAACTAAAACCCAAAACATGGCAATTTCCTAACCTAACCACATCGTATATTGATGAGGCCTTTGATGAAATAGAATTGCTGGGCTTTTCGTTATGTTCGCCATTTGAATTATTAAAGGAAGAGATGCCAAGTAAACTCACTGCTAAAAAACTACGTTCACATATCAATAAAGAAGTAGTGATTGTTGGATATTTAATAACCGTAAAACCTACCTATACCAGTAAAAAAGAAAAAATGTATTTCGGTACCTTTATTGATAAGGATGGCGATTGGCTTGATACCGTTCATTTTCCACCCTCGGCTAAAACCTATCCGTTCACAGGGCCGGGATGTTATGCATTAAAAGGTAAAGTTGTAGAG